>NZ_JAMSKS010000005.1:0-361580 GCF_024436645.1 Rhodococcus sp. T9N | reverse complement strand
GGTTTTGGGGCTAAACCCTGTCACCCCCTTTGCGTTCCGTCCCCACCGTGTCCGTTAACACAAACCTAATTCCCAACACCACGTGGGGCGGGTCCCCCACCCCCCCCCCCCCGACCCTCGGTCATTTCTGTGACTCCTTGATTGCGTTCAGCCGCGCCTCGAGGCCGTCGAGGACACGGTCGAGTGTGTAGCGATAGTGTTCTGCCCGTGTTGCTTCCGCAGCATCCGGTGGACCGGCGAACTTCCCGATCAGTGTCTCCATCGATGAACGAGGATCTGAGGGTCCGTCGTTACTCAGTCGTTCCAGCATCGCGCTGTGATCGGGTGAAGGCTGTCCGCTGGGAATGCGCCTGGCGTCGTTCATGGCGATCAGTGTGATTGTCGAGGTGAAGGCGACGGTGTAAGCCTGAGCGGCTTCTTCCCCGAACCCGGCGTCGATCAGCGATGCCAATCCGGCCTCCATGAGTTCCCGGCTGCGCTGGGTGGCAACTCCGTTCATCAGCAGCCACTGTGCCGCGCCTGGACACTCGATCAAGGCCTCTCGCATCTGCAAGAGCAGATGCGTCAGCCATTGACGCCAATCTTCTTGTGCAGATGGCACGTTCACGGCCGACACCGCACTGTCGACCACCGCAGCCGAGAGTGCGTCCCGATCTCCGACGAGTCGATAGACGACGGAGAACGACGTATCGAGTTCGCCGAGCAGCTGCCGCAGCGACCAGCCCTCGACTCCGTGCTCGCGACTGAGCCCGAACGCCACGGTCAGCACCGCGTCCGCAGTGATCCCGGTGTTGTAACTCCGGCGGCGCTGTGATTTCGCGGCGGACTTCTTGTCAGGTGATGGCGCAGTCATGGTCCGACCGAGCTTAGTGGCGTCGGATCGGTGTGCGTAGTCGACGCAAGCGATTGACGGATGTACTTAGGTGAGGTTTACTTGCCAAATCCGAGCAGTGCTCGGATTTATGCGAACCCCCCGATTTTTCGAAGCTGAAGGACACCATGAAGTTGAAAACGCGACCCGGTTACCTATCGAGGCTGGGTGCTTCGCTGCTGGTCAGTGTCGTTGCCCTGACTGCGGCCGCCTGTAGCTCGAGTGAGGCGGGACCGACGACGGAACCTGCCGAGGGAACGCGTGTTGTGTCCCACGAATTCGGTGAGACGTCGGTTCCGGGCGACCTCGGGCGAATTGTTTCCCTCGACGAATACGCCGCACTCGGTCTCCTTGCCGTCGGCATCACCCCTGACGTGGTCTTCACGTCGTGGGGATCGGAGATCGGCCAGGATATCTTGGCGTCAGCGGGTACCGAGGTGGTCACGGTGCCGCCGCTCGGTGCACCCCCGATCGAGCAGGTCCTCGCCCAGGATCCCGGACTGGTCATCTTCACGTCGATGGGCGATCGGAGCTACTACGACTCCCTCGCATCGACCGTACCCACAGTGCCGGTCCCGGCCGTCACCACTCCGTGGCGTGAGAATCTTGCCTTCTTCGGACGCGCTTTTGATCGTCAGTCGGTTGCCGACAAGCTGACCGTCGCCTTGGAGGGCAAGATCGCTGACGTCTCTGCTCGGTCCGGTGGTGAAGCGAACACCGTGTCGGTGCTGATGAGCAGTTCTGGAATCCTTGCCACCACCACCGAGCAGGCGCCGCCGTCCTTGTTGTTGGCGGAGAGCGGCTTCGGGCGTCCGGAATCCCAGCGATCGAATGCCGCTGGAGGACTGCCGTATGCGCCCCTGTCCGACGAGGCGATCCCGGCGCAGGATGCTCGGATCGTGGCCGTGTTCGACGAGGGCGTGTACGAGTTCGGCAAGGTTGCCGGTGTTCCCGGGTTCTCGAGTCTTTCAGCGGTGCAGGAGAACCGAGTGGCCAAGGTCAACGGAGACATGTGGCTCGCCACTCATCCCTTCGCCACTTTCTGGATGATCGAGGACATGGATGCCATGGCTGCCGGCAATCTGACCGGCACCGGAACCGAAGCTGTTGCCGCGACGCGCTATCAGGAATTCACGGCGCTGACGGCATGAGTTCGAGTGCGTTGAGTCGGCGCCTGGCTCTGCGATGGGGAGCGGTGACGCTCGGCTCTGCGGCTGTGGGTTCTGCGGCTTTGGGTTCTGTGGCATTGAGTGCGTGCAGCCGTGGCTCGGCGAACGAATCCAGTTCTGAGATTTCACCGTTCGACGACGAAGTTCGTGCTGCCGAACAGGCGAGATTTCATAGCGGGCGCACAGTCGAACGGAATCTGACAGCTGCACCGGCTCGGGTGAGTCTGGGCGCCAGAGAGGTCGACACATGGTCGTACGGTGCGGAAGCAGTTGGCCCGGAGCTTCGAATCTCCAAGGGAGACCGGCTCAACGTTCTTTTGCAGAACGACCTTCCGACGGAGACCTCGGTGCACTGGCACGGCATTGCGATCCGCAACGACATGGACGGCGTCCCGCCGGTCACCCAGGAACGAATCCAACCAGGTGCCGAGTTCACCTACGACTTCGTGGCCCCGGATCACGGAACATATTGGTACCACTCCCATTCAGGATTGCAGGCCGATCGAGGGTTATTCGGTGCACTCGTGGTCGAGGACCCGAACGACCGGACCGGAGCCGACGAGGACGTCGTCATCGTGATCGACGACTGGCTCGACGGGCTGGGAACAACCCCGGATGCAGTGCTTCGCGCATTGTCACCGGACGTGCAGGGAGGACACCACGGGCACGGCGGAGCTCCACCGGAAGTCGATGATGCAGAGATTGATTCTGCCGCAGAACTTCTCGCCAGCGGTCACGGCAATTCCGAGGCGCTCGGTGGAATGGCAACGCACATCACGTATCCACTGCACCTGATCAACGGACGGCCTGTGGAAGATCCCTTCGTCGTCAGTGCGACGGCCGGAACTCGGCTTCGATTGCGGGTGATCAATGCCGGGGCGGAGACTCCGTACCGTTTCTCGGTCGCCGGGCACGAGATGACCGTTGTCAGTGCTGACGGGCAGGACGTTGCCTACACAGCCGGAGACGAGATTCTGATCGCACCCGCGCAGCGATACGACGTATTGGTGACGGTGCAGTCCGGCTCGTGGCCCATCGCCGCGAAGGTGGAAGGGAAGTCAGGTGGCGTCGCGTGCCTGCTTCGGACGCCGGATTCGGTAGCGGTCGTCGACCTGACTTCGCCTGCAGTGCTGTCAGGTTCCGGCGGTCGGCTCGTTCTGGAATCGGAGCTTCGCCCGTCAGGAGCGCTGGAGCAGAGGGCACCGGATCGTGCGTATTCGGTGGATCTCATTCAGGCCGGCGATCGATACCTCTGGGGAATGGCGGGCGCCGATGCAGGTCGGTTGAGAATGAAGCAGGGCGAGCGAATACGAATCGTCATGAACAACGACACCGACATGTGGCACCCGATGCACACCCATGGGCACACGTTCTCGGTTCCCTCCTACGGCGGGCTTCGCCGAGACACTGTGATCGTACTTCCGCGCACACAAATGGCGATCGACTTCGACGCCGACAATCCAGGACGGTGGATGTTTCACTGTCACAACGCGTACCACTTCGAGGCCGGGATGACTGCCGACCTCCACTACGTTCGATGAGGAGAGCAGAATGTCAGTTCGCACCGGATTGACCACATTGATCGCTGTTGCAGTGGTATTCACACTGACGTCGTGCGGCAACGATTTGACGGGATCTACCGAGCAAGCGCCGGTCGAGATCTCGGTGAAAAACCGTGCGTACACACCGAACTCCGTCACCGTGCACACAGGACAGACCGTCACGTGGATTTTCGAGGACCAGGGAATGCCGCACGATGTCGTGTTCGCCGAGTTGGGGATCAAGAGCGATCTCCAAGGAAGCGGAACCTACAGTCAGACCTTCGACAAAGCCGGAACGTTCACCTACACGTGCACACCACATCCGAACATGACCGGCACGATCATCGTCGAAGAGTGAGTGCGGCAATGAAAGTGAACGAGTCCGCAGCCCCGGAAGACTCGCCTGGACTCGTCGACCGAGACGCTTTGGGCAGGATGATCGCGCCGGTGAGAAATCAACTCCTCCTAGGGGCGGGTCTGTCGGCACTGTCGGTGCCACTGCGATTCCTGCCCTACGTTGCGGTGGTCGAGATCGCGCGGGTGCTCCTGACCGGCTCGTCGTTGAACCTGGTCTGGATGTGGGCCGCAATCGGTGCAGCGGGCACAATTCTCGGTTTTGTCGTCTACAACGCAGCACTGACCGTCTGTCACACCGCCGACGCGCATTTCAAATACTCGATCCGCTCGCGTATCGCTCGGCATCTGTCCCGAGTTCCTCTGGGGTGGTTTGCAAATGGTGGCACCGGTGAAGTGAAGCAGGCGATGACGGACGACGTGAAGCGGATGCATCTTCTCGTCGCTCACCTTCCCGCCGACGTGGTGCCCGCGATCCTGTCGCCGATAGTGGCCCTGATCTATCTGGTGGCGATGGACTGGAAGTTCAGCCTGGTCCTGGTCGGCTACATCGGAGTGTGTCTCGCTCTCGCCGCGCCGTCGATGCGCAGAGCCTATCGAACGAACGTCGACTCCTGGAATCTTGCAATGTCGACATTGACCTCTGCGACAGTAGAACTGGGCGACGGTATCGAGGTTGTCAAGACGTACGGGAGTGGGAGTCGCGCATTCGCGCGCTACTCGAGCGCTGTCGATTCGATGGTTGCGGTGTGCGTGCGATGGATGTCGGGGATGGGAAGGCCGGTGGTCGCGATGTCGATCCTCCTCTCACCGGCGGCACTCATCGTGGTCATCACGGCGACGGGAACTGCAATGTTGTCCGGGGGTTGGATTACCCCGGTAGCTCTTGTTGCCTTTCTAGTCGTCGGAATCGGTGTTCCGTCGTCGGTTCTGCACATGGGAACGATGGCCAATCTCTACCGCGAAGGCCAACTGGGAGCGACTCACGTCGAGAGCATTCTCGGCGAAGAAGAGCTGGCTGAACCCCGGGAGCCGGTCTCGGCTCGCGGTACCTTGGTTGAATTCGATTGCGTCGGATTTGAATACACCACTGGACAGCGCGTCCTTGAGAACATCTCCTTCGAGATGCAACCGGGCACCGTCACCGCGATAGTCGGACCGTCCGGCTCCGGAAAGACCACGTTGGCGCGTCTACTTCCGCGGTTCTGGGACGTGACGGATGGATCTATTCGCCTCGGTGGAAGCGATTTACGAGATCAGTCCAGTCGTGAAGTCTTGAAATCGATGGCGATCGTCTTCCAGGATGTCGTGCTCTTGCGGGACACCGTGCGCGAGAACATTCGGCTCGGCAGACCAGATGCAACGGATATGGAAGTGGAGACAGCGGCGAAGCGGGCGCAAATTCATGACGTGATCGTGCGACTGCCAGACGGGTACGACACCGAGATCGGTGGTGGTTCGGGCGGTGAGCTGTCGGGTGGGGAGAAGCAACGCCTGACGATCGCCCGCGCCATCCTTCAGAACCCGCCGATCGTCATCCTGGACGAGGCGACTTCGCAGGCCGATCCCCACAGTGAATCGGCCGTTCAACGCGCACTGGGCGAGATCAGTGCAGACGGCGGCACCATGATGGTGATCGCTCATCGACTGCACACCGTCCGATACGCAGATCAGATACTCGTTCTCGACGCCGGGCGGATCGTGGAAAAAGGTACGCACGAACAGTTGTCGGCGCTCGGCGGAACCTACGCGCGGATGTGGGCGCTCCAGAACCCCCTCGTCGAAGACATATCTCCGTGAAAGGCGCTGCAATGATTCAAGACCTGGACGAAATCCTCGGGCGCGGCAATGGGATGCGATGTCAGATAGCAGGTTTCACGCTCGCTGGGATACTCGAGGGTGTCGTCTTTGCACTGATTATTCCGATCCTGAAAGCGGTGGTTCGCGGCGATTACGACGCCGCAGTGCCGTGGGTTGTCACGGCTGCTCTCGTGGCGGTGGCCTGTGGCGCCGTACGGTGGATCGCCGAGAATCGGGCGTACCGCATCGGAATCGAGGGTTTTGCCGGTGGAATCATGCATCGCCTCGGTGAGCACGTGGTGCAGGTTCCGCTCGGGTGGTTCAGCAAGGCAAACCGTGGAGCGTTCACTCGCCTGGTCACCGAGGGCACGGCTATCTTGATGAGCATCCCGGGAATGATCATCGCGCAACTCGTCACCGTCACGGTGACTCCAGCGACAGTGGCGATCGCTGTCTTGTTTGTGGACTGGCGACTGTCTCTCGCGATGGTCGTCTTCGTTCCACTGGGGATTCGGGCTTACCGCAACGTGCAGCGGGCGGTTGTTCCCGAATACGAGGCGATCGGCAAGAGCGAATCCGAGTTGGCATCGCGCGTCGTCGAATATGCACAGGCGCAGCAAGTTCTACGTTCGGCCGGTAAGAGTGGCGAAGGCTGGACCCGGTTGGACGAAGCTCTTGTGTCCAACCGGGACGCACACCTGCAGGAAATCGGATCGGTCGACAAGTATCTGCTGCGCTTCATGATCGTCGTTCAGGTTGCCTTTCTCACCGTCCTGGTTCTGGCGGCACTGCTGGTCACCACCGGGTCCATCGACACAGCAAGCGTGATCGTTGTTCTCGTGTTGGCCGTGAGGTTCGTGGAGCCGATGCAAATGCTCGCAGGATTCGGTGAAGGTATCTCACTGGCCCGGGTGTCGCTCGGATCTGTCCGCGAGATGATCGATGTACCGGTGCTGGCGGAGCCTGAGGTGCCGAAAGAGCCTACTTCGTATGATATTCGGTTCGATTCGGTTTCCTTCGGCTACGGCCCGGATCGCGTGATTCGTAACGTGAGCCTCGAGTTCCCGGACTGCTCGGTCACCGCTCTGGTCGGTCCTTCCGGTTCCGGAAAGACAACTCTGGTTCGGCTGATCTCCAGATTCTGGGACGTAGACGAAGGTGCGGTAACCATCGGGGGAGCCGATGTTCGCGAGATCGGAACGAGAGCATTGATGTCTCGGATATCGACTGTCTCACAGCAGGTTTACCTGTTCGACGGAACCATCCTGGAGAACGTTCGGTTGGCGAGACCGGATGCCACCGAGTCGGAGGTCCGTCAAGCAGTGGTGGATTCCAGGCTAGGCGAAGTGATCGACCGTTTGCCGAGCGGTGAGGCGACCAGGGTAGGTGAAGGCGGATCGCTGCTGTCCGGCGGTGAACGTCAGCGGGTCTCGATTGCGCGGGCATTCCTCAAGGACACTCCGATTGTTCTTCTCGACGAAGCGACTTCCGCCCTCGACGGAGAGAACGAAGTCGCCATCACCGAGGCAATTCACCGATTGGCCCGTGGTCGAACGGTGGTGATCATCGCTCATCGCCTGTCGACTATTCAGGGAGCAGATCGCATCGTCTACCTCGAAGACGGTGGGGTGGAGGAGGTCGGCTCCCACGAAGACCTGATCGCGCGAGGTGGGAAGTACTCGGATTTGTGGGCCGAGCGCAGTGGCGCGGAGGGATGGAGGATCGACCGAGCGCCTAAGCGGTGAAGAAACCGTGTGGTTTGATCGACGAATGGACGAAGCTGCTGCAGATCCAGTGAAACCGCCGCGCAAGCGCAGGTGGCCTCGTTGGGTCGCAGGCATTGCGGTGCTCGGAGCAGTTGTCTACGCGGGCTCGATCGTGTGGATTTCCGTGGCGTCGGCCGGCCATACGTCGGACGCCGCCGATGCTCCCGATGCTCGGGTAGTGATCGTGCTGGGCGCGCAGATCAAGGACGGTAAGCCGATGGCTTTCCTGAAAGGGCGGCTGGACGCAGCAGTCGAACTGGTGGAAGCGGGAAAGGCTAAAGCGGTCCTCGTCTCCGGCGACGCGAACGGCGGCTCGGGTGACGAGATCGCGGCGATGACGAACTACCTGGTGGAGCAGGGAATAGATGAGCGTCGCATCGTGGGGGATCCGTACGGCCTCGACACCTATGACACCTGCTTCCGGGCCATACATACGTATGGGGTGACCAAGGCGTTGATCGTCACTCAGGGGTATCACGTGCCCCGCGCTGTGGCGCTGTGCCGAGACGTCGGCATCGACGCAGACGGGGTGAACAGCGATTGCGGGTGCGCAACTCCGACGCTGATCAAGAACGCCGCCCGGGAGTGGGTTCTTGCCAAGCCCAAGGCAGCGCTGGACATGCTGTGGAGTCGGGACGCAAAGGTGACGTCGCCGTCGGAGGACTCGGTCCAGGTGGCGCTGTCGATTCCCTGACGCGGGGTGAGTGCGCACGGTTTCTGTCGAGCGAACACACGCTCCGGAGAGTCGGAGCGTGTGTTCACTCGAGGTGAAGGGTGCTCGGTCGAGAGTCAGATCAGTGCTGCGGCGGCGAATGCTCCCAGTGCGATCAATGCCGCGCCGGTGACGCTCTGCACGCGACGGTCCACGACGCACATGATCGAGAGGAATCCCGGCATCGAGCCACCACGCTTGGTGTGCACGATTGCCGCGAGGCTGGGCATGCAGCGGCCAAGGGATACGACCGTGAACAGCGCCGCCCCGAGAGCCGGTGAACCCGAAGCCATGACGCCGAGTGCCAAGAGGTAGTACGCACTCGAGCGGATGAAGATCAGAAATCCCGGACCGATGATCGCGCCGAAGATCAGCGAGACCTTCCAGGGCGCCATCGTGCGGCGCAGATGGCGCGGAAGCTGTTGGCGCCGCATCGGAGTCGGCATGCTCACCGCACCCAACTCGTGCAGCCCGTATGCAACCGCGACGACGGCCCAGACGCCCAGCGCCCAGCCGACCGGCACGTACCCGGACATCGCCGCACCGAGAGCGCCGATCAATGCCCCGGTGACGGCTCCCGTCGTGACCGAACCCAGAGCGTGCCAGCCGAGTCGGCGGACAGGAGTCGAGGATCCCTTCCGATCGACTTGCTTCGGCGCGGCAACAACTCCGGCGACGGACATTCCGCAGGTCGACCAGTTCGCGGCCAGCGACGTAACCAGTCCGGCGCCGATAACAGCTGTGGTCAAAGCTGTTGTCGCAGATGGCGTGGCCACGAGTGCGAGGCCGGCACCCGCAGCGGCGCCCGCCGCGACGAGGCTGACACGGGTCGCGGTGCCGACCGAGCCTTGAAGGGTCGGCCGGATGTCAGGGACATCGGTCTGCAGTGGGCCGTGTGAGAGAACAGTAGTCATCAGATCCTCCGAAGTGTTTGTGGTTCAGGAAAAGTGTCGAGTCGAAGTCGCAGCGAAAAGTGATGAGCCAGTGTTCACAGCACTGTGATGACTCCGATCATGTACGGGTGCACGGAGCACGAATACTCGTAGACGCCGACGCTCTCGAACGTGTGCCGGAACGTTCCGTCTCCGGTGATACCACTGTCGAACAGGCCGGGTGATTCCACATGATGCAGGAGTCCACCGTCGTCGAAGCGCCACTCGACGGTGCCGCCGTGTTCCACGGTGACGTCCATCGGGCTGAACTGAACATTGCTGATCTCGACCACCACGTCGGGGACGGGATCTTCTGTGCCGCAAGCTGGGACACACGTCGCCGCGACAGCGAGGCCGAAGCCGGCGATCCACCTCCTCACTATTGAACGATCACGGTGCCCACCATCATCGGGTGGGGCGTGCAGTGGTAGGTGAAGGTTCCGGCGTCGTCGAACGTGTACGAGAAGGTTCCCTCGGTGAGCAACTCGCTCTTCAGTTTCCCGTCGAGATCACCGTTGCCGACCACGTCGTGGGGGAGTCCGCTGTCGTCGAACTTCCATTCGACGGTCTGTCCCTTCTCGATTGCGACCGATGCCGGTGTGTACGCCATGTTCTTCACCTCGATCACGACTGCAGGTTCGTCCGACGACGCACCGGCATCACTACTGCAGGCGGTGAGGCTCAGGGCAGCGCACGCGGCCAGGAAAGCGGGAACGAGTTTCTTCATGAGGTGTTCTCTCCATTCTTCGACTTGTCAGCGGACGTAACGCAGATTTGCCGTCATGCCGGCCTCGAAGTGGTAGGCGTTGTGGCAGTGGAACATCCACTCGCCGGGATTGTCGGCGTCGAACTCGATGGCAAGCTCGGTGCCGGGTAGGACGTTGACGGTGTCGCGGCGAAGTCCGCCGTAATCCGGTACCGCAAACGTGTGGCCGTGGGTGTGCATGGGGTGCCACATCGTGGACGCGTTCTTCATCGTGATCCGGACCCGTTCGCCCTGTTTCATGACGAGCTTGCCTGCATCGGCCCCCGCCATTCCCCAGACGTACCGATCGCCGGCCTGGATCAACTCGATGCGGTAGTCGCGATCAGGCGATTTCGTCTCGAGCCGTGCGGATTCCGTGGGCCGGAGTTCGCTTTCGGTGACCAGTCGGCCGGCCAGTTCCGAGAGGTTTCCGCCGACATCCGGGTTCGCCAGCGCCAACGCGTCGGTGCTGCGTAGGACGGTCGACGCATAACCATCTCGGCCCTCGACCTTCGCCACCACCGGCCATGTTCCCGACTTCACCGTCACCAGCACGTCGTAGCGCTGCGCCATTCCGACGATGATGGTGTCGGCGGGAGTTGGTTCCACGTCGTAGCCATCGGTAGCGACAATTGTCATCTCGTGACCGGCCACAGCAAACCGGTACGGAGTTTCGGCGGCTGCGTTGATGATTCGCAGTCGCAGGGTCGAACCGGGCGCTGCAGTCACGACAGCAGGATCGTTGGGTGGCCGCCCGTTGATCAAGTGCAGTGGATACGCGATGTGTTGAGTCATCCCGCCGAGTGGTTCGGAAGAACCGTGTCCGCCGCTCACCAACTGTTGCGCGACGGACATGTCGGCTTCCGAGTGTTCCGCCGGAGTTGTTGCCCCACCGCCGTGTCCGCCGTGCCCGCCCGAAATTGCCGGGTTCAGGGCCATCAGGACGGAATCCGGTGTGGTACCCAATCCGTCGAGCCAGTCGTCGAGCACTAGGACGGCATCGATGTCGGCCCCGGTGATGTCGTTCGGGTTCTCGACGATCAAGGCGCCGAACAGCCCCCGATCGGCTTGTAATCCGCTGTGCGAGTGGTACCAGTACGTTCCCGGATCCGGTGCGATGAAGTTGTACTCGAAACTCGAACCGGCGCCGATGGGAGCCTGCGTGGTGGGTGCCGCGCCATCCATGTCGTTGCGGATTCGAATTCCGTGCCAATGCAGTGTTGTTTCGGCGTCGAGGCCGTTCTGGACGCTGACGTTCACCCGGTCACCGGACTTCAGGCGAAGTTCCGGAGCCACCGCAGCGCCTCCGTACGTCCACGTGTCCACGAGGCGTCCGCCAAGATCTACCGTCGAGAATCCGGCGGCAAGGGCAAACGCAGCGGTGGTCCCGTTCCAGGCTCGCGCCGATTCTGCGGCGGCAACTTCCGGGTCGGTGGGCAGGATGTAGTCGAGATCGGTCGTCGGCGTCGGAGATGCTGCAGTGGAACTGCATCCGGCAATCGTCCCCATTGCGCCGAGCCCGAGTGCTCCGGCGCCGAGTGCTCCCAAACTCAGGAATCGGCGCCGGCCCATCACCACGCCGGATCCGGGACGACTCATCGGAGTACTTCTGGTGTGATCAACCCGCTGACATCCCCGACGTTGCCCGAGACATCGACGGAACTGACCTGCTCGCCGGTGCTCGCGTTGTAACCCACGATCTTCTGCGGAGCGGAGCCTTCGACCTCAGGTCCGGTACCGAGCACGTAGAACGTGGCGCCGTCGACGGAAAAGGTCATGCTCTTGATGTCTGTCAAGCCGAGGTCTGCAAGCGTCAAGCTCTTCACCGGGGCGAAGGTTGTTGCGTCGGACAAGTCGATCTTGACCAGTGAGCCTCCCCGAGCAGAGTCCGGATGAATAGCCGTGTCCGTGTACGCGATTGCGAGCCGGGTTGCGTCGGCGTTGATGACGTTCTCCGAGAATCGACCGGAGTCCTGCCCGGCGTTTCCGATCGGCTTGACACCTTCCTGAGGCAGTCCGTTGGAGAAGTCGAAGACGTACACATCGCCGTTCTCACTGACCAGCAAGGCTTTTTGTGCTTCCGAGGCCCACGTGACCTTACGGGTGGAGACAAAATCCTCGGGTAGGACCTTGCTTCGGGCGGTTTCCTTCGGAACACCGTCGTCACCGATCGTGACGTGCAGCAGTTCCCGGGTGTCCTCGCAGACGCTGTACAGCTCGTGATCGACCATCCACGTGAACGGACCGCAGCCGACTATCTGGAGTGCACCGGTCGCTTCCTTCTTCTCGAGGTCGACCACTCTGATGCCGTACAAACCGTCGTCCCACGTGACGAAGAACTTGCCGTCGGACGTCACGGCGTTCGAGCCGGGACGGGAATGTACGCGTGCGACGTCCGGAAGCATGACCTCGGCTGGTTCCAGCAGGTTTCCGGAGTAGGTGCTGACCGTGAAATCTGCCGCGCCGCGGGAACCTCGGGGCCGCCACACCTCGGCAGCGAGCACCGCAGGATCCTCGGCGGAATCCCCGACGAATCCGTGAATGACCGGATCCCAGATACCAGGGCCGACGGTGATCCGGCTCTCGGCCACACCGGTTTTCGGATCGATGACGTTGACGCTGAGCTCGAGTTGGCCGAATCCACCTTCGACGCCCAGCAAGCGGTCAGCTGCGATCGGGGTGATCGAACCGACGTGCAACGGCTCGGGAATGGTGTCGCCGATTTCCTGGTCGTCGTGACCGAGGGAGATTCCTTCACCTGGAGCAGTGAACGGAACTGTCGGATAGGTGACATCACCTGCGCTGGAGGGTTCGTCGTTGTCAGACGAACTGCAGCCGGCCAGCGCGAGTACGACGGTGAGTGGGATGACGGCAACGGCGGGTCGCGCCAGTTTTCGGGTTCGCGGACTGCTCATGATCCGGCACCGACCTTGGGGCGCTCGGCCGGTCGAGTCTGGCAGTCCTCACCGATGATGGGCGCCATCGTGCAGGTGTATGCCTGGGACTCGTCGGAGACACACCAGATGATTTCCTGGTCGTAGCTTCCGGAGACCGGGTTGTACATCACGGCCTGCATGTCCGGTTCGCCGCAGAATGCGTTGGAACACGAAGGTGCACCACAGCAGTCGTAGTAGGCGATCAGATAGGTCTTGCCGGTATCAGGGTTGGTGCAGCATCCGACCCAGAACTCTGCGCCGGGCTTGCTGCCGGGGGCGCAGGTGGTGACACCGCCGCCGTTGCATGCGGCACAGGACGTTCCGTCCATGTTGCACCAGCGCCAGTACTCGCACTCGGCCGGATCTTTACCGTCGTAGACAGGGACAAGAGGTTCGGGGCCAGGTGCCGGCGCAGGAACCTCGGGCTCTTGGGCGAAGGCACTACGTGTCACGGGAAGTGTGCTGATCAGTGCCACTCCTGACACACCCATGGTCCACTTGCCGATCCGACTGATCATCGAGCGCCGCGAAACTCGTTCGGAGAGTTTACGTCCGGTTCGGCTGGTGAGCGAACCGCCCTGGCCCGCCATCCATTCGGCCTGGGCCTGAACTGTCGCCTCGTCGACGGGATATCGATTCTCCGTCATGTTGTGCTGCGGGAATTCATTGTCGTCCAACGATTTTCTCCTGATTCGTGAAGAGGATCGAACTGTGCAGGAAGATCAGGCCGCGCTGCCGGATTTCGCCTGGGCATGAAGGTGCTGGAGTGAGGGGGTGCCGGATTCGAGCGCATTGAGCAGGCTTTCCACCTGAGCCATGTGATTGCACAGGCCCTTTCCTCGGATCTTGCCGTGCTCGTCGAGAATCACGCCGTACGGAGTGGTGCCCACCTGGTATGCGATACCGACGTCTCGAGCGTCGATGTAACTGAGCTCGGAACCGATCCCGCTGCCGGCCAGGAACTCGCGATGCTCTTCGGGTGTTCCGTCGGAGATGATGATCACGTCGAGATCCGATTCGGCTCGGGCCATTGCCCTTACGCCGGGAAGAAGGCTCTTGCACGTCGAGCAACTCGGTGCTGTGAACAGCAGGAGTTGAGGTTTGTCGCGGTGACCACCGACTCCGACGATCCGTCCTTCCTGATCGATGAGACCGGCAAACGATGGGCCGGCCTGTTCGACCTTGGGCCCGGTATCCATCATCCGGGCACCGAGAGGTCCGAGACGTACTTGTACGCGGCCGATTTCACGAGCCAGAGCAAGAACCATCAAGAACAGTACGGCTACGGCGATCACCAGGATCACTGTCGCGACAAGGAGGAAAGTGGTCATCGTGGTAGTCCTGCCTTCGAGTTTTCAGTGGTGGGGATGTGAGTTCACGAGCCGTACCGGGACGCGGTTTCGGCGGTTCGGAGGCGAATGGAGGCACTCGACAGGTAGTCGTCGACCGGGCGTCGTCCGAGGTGGACCACCGAACGAATCTGTGCGAGAGCAACTCCCGCCAGAACGAGGAGGAATCCGAAGGTCGCCGCCACGACCTGGACGCCGATCTCAGCCTGTCCGGCGGTGACCGACAGTGCCACAGCGATCACCGCGAGTGTTCCGGCGCGAACGGCGTGGAACCATCCGATACGCGGAATCTCGCCGACTCCGAATGCAAAACATCCGCAGTCCAGATCGCGTCGCCCACGCAGGAGGTTGATCGTGAGGCCCGTGAAGAACGACGCGAACATGACGGCAGCAACCAAGGCGGCGAGGCGATGGGCCACGCCGAGAACCAGAAGGATGCCTACGACGGTTTCCGTGACGGGAAGGATGCGAGCGATAGGTACTTCGAGTCGCACCGGCAACACTTTGTATCCGCGCACCGAACGAAGGACCCCGTCGTGGTCGTTCAGCTTGGGAATGCCGGCGAGCAGGAGAACAAATCCGATGATCGCCGAAGTGGTGGCGCTGACCAAGTCCATGCTTCCTCCGTTCCTCTCGGGTAGTGCCGGTGGTGTGTGGGACACATCCTGTACGGGCGATGCTGCGAACCCGCGTCGACCGCGCTACGCCTGGACGAGGTGCAACTGAGAGAGCAGTTGTCGTGTGAGAATCGGAGAACTTGCAGGTCAAGGTGCTGCCGGAGGGGACGGATACCGTCGGCCGCCCTTGATCCGGCATGACGCTGGGTGGGAAACAGAGTCGGATTCTCACTTGAAAGTTCTGTGCGCGCCATCGTGGAAACTGCGCGGAAACATAAGCGGACTAACTTGACCGAATTCTGACAATTCGCTCGTAGGTTCGGGCCTGGACGCGACGGACGGTGACTCATGGCCGTGAGTGCGGCACTGCGTGCGGCGATCACGCGAGCGCAGAATGCGGATCAACACAGTGAGCCCGTGTTCTCCCCGCTCCGTGGTCTCGGACGAGGACGTCTGACCCCGATCGACCTGTTGGGGCAATCACTTTCCACGATCGCTCCGGCAACGGGAATGGTGTTCATCGCCCTGTGGATGATCACCTACAGTCCCGGCTACGTCGGGTTGGCTGCGATTGCTGCGACAACTTCGGCGGTGTTTCTCGTTGCGTTCTGCATCACTCAGTTTCACGCGGAGACTGGCCGCAGCAGGATCGTTGTACAGCTTCGTCTTCCAAGGCTCCGGTATCCGGGCGACACTGACGGCGGGTGCCGCACTGGTACTCGGGTATCTCGGAATCTCGGTTTCGGTTTTCTCGCAGGCAGTTCCGAGTCTGCTCGATACCATCGCCATTGTCGGCCCCGACGTGCGAGGGCCTGCCGCGACGGTGATCACGACGGTGGCGATTGCCCTGGCCGTCGCGTGGATTGCAGTGCGAGGCGTCCGGTTCGCCACCCGAGCGATCCTGGTCGTCGAAGCGTGCTCGTTGATTCTCATCGTCGTGGTCATGCTGGCGACGCACAGTGACACGACAACTGCTGTTGCCCTGCCGAATCCGTCGCTGAGTGCAGTTCCGTTTCTCGCGATGCTGACGGTGCTCAGCATGGCGGGCTTCGAAAGCTCGGCCTTCTTCGGCCCGGAAGCGAAACGACCACTCATCAGCGTCACACGCACGGTTCTCATTTCGCCGATCATCTGCGGGGTCCTCTTCGTTTTTGCGGCCTGGGCGGCGATGACCGGCCACGGCGCAACGATCGTCGGAGCGTACTTCGAAGGAACGGCATCCGGAGCCAGCGCGGAAGTGGTTCTGGCAGTCAAGATCGGAATGACGTGTTCCTGGTTCGCATCCACTCTCGGTTGTGCGCAGGCGGGTTCGCGGTTGTTGTACTCGATGGGGATCGAACGGGTACTGCCTGCGCCGCTCGCTCGCGTACACAGACGGTTCCGCACCCCGTACGTTGCGGTACTTGCGTTCGTCGCGGTAAGTGCGGCGGGCGTATTCATCTATTCGGATACGGTTCGCGACGATTCGGGATCCTTCGACGGCGTGGTGGAGACCGCGTTGGTCTGCGCTTACACGCTGGTGGCCTTTGCTTCGTGGAAGTTCTTGCGCCGAATCGGGGAACATACTTCGCTGACCCGGATATGCACTGTGTCCGTGAGCGTCGCCGGTGCCGGTCTATTGGTCTACATCGTTCTCGACGGTGCGGTTCACGGGATGTGGGCACTGCCGATCGCTGCTCTTGCTGTTGCTGTGTCGGGGACAGTGTGGAGTTCATTGCTTCGAAGAGCCAGACCGGAAAGCCTTCTGATGGTCGGCGCTTTCGACAGCGTCGAGACGGCGGACCTGTTGCCCGGTGCGGGCACTCTGCTGATCGACGGTGACGGGCGAAGGCGACTCGTTCCGGATCGTGGGACCGCCGAGGGTGACTCGCCGGAGCATGGGCGGTGACCGCGGACCGTGCAACCGCTGGTCCACGATCAGGCAAACAGATCGGCGACGAGACCCACTTCAGTGGACAACAACCGCGTGCGGTCCAGAAGGCGCTGGGGATGCTCGAGGCGGTGGCTCATCTGGGACCTGGAACAACCGCGAAGGAGATCGCCACTTTTGCAGGCGTTCCATCGGCCACGGCGTACCGGATGCTGAATCTGCTGGTGGCGGAGGGCTTTCTCGTGCGGGTGCCGGACCTGTCAGGGTTCGCGTTGGGGCGTCGGACTGCCGAGCTCTCCCATGCGGCGTCGTCGAGTGGCCCGGCGCCGACGCTGCACGAGCGCGTCGAGGACATGCGGACACACACGAGGTTCGGATTGCACGTCGCCTCATTCGCTGGTGGGCGCTTGAGGTTCGTCGACAAGGATCCGGATCACGAGATCATCGGAATAGCGGCACTGGCCAAGAACCTTCACGCGAATGCGCTGGGGAAGGTTCTGTTGGCGCACGACGAGCGGCTGCTTTCGGGTTTGGAACTTCGCCGGGTCACGGAGTTCACCCTCGGTGATTTCGATGCGTTGTATGAGCAGTTGAGGTCTGTTCGCCTGCAGGGTTTTGCATTCGAGAACCAGGAATGTCGCCTGGGTCGATCCGCGGTCGCAGTACCGGTTCGAGATCACGCAGACCAGGTGGCCGGCGGGTTGTGTGTTCAGGGAGCGAGCGGGCGAGTGACGGACGAGGATCGAGAGTTGGTCGGTTTCCTACTCGATTGCGCGCGTCAGCTCACCGGATTGCTCTGACGTCACACGCGCAGGCTCAGGGGGAGCCCGGCGGTCATCAGGACCACGGACTCCGATTCACTGGCGATGCGGCTGTTCACCAGACCGAGTAGATCGCGGAACAGTCTCCCGGACTTCGTGTCCGGGACGACGCCGCTTCCCACTTCGTTCGTGACGGCGACAATCGGAACCGGACAGGCGGTCCAGGCGTCGGCCAACCGGTCGATATCTGCGTGGACGTCGCTGAGATCTTCTGTCGCCCACGCCTGATGTCGGTCTAGACGTGCGGTCAGCCACGTGCCGAGGCAGTCGATCAGGATCGGTGTTGTTGCGGCCACGAGAATTTCGGCGACCTCGGAGGTCTCTACCGTCGTCCACGTCGGCGGCCTCCGCGCGCGATGCGACGCAATTCGTTCGATCCAGTCGGGATCGTCGTCCTGCGGATCCCCGGTGGCGATGTACGTCACGTTCCGGTAGCCGGCAAGCAGGCCCTCCGCGTAAGTGGACTTGCCCGAGCGGGCGCCACCGGTGACCAGAGTTCGATGGCTCTGTCCTACCCCGATCTCGAGCACAGCTCCATCCGGAACCGCTCGCGCCCCGGACGTTCGAAGTTCCTCCGCGAGTTCGTTTTCGACCGGGTTGTGGTGCCCGAGGTGTACGGCGACCACATCGGTTCGATCGGTGATCGCGGTGCAATTGCGTAGTCGGGTCACCGTCTCCGCGAAACTCGGCAGATCATGGTGCCCGGTGCCGTGGTCAGTTTTGTAGCCGAAGGTCTCTTCGAGAAAGACGGCGTCGAAACGGGCGTCGGCAAGTGCGTCGACAGTGGATTCGGGCAGAGGCCCGGTGTCGGTGGCCCAGAAGATTCGGGTTCCGGATGCGTCGGTGATGTCGTAGAGAAGGGTGGGTACTTCGTGCGCGGCTTCGACTGCGCGAACACGATAGGTGCCCAACATGATCGACTGGCCGGTCTCGAGCGGCGTGAAGGTCACCGGATCGGCGGGGCCTACCCAGTCTCGGCAGAGATCGAGCGCGTCCGGTGGCCCGAGAACCTGTAGTGGTTCGGTGCGCGAGGCCCAGGACCGGAACAGCAATGCCATCGGGCCGAGGTGATCGGGATGAGAATGCGTCAACAGGATGTGTTCCACGTGTGCCAGCGTGCGACCGAATCGCGACGCGGCACGCGGTACTTCCGGACCACAATCCAACAGGATTCTGTTGTCCACCAGGGCGGCAGTGTGCCCGCGAATGGTTTCACTCGACAGGGCAGCCAGGCAGGAAGGGCAAGTGCAGAACGGGTTCGGCCAACCGTCGGCAGCACCGGTGCCGAGCATCACCAATTCCATCAGCGGGTGCCTTCCTGCCGAATCGGAACAACTATGGGACCGCTGGGCCGGTCCAGGATTTCGACCCGGGCGCCGTACACGCGGCCGAGGAGGTCTGCCTCCAGCACCGCTGAGGGAGTGCCGTCGGCAACGACGCTGCCCTTGTCCAGCAGCACGATTCGTCGACCGTACTGACCCGCGAGAGTGAGGTCGTGCATCGCGGCGATGACCGTGATGTTGTCGGCTTCACGCAGTTCCTCCACCAAGTCGAGAACCTGCTGCTGGTGACCGATGTCGAGCGCGCTGGTGGGTTCGTCCAGGAGCAGTACCTGCGGTTCTTGGGCCAGTGCCCGAGCCAGGACCACGCGCTGCAATTCGCCGCCGGAAAGTTCGGTGGCTCGTCGATCTGCGAACTCGGTGAGGTCGAGCCTCTCGATCACCGAAGAGATCACCGAACGGTCAGTAGCGGTTTCGGTTCCGAAGCGTCGTAGATAGGGAGTGCGGCCGAGCGCAACCAGTTCCTTGACCGTTGAGCCCTCGGGTACTACCGGACGCTGAGGCATCAACGCGACGACGGCGGACATCGCCTTGCGGCTGGAATTGCGAGGACTCAGTCCCCCGACCGAGAGCTCACCGGTAGACGGAATCAATCCAGCGAGGGCATGCATCAAGGTTGTCTTGCCGGCGCCGTTCGGCCCGACCACGGCAACCCAATCGCCTGGTGTCACATCGAGATCGATGCCGTCGACGACGTCCTTGCCGCCGAGGTTGACTCGGAGGTCGCGGCACCGCACTGCGCTGTCGGTCATGCCGAGACCCGGCTGCGGCGCAGAACCAGAAGGAAGAACGGAGCGCCGATCATCGCGGTCACAACTCCGATGGGGAGTTCGGCCGGTGCCATGACCGTGCGGGCGGCAACGTCGGTGAGGACGAGAAACGCCGCTCCGAGCATGAGTGACAGGGGGAGAAGCAGCCGATGAGACGGGCCGACGACCAGTCGAACCGCATGGGGAACAACGATTCCGACAAAGCCGATGAGTCCACTTGCACTCACGACCGCGGCCGTTCCCAGAGTTGCGGCGAGCACCAGCACCAGGCGTGATCTGGCCGGGTCGACGCCGAGGCTGGCGGCTTCGACGTCACCTACGGCCATCACGTCGAGTACACGCCGGTGTACCAGGATGACGGCTGAGGCCAGCGCAACGTACGGCAAGACAACCAGAACTTCCGACCAACCGTCGGTGGACAGTCCGCCGAGTAGCCAGGAATAGACCTCGCGCAGTGAATCGTCGAACCGCTGCTGAACAAAAGTCTGCGCTGCATTCGTGAACGCTGCGACTGCGACACCGGCGAGGATGATGACTACCGCGTTCTGCGGCCCGCCAATGCTTCGACCGAGCGAATAAGTTGCGAACACTGCCAGCACACCACCGACGAAGGCGGCCATGGGAATTCCGAACATGCCCAGCGCTCCACCCGAAACGATGGCGAGGGTTGCGCCCAGTCCGGCTCCGCTGGAAACTCCGAGGAGATACGGATCTGCCAAGGGATTTCGAAACACGCCCTGGTAGGCGGCGCCGGCTACGGCCAACATTGCTCCGACCAACGCGCCCAGGACTACTCGCGGAAGCCGGATCTGCCAGAGAATGGCCTGCTGTGTTGCGGTGAGGCCGGAATCTATATGGATGCCGGGTATTCCGTCCAGAAGTTCGAGAATGGTCCGATCAGGCGTCAAACCGGCCGGCCCCACCAGAACACCGATCAGCAAGGCGGCGCACAGAATCAGCGCGGCGCCGAGCAGAACGGCGGTCCGATGTTGGGAGATACCGGCTTTGATCATCGAGTGCTCAGGCCGCGGGAACTTGGGCAACGATGGCAGCGACGGCCTTCACCTGGTCGGCGACACGAGGTCCCCAGCGGCTGGAGAGGTCTTCGTCGAGCACATGGATCTGGTTACCGGTGACAGCTTTCATGCCGCTCCACCCGGGTCGAGCGGCGACGGATTCTGCTGTCACTCCGCAGCATTGGGAGTCTGCGAGAAAGATGAGATCAGGATTGGCCTGTACCACGAATTCGGCGGACAACTGCGGATAGTCACCCTGCCCCGCGGCGTCGGCGATGCTCTTCATTCCGAACAGCGAGTAGATCTGCCCGACGAAGCTCGAACTCGTGACGGTGTAGAGCGAGGAGTCGAGTTCGTGGAAGTACGTCAGCGGCTGTTGGCGCGCAGGAACACTGGCGACAGCGGCGTCGATGTCCGAGCGCATGGTGTCGACAACTTCGGTGCCCTTGTCCTCGTGGCCGGTGGCCTTCGCGACGCGCTCGATCTGGGCGTAGACGTCGTCGATGCTCGTCGCTGCCGGTAGTAGGAGTGTCGGCACCTTCGCCTTTTGCAGTCCGGAGACAAGATCGTTCATGTCATCCGATGCGATCACCAGATCCGGTGCGTAGCCGAGGATGGCTTCGACGTTCGGTTGAAAGCCCGAGAGATCGGTGACCGGGATACCGGCCGGGTAGTCGGACTGATTGTCGACGGCCTTCACCTGATCGCCCGCGCCGACTGCCCACAGGGTCTCGGTGGCGCTGGGACTGAGAGACACGATCGACTGAGGGCGCGACTCGATGGTGATGTCCGTGCCGGAATCCGTGGGACCGGAAACAACAGTCACCGGGAACGAGCCGTCCGAGGCGGCTGTGGTTGCGGGTGCATCGGACGTCGAGCCACTGCACGCACCGGCAAGCAGTGCGGTGCTCACCGTCAGTGCTGCAAGTACAGATCTGAATTTACGTGTCGGCCGAGTACTCACAGCCACCCCTCCGCTAGTGGTGAAGGGTCGCGAGCAGCGCGGCCGCGAGGCGAAGCGCCACGAGCGGTCCTTCGTCCGAGAACCATCGTGTCGCCACGAGGCCGGTGACCTGACTCGTTCGCCTCGAGTAGTGACGGGCGAATTCACAGTTGCGTCGACAGTGCCGGGGTTTCACCGAACTTCACACGAGCAGCGTGGCACCCCGGTGAACCGGGGCATCTGCACTTTACAGGGGTCGTCTGGCTTGACCCGGGAGGTCAAGGCAGGGTAAATATCTATTCCACTAATGAACTAGTGAAAGGGTTCGGATGATCGACTTCCGTATCGACCGCCGATCCGGCATTCCCACTTACGTGCAATTGGTCCTTCAGGTGAAGCAGGCGCTCAGGCTCGGTGATCTCCAAGTCGGGGATCGGCTGCCCACAGCCAAGGACGTCGTGGGAGCGCTCGCGATCAACCCGAACACAGTCCTGAAGGCCTACAAGGAACTCGAGCGCGACGGACTTGTTGCTCCGCGGCCTGGATTGGGCACGTTCGTCGTCAAGTCCCTGGCCAAGCCCGGTATGGCGGAAAGCTCTGCGCTACGGCGCGAGTTGGCGCGTTGGGTGGCAGATGCCGTGGCCGCTGGACTCGAGCGCACGGACATCGAAGCACTGGTGAGTTTGGAACTCGAGAAGACGTTCATCGAAACGGATCCGTCCGGAAAGCAGGGGGAGACATCATGACTGCGCAAGAATCGGCACTGACAATGCAGGACGTGGACAAGCGCTTCGGCAAGAAGAAGGTGCTCGACGCCTGCACATTCGAGATCGCAACAGGAAGCATCACTGCCCTGGTCGGGGTGAACGGCGCCGGTAAGTCCACGCTGATGTCCTTGGCGGTCGGGTTGACGATGCCTGACCATGGTTCGATCTCCGTCCTGGGCAGCACGCCGGATCAGGACGGCATCTGCCCAGGCCTGTCGTACCTCGCTCAGCACAAGCCGCTGTATCCCAAATTCACTGTTGCAGAACTTCTTCGATTCGGCGCATATACCAACGACGAGTGGGATGCGAAGTACGCTCTGGATCTGGTGGAGCGCGCTGGGATTGCTCTCGATGCAAAGGCGAAGACTCTGTCACCAGGTCAACGAACCAGGGTTGCACTGGCTTTGGCGCTGGGGCGCAGACCGCAGTTGCTTCTACTCGACGAGCCCTTGGCGGATCTTGATCCCGTGGCGCGGCGGTCCGTCGCGACCACTCTGCTCGAAGACGTTGCCGAGTACGGCACCACGGTTCTGTTGTCTTCACACATCGTCTCCGAATTGGCAGACGTCTCGGATCGACTTCTTCTGCTGGGCGGCGGAAACGCGAGATTGTCCGGTCCGTTGGATGAATTGATCTCTGCCCATTACGTATTGATCGGGGACGGCGACCCCTCGGACGTGGTCGGCGCCGGTGCGGTCATTCATACCGACAAGGGGATGCGGTCGAATTCTCATGTGGTGGAGGGAGTCCGTCCGAGCCCTCGGGCCGGCTGGGTGATCGACGACGCAACTCTCGACGACGTGGTGCTCGGGCACCTGAGCGCAGAAACGATGGTGGCGGCATGATCTGGGTTACGTGGCGGCACCACCGGACATCGCTCGTTGTGTCGCTTGGATTCATCGCAGCTTTGGCTATGGCAGCGATAGTCGGCGGGATCGGAACTCGAAGTAGCTTGGGTACAGAGGGCCGAGGAACGTACTTCGGGTGTGTCGGGGTCGGATGGGACTGCTGGGCGGATACCGCCGTTACCGGCGTGAACACGATCGCCGCCGCCTTACCGGTACTACTCGGGGCGCTGGTGGGCGCGACGGTATTCTCCCGCGACATCGATCAGCAAACACATGTTCTCGGTCTGACGCAGTCGGTGAGTCGAGCACGATGGTTCTGGATGCGAGTCGTTGTTGTCTTTCTTCCGCTCACTGCCGCAGCCGCGATTCTCGGTTTCATTCTCGAAGCCGCTCGGGTTGGATTCGAGAGTTGGAGTTATGTGGTCAACGTCGGACCCGTTCAGTCGTACGGAATGAGTTCGATGCTCTTCCCTCTGTTCAATTCCAGCGGAATCGTCTTGGGTGCATACACTTTCATGGCATTGGTCGCCGGAGCTGCGGTATCACTGCTGGTGCGATCACCCATCGCCGCGGTGGCCGTCACCTTGGTGGCCGTCGCAGGTTTGATGGTGGGATTTCAGAATCTGGCACGGCCGCACTATGCCGAGCCGACTGTGCTGACGCAAGGTATCGACCACGACACTTTCTACGCAACTTACGTCATGGACTCCTCGATGGCGTGGGTAATACGGAGTGGATACACCGATGCCAACGGGAAGCCGGTCGAGATCGACTATCAGGCGTGCACTACCGATACAGCCGGCAATGAATACGATCAGCGATCCGACGAGAGTGACGTGGATTTCTACGTTCGCCAGAAGGCATTCTTGGCCCAACTCGATGCCGACTACCGTGAGTGTGTGGTCGCGCAGGGAGTGGACCACTACGAAACGTGGTACCACTCAGTCGACCAGGTCCGGCGATTTCAGTTCACGGAAGCTGCACTCGTCCTGATCCTTTCAGGCCTGTTCCTCCTGCCGGCGCTCTGGGGTCTACGACGCCTCAAGCCGTGACTCAGCGGGCGACCGGCGCGACCGTCAGCTGGTTGATGTTCGCGCCGGTCATCGAGCAACCCTTGGTGGGATAGGCGAGGAAGACCGAGTCGTAGCTGTTGGGTGGGTAAACCCTCAGTCCCGCAACGTCGGTCACGCCGCACTGATCTGCCGGGTAGTTCTCGACGTTCGTAGCTCGCACCAAAGACGTTGCGGCAGAGCCAGGGGCAAGGGAGACGAGTGAACCGGATCCGGAGCGGCCGGCTGCAGCACCCACTTCGCTTCCGGACGCTCCCGTGACATACGAGACGCCGGGGAAACCGTCGAGCGTGCACGTGCGGCCGCCCGTGTTGGTGAAGACCACCGGAAGCTCCACAGAACCGGCGGCGCCACTCGACTCGCCGAGGGTGACGTTCAGTTCCCCGATCGCGCAGCCTTCGGGATTGGGTGCCGTCGAGGTTGTCGTTTGGGTGTGGTCGGTATGGGTCGTCGAAGGTGAAGCGGTGCCGGTCTGGGTCGTCGGCGCAGAGGCGGTCGTCGTTGAGGCGGGTGCCGGTGAACTCTCGGCCGTTCCCGTTTCATCCGAGCCGCAACCGCTGAGAAGGGCGAGAGCAGCAAGTGGAGCCGCCAACAAGCCGACGTTGCGCATGCGGTTCGAATTCATCGCTCTGTACTCCTCAGGCTGGTCGACAACTGTTTCCGAACATCCGTGTCCGGTATATCCGAGTTTGAAGCCGGATGTGCAGAAACGAATCAGGCTCGCCGGTGATCAGGACCTACTTCCCGGATGGATTGCCGTTGCGGATCTAGCATGAGAAATGACCTGTCCGGATCGCGACCACCGGGAGTAGCGCATGTTCACCTTCACCAGCGACGACGGAGTGGTCATTCATGTCCACGAATGGCCCACCGAGCAGGAACCTCGAGGGGTTGTTCAACTCGCGCACGGTATGGGTGAGCACGCAAAACGCTACGCACACGTTGCCGAAGCCCTGAATGCTCGCGGTTTCCACGTCTACGCGGCGGACCACCGCGGCCACGGTGAGAGCATGCACGCCGGCCCAGGCAACATCGGCGACGACGGCTGGAACCGCTTGGTGGCAGACATGGTGACCCTCACGGGCATCATCCGCGACAAACACCCCGGCCTGCCCGTCGTACTGCTCAGCCACAGCCTCGGTTCGTTCGCTTCGCAGCAGTACATCCTCGACCATTCACACCTGATCGACGCCGTCGCACTGTCGGGGACCACCGCGGTCGATCAACTCATCGAGAGCCTCGTCAACGACGGCCCGGACGTCCTCGCCCAGTTCAACGCCGAATTCGAACCGGCCCGTACTCCGCACGACTGGCTCAGCCGTGACGAAGCGCAGGTGGATCTGTACATCAACGATCCACTGTGTGGTTTCAGCCTGGACGACGCCGGCATGGGCGGGCTTATCGCAGCTGGGCCGAGGTTCGTCGACGTCGAGGGCGTGCGACAAGACCTTCCGATCCTGGTCTTCGTCGGCACCTCGGATCCTCTCAACGCCGCGCTGAGCCGTACCGACGTCGCAGTCGAACGGTACAACTCGGCGGGGATCGAAGACGTCACCTATTACACCTATCCGGGTGCCAGGCACGAGATCTTCAACGAGACCAACCGCGACGACGTCATCAATGATCTGACGACGTGGATGGACCGCGTACTCGAAGCGTGACCGCCTCACCGGAAGGGGAACACGATGTCCACAGTTCCGGCCGCACGACCCGATCCAGACCCGCGAGATGTCAAGCGCTGGAGACGATACCTCGCCGACGAACAAGCCGAGGCCGCCGTCTACCGCGACCTCGCGGGTAGGCGCAGCGGCGAGGAGCGCGAAATCCTTCTCGCACTGGCCGATGCGGAGGGTCGACACGAGGCGCACTGGCGAGCGCTACTCGGCGATCACGTCGGCAAACCACTTCGCGGTGATATCCGCACTCGGATACTGGGCTTTCTGGCCAGACGCTTCGGCTCTGTCTTCGTGCTCGCTCTTGCCCAGCGCGCGGAGACGCGATCCCCGTATCCCAACGACGCCGACGCGACTGCATCGATGGGCGCGGACGAGAAGATCCACGAAGAAGTGGTGCGGGCCTTGGCCACTCGGGGTCGGAACAGACTTTCGGGGACGTTTCGTGCCGCCGTCTTCGGAGCCAACGACGGCCTGGTCAGCAATCTCGCCCTTGTACTCGGCATCAGCGGTAGCGGCGTGTCCAACCAGATCGTTCTGATCACCGGCATGGCCGGGCTTCTGGCCGGCGCCCTGTCGATGGGCGCCGGCGAGTACGTTTCAGTCCGCTCGCAGCGAGAGTTGTTGGAAGCGTCCAATCCTGGTCCGGCTGCCAGCGAAGCTGTCGGCCTGCTCGACGTCGACGCGAACGAATTGGCCCTGGTCTACCGGGCCCGCGGTATGTCCGCCGAGGAAGCGGACCAGCGCGCCGCCGAGGTCCTCGCGAACAGCACCTTCGGCGCCGCGGACGTTGTCGACGACTATGAAGCCGTCGGAACCGGGTTGGGCGCAGCGGCGGCAAGTTTCTGCTTCTTCGCCTCGGGCGCAATCATTCCGGTGCTGCCGTATCTGTTCGGCCTGGAAGGCATGACGGCTCTGATCGTCGCATCTGTTCTCGTGGGGATCGCGTTGCTGACGACCGGCGTTGTGGTCGGGTTGCTGTCGGGCGGACCGCCGTTCAAGCGGGCCCTACGCCAACTTGCGATCGGCTACGGCGCTGCCGGCGCGACGTATCTGCTCGGCATGTTGTTCGGTACTTCGCTCTGAGTGACGGGTCACGCGCGCAGGGCGGGATCGCGGTGAGCCGGATCGATCCGAACCGGAATCTGGCACACCACGGCCTCGGTGTGTTTGCGCAGTGCATGAGCGATCTCATCGGTCCGTTGGCTCGGGAGGAACCGGTGCCATCTGGTCGCCGGGTCGATGGTGGCGACGACAACAAAGGTCTCTCGGTGGGGGAAGTGTGTGCGGATGTATCGGGCGAGGGTGTTCCCCACGGAATTCTCGGTGTCCTCGATGACGATCAAACGCGAATTCGGGTGTCGGGCTTGCCATCGGCGTGTGAAGTCCGTCGTCGATTCGTGGGCCAGGCAGACTCGAATTGCGATGGGCTGTGACGACATCGCCGTTGCCGCGGCCATCGCGCGGGTGGAGAGCGACGTAATTTCGGACACGGGTACTAGGACCGCTGGTTTGTATCCGATAGACAGAGAATCGTTCTCACCCTGAACGGTTAACCGAGTACCGATATGTGTGTACGCACCGCGGATGCGTTCCATGCCGAGGACGAGCGCAGGGAGCGCGAGAGCGATCAACCAGGCGCCCTCGGTGAACTTCATGGCGGTTGTCACCACTGCTGCGATCGAAGTCAACGCAGCCCCGAAACCGTTGAGCGCTAGGCGCCACTTCCAGCCCGGCGTCTGTTCGGCGAGCCAGTGGCGCACCATGCCGAACTGCGCGAGCGTGAATCCGATGAACACACCGATGGCGAACAGCGGCACCAAGGTGTTCATGTTTCCGCCGGATCCGATGAGCAGGAGAGCACCGACGCCACCGAGCGACAAGACGCCGTAAGTGAAGACGTCACGCGTCGACTTCCGGCTGAAGCGGTGCGGGAGCACGTTGTCGTCGGCGAGGATCCGCATCAGGTTGGGAAGTCCGCCGTACGAGGTATTCGCGGCCAACGCCAACAGAATCACGGTGGAGAATTGGACGACGTAGTAGCCCACACCATTTCCGAGGGCAGCGGAAGTGAGTTGCGACAGGACCGTTGTTCCGGGGACTGGGGCCAGTGAGAACTTTTCGATCAACACCGCAAGGCCGATCAGCATGGTGCCCAACAGGATTCCCAGAGCTACTTCGGCACGCTGAGCGCTACGCACGCGAGGCTTCTTGAAACTGGGTACCGCATTGGCGATGGCTTCGACTCCGGTCAATGCGGCGCAACCACTCGAAAATGCCTTGAGCAGAAGGAGAATGCCGATCGTGTGTGCGTTGTCGGCGAGGAAGGGAGCCGTGGCGGCGGCAGGGTTTTCCCGAAGTAGTCCGGCACCGATCACCGTGAAGATGCTGACGACAAAAACCACGGTGGGCAACATGAATACTCGCGCGGAATCTGCGATGCCCCGTAGATTCAGTGCCGTGATGCCGCCGAGTATCGCCAGTGCGATCCAGACCGTGTAGGGAAGAAGCGCAGGGAAGGCGGAGGTCAGAGCCGCGACACCGGCTGCGATCGATACCGCGACGTTGAGGGTGTAGTCGACGATCAACGATGCGGCGGCGGTCAAACTTGCCCGCGGGCTCAGATGCTTCTTTGCGACGGCGTAGGCGCCACCGCCTTCGGGAAATGCGGCGATCACTTGGCGGTACGACGCCACCAGGACTGCAAGCAGCACTGCGATGGCGATCGTCACCGGCACGGTGAAGCCGATCCCCGCGCCGCCTGCGAGGGCCAACACCAACACGATGGCTTCTGGCCCGTACGACACCGAGGCCATCGCGTCGAGCGAAAGCCCTGCCAGTCCGGTTGCGACGGAGAGCTTCTGATTCTCTGGCCCACGGGCCGGGCGGGTCGTCGACGATATGACTCCACGGTGTCCGAGTATCACTGCATGTCTCACCGAGTCAGTATCGATACTCCCCGTTGAGCTGAGACCGATCTTGACGGTGCTTTGACGCGATGGCCCGCAAATCTGTACGGGTTCACAACGGGGGTTCGAGTCGCGGGAAGCCTTGTGACAGCTGATCAATCCAGCGAGCGCGCTTGGCGAGAATATCGCGGTTCCGAGACTCCGATTGGGCGGCGACGTGCGAAAGTAGGTCGCGAAGTCGGCCCAGAACGAGTGGCGAGTTCGATGCCGAGGCTATGACGTCGTCCAGTCCGGTTCTGACGAAGCTCGTGAAGTCGGGCAGTGGAATCACCACACGCAGATCACCATGCTCGTCGACGGCCCGGATCGAATCTGCGCGTACGGAGGTCACCAGAGAGAGGAGGTCCTCGATCTCGTCCAGAGCCTGCACGGCCGTCGCAGGATCGTTGATAGCGGGTGAGAGCGCTCTGAGCGCGATGTCAGCCAACAACCGAATCGCGAGTAGGGGGTCCTGGGTGAAGGTCCGCTCACTCCCACTGACCAAGGCGTCAAGGATCGTGTTGGCGGGCATGGGTCCGCCGTAGACGTCGGCGAGCGGCAATCCGTCTCGCAGCGTGCTACCCGGCGACACTCGGAGGACCACCATGGATCGGCAGTTCCGAGCGCTCTGCAGGAGATCTTCGACGAGGATCTGTTGCAGAACGGCCGGCGGTCGATGCCACTCGATTGTCGTGATCACCGGAAGTGTTGGTAGAGGAGGCAACTCCAGATCAGTGGTGGGGTACACGGCGGCGAAGACTGCTCGGCCACGACTCGAGATCGAGGTCAGTACAGGAGCCAACTGGATGGCCGAGAATGCGCGCAGCTGGAGCAGCCTGATCAGCGTCAGCGTCGCCAAGAGCGCCAGCACTGCGAGGCTGGGCACGATCACCGACACGTCCGTTTCGTTGCTGATGGCGAGCGCCGCCGTGATGTCGAAAACCGACTGGCCTATCGCGAAGGCAAACGTCCGCCACACGATGGGGTCGTCGCGGAACAACAACAAGCGAGGAGTGAAGGTGGTCGCGGCCCACTGGACTACAAGGAACAGCAGCGAGAAGATCACTGCCACTACACCCAATAACCCCAGTCCGAGGGCAACGAGCATCTCGCTGACCTGACGGGCGGGAATCATCGGGCCGCTCCGGACATACGGCATCCCCAGTCCGGCAGCCAGTCCCACGACGACGCACAGGATCTGGGTCAGGCCGGCACGTACACGGCGCCGGGGGACGAGGAAGGCATGCCCGATCGGGGTGGGAGCGAAACGTCCGGGCTGATCCACACTTCAAGCCTCCACGCTGCGGCAATGGTGCGCCTTCACCCGAAACGGATGATGTCGACGTCGTCGTGATCCTGAAACGCTTGAAAGAGCCATGTGAGAGACAGAAGGCGAGACGTCATGACGGATCCGACAGACCAGAGCCGCGCCGTACTACCGATTCCGGATCGACAACATCTTGGTCTGGTGACGTACGACGCGAAGGACCCGGACACCGAGTTTCCACCGATCACTCCGCTACTACCGCCGGCCGGCGCACCCAATGTTCTGGTGGTCCTGTTGGACGACGTGGGATATGGCGCGAGCAGTGCCTTCGGAGGACCAGCGGACACACCGACTGCTGAGCGATTGCAAAGTAATGGGCTCACGTACACGCGGTTTCACACGACGGCACTGTGTGCTCCGACCCGCGCCGCTCTTCTGAGCGGGCGCAACCATCATTCGGTCGGCATGGGATCGATCACCGAAACCGCTACCTCGGCTCCTGGTCTTTCCGGCCTGCGGCCGAATACCAAAGCCGCACTGCCGATGACGTTGAAACTCAACGGATACTCGACGGCGCAGTTCGGCAAGTGTCACGAGGTTCCGCCGTGGCAAACATCCCCGGTGGGACCGTTCACGTCGTGGCCGACGGGAGAAGGCGGATTCGAGCATTTCTACGGATTCATCGGCGGGGAGAACAACCAGTATTACCCGGCGCTGTACGAGGGCGTCGCGCCTGTCGAGCCGGACAAGACACCGGAGGAGGGTTACCACCTCACTGAGGACCTTGCCGATCACGCGATCGACTGGGTTCGGATGCAGAAGTCATTGGCTCCGGACAAGCCGTTCTTCGTCTACTTTGCACCCGGCGCTACCCATGCGCCGCACCATGTTCCGAAGCAGTGGGCCGACAAGTACGAGGGCCGGTTCGCAGGAGGTTGGGACGCTCAACGCGAATCAATTCTCGAGCAGCAGAAACAGCGGGGGGTCGTTCCCGCGGATGCGGTCCTCACCCCGCGTCCCGAGGCCATCCCGGCGTGGGAGGACATGAGTGAGGAGATGAAGCCCGTCCTCGAACGCCAAATGGAAGTCTATGCAGGATTTCTCGAACACACCGATTTCCATGTCGGCCGGCTTGTCGATGCGATCGAAGAACTCGGAGCTCTCGACAACACCCTCGTGTACTACATCATCGGAGACAACGGAGCGTCCGCAGAGGGGACGATCAACGGCGCTTTCAACGAGATGGCCAACTTCAACGGACTCGCCGCCATCGAGACGCCCGAGTTCATGGCGGAAGTGAAAGACAAATTCGGTACCAAGGACGCATACAACCACTATTCCGTGGGGTGGGCGTGGGCAATGTGTACCCCGTACCAGTGGACGAAACAGGTTGCGTCGCATTGGGGTGGCACTCGCAACGGGACGATCGTGCACTGGCCTGCAGGGATTCGGACCAAGGGGGAGACGCGGTCGCAGTTCACCCACGTCATCGACGTTGCACCGACGATCCTCGAGGTCGCGAAACTACCGGAACCGACCTTTGTCAACGGCGTCCAGCAATCACCCATCGAGGGGACCAGCATGGTCTACACCTTCGACGACGCCGAAGTCGCCGAACGTCACGATCTGCAGTACTTCGAGATGGCCGGCAACCGTGGAATCTATTACAAGGGTTGGAGTGCGGTCACCAGGCACAGCACTCCATGGCTTTTCGCGGAGGCACTCCCCGCACTCGACGACGACGTGTGGGAGCTCTACGACGGGTCTCAGGATTGGACGCAGTCCAAAGACTTGGCGGCTGAGATGCCGGAGAAACTCGCTGCACTGCAACGCTTGTGGTTGATCGAAGCGGTCAAGTACAACGTGCTTCCGATCGACGACCGAAGATTCGAGAGGTTCAACCCTCACATCGCGGGGCGTCCGCAGTTGGTGTCCGGGAACCGACAGGTTCTGTTTCCCGGAATGAAACGGCTGAGCGAGCACAGCGTGCTGAGTATCAAGAACCGATCATTCAGTGTCACAGCAGCAGTCGACGTCGCGGATGGCATTACTGCCAACGGTGTGATGATCGCGCAGGGAGGCAGATTTGGTGGCTGGGCACTTTACGCGCGGGAAGGCCGCGCCAAATTCGTCTACAACCTATTGGGCATGACCGAGTTCGTCATCGGTTCCGACGTTGACATTCCGGCAGGATCACACCAGATCAGAGCTGAGTTCACCTACGACGGAGGTGGTCTCGCGAGAGGCGGTGGGGTCACGATCTATCACGACGGTCGCGAAGTGGGCTCAGGTCGCGTCGAGCAGACGCAACCGATGGTCTTCTCCGCGGACGAGACCACCGACATCGGGGATGACTACGGCATGCCTGTCAGTGTCGATTACAGTGGCGCAACCACATTCAACGCACGTATCGACGTCGTGCAGATCGATGTCGGTGACGACGACCATACCCACCTCATCGATCCGGAGGAGGTGGCGCGAGTGGCGGTGTCCAGACAGTGATTCCACAGGCAAGAGCAGCAGTCACAATCTCCTGAGGGAGGGTCGCAATGCCGACCGTCATCCGAACTGTTCACGATCTGGTCCGCCACGCGCGCGGGCCGACGCACCATCACCACCATCAATCCGTGCACGAGGCGCGGCGAATGCGTGCCCACCACATTCTGGTCACGCATTCGCTCGCCTGATTTCGGGGCTACAGGTCGCGCGCCAATGCTCGTCCGGCTGCGCGGCCCGAGAAGATGCAGCCGCCGAGGAAGGTCCCCTCGAGTGCGCTGTAACCGTGGACTCCGCCGCCGCCGAAGCCCGCGACTTCACCGGCTGCGTACAGGCCGTCGAAGACACTGCCGTCGGCCTTGATGACCTGCGAATCCAGGTTGGTTTCCAAGCCGCCGAGAGTCTTGCGTGTGAGCAGGTGCAACCGGACCGCGATCAGTGGGCCGTTCTTGGGGTCCAGGATCTTGTGCGGTGCAACGACGCGCACGATCTTGTCTGCCAACAGATTACGGGCACCGTGGATGGCGGTGACCTGGAAGTCCTTGCTGTACTTGTTATCGACTTCGCGGTCGCGGGCGATCATCTCGCGTTCGATGTCCTCGTAGTCGAGGAGCGGTTCGTCGGTGAGGGCGTTCATGCCGTCGACCAGATCACGAAGGTTGTTGCGCACCACGAAGTCCGCGCCCTTCTGCTTGAACGCCTCGACCGGTCCCGGCGCGCCCTTCTTGATTCGTTCGAGGAGGAGCTTGAAGTCGCGGTTGGTGAAGTCAGGGTTCTGTTCCGATCCCGAGAGTGCGAACTCCTTCTCGATGATCTTCTGGTCGAGGATGAACCACGTGTACTCGTGGCCGCTGTCGAGGATGTACTTAAAAGTTCCCATCGTGTCGAAGCCTGGGAAGTTGGGGACCGGCAGACGCTTGCCGGTGGCGTCGAACCACATCGAGGACGGTCCGGGGATGATTCGGATTCCGTGGTTGGGCCAGATGGGATTCCAGTTCTGGATGCCTTCGGTGTAGTGCCACATGCGGTCGCGGTTCACGATGTTTCCGCCCGCGGATTCGGTGATTTCGAGCATGCGCCCGTCGACGTGCGCCGGTACTCCCGTCAGCATGTGCTTGGGTGCCTTGCCGAGTCGCTCGGGCCAGTTTTTCTTCACCAGTTCGTAGTTGCCGCCGATTCCACCGGATGTCACTACGACGGCCTGTGCGGCGAACTCGAACTCGCCGACGGGGGTGCGTGAGCTCTTCACACCGCGCAGATCACTGGAAGGTTCGAGGACGGTTCCTCGTACACCGGTGACCGCGCCATCGGTGACCACCAACTGATCCACCTGGTGGCGGTGCTTGAACGTGACGAGGCCACGTTTCTGGGCAGCAATGACCTTGGTCAGAAAGACGTCGACGACGCCAGGTCCGGTGCCCCAGGTGAGGTGGAAGCGCGGCACCGAATTTCCGTGTCCGAGAGCCATTCCGCGGCCGCGTTCGGCCCAGCCGACATTCGGCATCAGGCGAAGCCCCAGATCGTGCAGGTACTGACGCTTGTCGCCGGCCGCGAACTCGACGTACGCCTTGGCCCACTGACGCGGCCAGTGATCTTCGCGGTCGCGGTCGAATCCCGCTGTGCCCATCCAGTCCTGCATCGCCAACTCGAGGGAGTCCTTGATGCCGAGTCGGCGTTGTTCGGGGCTGTTCACGAGGAAGAGTCCGCCGAGAGACCAAAATGCCTGCGCGCCGAGGTTGGCAGCGTTCTCCTGTTCCACGACAAGGACTTTGCGGCCCGCGCGCGTCAGTTCGTAGGTGGCGACCAGTCCCGCCAGCCCTGCCCCGACAACGATGACGTCAGCTTGTTCGCTCACGACAACTCCTCTTCCGATTGGTTGTTCTGGATTATTTCGCTGTAGGACAGCAGAATTCGAGTGAAGATATCGCGGCGCAGTGCAAAGGCGGCGTTGGTGTCGGTATCGACGAGGCACTGCACGCTGGTGCCGTCGTGCACTGCGACCAATGCCCGTCCCAACGCCGTCGGGTCGCCGACGATTGTTCGCCCGACGTCGCTGAGTGCGGACTCCACGATGGGCAACAGGGTGCGAAGGATCGCGTCTTCACGGTCGGCAAGGGCTTTGCGAAGTGCCGGGTTGCGGAGCGCGTGGGCTGTGAATTCCGCGTTGATCCGGTACCACTGCGGGTCGACCGGAACCACCGCCACGATCCGGGCGACAGCGGCATGGATGTCGACGGTGTTACCGGCGGTGATCGACTCCGTCGCCAACCGCAGATCGGCGAGCATTGCTGCGGATCGCTGCTCCCACATCGCGAAGAACAATTCGTCGAGTGAATCGAAGTTGGAGTAGAACGCGCCTCGGGAGTATCCGGCGCGTTCGCAGATCTGCTCGACCGTGGCGTGCCCGAACCCGGATTCGGAGAAGACATCTGCAGCCGCGTCGAGCAGGCGCTGCCGGGTCTGACCACGGCGTTTGGTGACACGCTTGGCCGGAGAGTTGTCCGTTCCAGTCGTCATCGGCGCCTCCGTCAGGGTGGGACCCCAAACGATACACCGATGTATCCGATGCGCAGGCGTATCTCGATCTGTTCTTCTTCGCAGGTATTTCTATGCATATCTAGTAAATGTGCAAGAGAGGTGAATATTCAGATGTGATCGCTACAGATGCAGATCACGCTTCCTGATCGCCGCAGTGGCGACGACGCTGATCGCCGAGGAGGCCACCAGATATCCACATGCCAGCCAGGGCGAACCGCCACTGGCGCCTATCAGTGCCGTCAGAATCAGAGGTGTGACGCCGGAGGCGTAGATACCCGAGAACTGGTAAACGACCGACAACCCGGTGTACCGGATTTCTGTGGGGTAGAGGCTCGCATACAGCGTTCCCTGGGCGCCGTAGAACAAGGCGTGAATCACTCCGAAGACCACGACCAACGCGACTCCGAAGAGCAGGAGATTCTCGGTACCGAACAGTGCGAAGGCGGGGAAGATCGCGAGGCCGTACGCGGCGATGCCCACGATGTAGACCCGTTGCGGGCCGAACCGATCAGTGAGTAAACCGGAAAACGGCAGCAAGATCGCCATCACTACTGCGGCCACGGTGACCACAAGAAGTACCGGAACCTTTTCGAAATGCAGAGTCTTGGTTGCATACGTGATTGCAAAGACGCCCCAGGTGTTGAACGCGGCGCCCTCGCCCCAGCGAGACAGCATGCCCAGTACGGTGTTTCGCGCGACTCTTCCTTGAAAGACTTCCCTGAGCGGGGCGGATGAGCGCTGTTCGAGGTCGCGAACGGCCTGAAATGCCGGCGTCTCGTCGACCTTCAAACGGACCACCAACCCCACGATCACGAGTACCAAGCTCAGAACAAAGGCTATGCGCCAGCCGAAACGGAGAAACTGTTCGTCGTCGAAGACCGTTTGAAGTAGTGCGAACATTCCTGTGCCCAAAGCCAAGCCGAGAGCCAGTCCGATCTGCGGGATGCTGCCGAACAGCCCGCGCTTCTTCTCCGGACTGTGTTCGACCGCCAGAAGAACGGCTCCGGCCCACTCACCACCGAGAGCAAATCCCTGCAGGATACGAAGCAGCAGAAGCAGAATCGGTGCAACGACCCCGATTTGAGCTGCGGTCGGAAGGACACCCATGAGCGCCGTCGCGATACCCATGATGAACATCGTGAGGGCAAGCGTTTTCTTGCGCCCGATGCGATCGCCGATGTGACCGAACACCACTCCGCCGATGGGGCGAACGAGAAAGCCGACCGCGAAGGTCGCAAAAGAGAGCATGGTCCCGACGAACGAACTCTGGTTCGGGAAGAACAGTTGGTTGAAGACCAGACTCGCGGCCGTTGCGTAGAGGAAGAAGTCGTACCACTCGACCGTCGTGCCGAGCAGGCTCGCGGCGACGACGGTTCTCAATCTGGATCGCCGCTCGTCGTCGGTCTCGTTCGAGAACGGTGAATTGTGCTCGACTTCGGCAAACGTGGTCATCGGAGCCCCCGGGTCGCGGTGCAAATTCACGAAGGTATCGCCGGAGCCGAAAGTGGGCACCCCTAGCGATCAGGGTGATTTCAACCCTGTTCTTCGAGGTGGACTGTGGTTGTAATGACAGAAGAGTTCTGCCTGTTCGTCGACGAAAGGAATCACCGTGTCACTGCGCTTCCACTGGTTCTTGCCTACTTACGGTGATTCCCGGAATCTGATGGCGGGTGGGCACGGCAGCTCGATGTCCGGTGATCGTCCGGCGACGCTGAAATACCTCAATCAGATCGGCGCGGCCGCCGAGACGAACGGCTTCGAAGCTGTCCTCACGCCGACCGGCGCGTGGTGCGAAGACGCATGGCTGACGACGGCGATGATGCTCGAGACCACCGAGACGCTCAAGTTTCTGGTTGCTCTGCGACCGGGATTGCTCAGCCCGACGCTGGCCGCCCAGATGGCCGCAACCTTCCAATGGCAGTCGGGCGGTCGTCTGCTGCTCAACGTCGTGACCGGCGGGGAGGACCACGAGCAGCGCACGTTCGGTGACTTCCTCGACAAGAACCAACGGTACGCACGATGCGGCGAGTTCCTCGACGTGATCCGCCAGTTGTGGTCCGGTAACGGTCCGGTTGATTTCTCCGGCGAGTACGTCAACGTGGAAAAGGCTACGCTGCAGCGTATTCCGGATCCGGTACCGCCCATCTTCTTCGGCGGATCGTCGCCGGCGGCCGGAACCGTCGCATCGCGTTACGCGGATACGTATCTCACGTGGGGTGAGACGCCGTCCGCTGTTGCCGCCAAGATCGCCTGGATCCGCGACCTCGCGGAAGTCCAAGGTCGTCACCTCGACTACGGAATCCGTCTGCATGTCATCAGCCGGGACACCTCGGAACAGGCATGGGCAGAAGCGGATCGGCTGCTCAGTGCGCTCGATCCGGCGACCGTCGAGCAGGCTCAGGCGAGTCTTGCGCGATCCGGCTCCGAAGGTCAGCGTCGAATGCTCGAATTGCACGGCGGCGGTTCGGCTTACAAGGAGGGCGTCGGAGCGAGGTCGCTGGAGATTGCGCCGAACCTGTGGACCGGCGTCGGATTGGTGCGAGGGGGTGCAGGCACCGCATTGGTAGGTTCGCACCAAGAAGTGGCTGATCGGATTGCCGAGTACGCGGCGATCGGCCTGGATCACTTTGTATTGTCGGGCTATCCCCATCTCGAAGAGGCGTATCAGTTCGGTGAGGGTGTGCGTCCGATCCTCGAAAAGCGTGGATTGGTAGCACCGCACGGTTCGGTCGGCGGACCGGTGCGGACGCCCTTCGTCTCCAGTGGGAACTGAGTCGAACAGCGAGCTCTTCGAGAAGGGGACGTTTGTCCCGATCTTTCGGGCACGGCCTCCCTCCGGGGCTATTCACGCAATTCGGTCAGTAGATCCGTTCTAGGCTGCGCACTGTTGCCGAACTCAAGGCGCAGTACGAAAGGATCCTCGATGAAGCTGGGCACGAGTGGAGTACGTCGCGTCGTGGGAACCGTGGCAGTCGCCGCTGCAACCGCGGCAGGCGTCGCGATGGTCAATCCTGCAACTGCGTCGGCCGAGGTGGTCCCGCCGGTCGTCTCGTACAAGGTGACCGGAAACGATCTGGCACTGACGATCACGAACAACAACACGGGCATTGCCCCGTTGTGCCAGGCGTTTGTCGTCAACGCCGCGGATTCTGCTGCCGTGCTTGATGATCCGCTCAAGCTGCTCGATCCGAACCTTGTGGTGTACCCCAAGATCACCGACCCGTCCTCACTGTTCGCCGTCGGTAAGGGGCAGACGGTCACCAACACCGTGACCGATGTTCCGGACGGAACCTACGCCGTGCTCGGTGCCTGCTCCGATCTTCTCGATCTGGAGACGTTGGGTAAGCCTGTTCCTGGCGTGCCGAGCCTCGTTGTCATCGGTGGACCGTTCAGCGGCATCAATACCGGAAGCCTGAGCGACCTGTTCGGCAGCGGCAGCCTCGAAGGACTCTTCGGGTAGCTCACCGTCTGTCTCTCCAATTTTCCGACTGAGCGGTCTATTCTTCAGGCATCTGGCGATCTGACCGACTTGCCTGGAGGTTCGGAAATGCGAAGTCGTGGATTCAAACGCGTTCTCGGAAGCATTGTCGCGGCGTCGGCCGCCGTCGTGGGACTGGTTGTCATGACTCCGGCGACGGCGTCGGCATCACCGGCGATTCTCCCGCCTCCGGTGTCGGTGAGCGCAGCGGACAATGCGATCACCTTCACCATCACCAATCCGAACCCGCGGTTCAGCTTCATCAACTGCACAGTGGCGATCCTCAACGCCAGGGATGTCCCCGACGTGATCCGCGATCCGGCAAAGCTGCTCCAGCCCGGCGTGTTGGTGTATCCGACCGTCAGCAACATCCTCGATCTGTTTGCCGTTTCGCCTGGGCAGACGAGCACGCGGACCGTCGGCAATCTGCCGGCCGGGGTGTACGCCGTTGCGGGAGCGTGCGTTCGACTGCTCGATCCGACCAACCCCACTATCGCGATTCCGCAGGCCGTTGTGGTCGGCGGCTGGTTCGAGGGCGCCGGAACCGGAAGTCTCTCAGGTTCTTTGGAGGACCTGGGATACAACACGGTCCAGGACTTGATCGACGCGTGGAATCGGATCAGCTCGGGAAGCAGCGGCGGCAGTTTCCAGTTCGAGTACCAAGGTGGCTCGGATTTCGAGGTAGTGGGTCCTACGTCGTAGTCGGTCCGGCTCACTTGCGCGCGCGGTGGCGTCGCACCGCGTCGCGATTTGCACACGTGGGGGAGCAGTACCGCTGATTGCCGTTGCGTGAGGTGTCCGCATAGATGTTGGTGCACTCGTCCAGGGTGCACCGACCTAATCTGTGCATTCCGCGGCCGACGAGGTGCAGCGCCGTGCCTACCGAGAAGAGTGCCTTGAGGACCTCGGCGAGCGACTGTTGCGGATCGCGGTAGTGCAGATGCCACCCGTCGTTGGCGTGGTTGGTCATTCGCGGATACGCCGACGCTTGCTCGAGCATGACGTTCACCAACTCGGCGCGGGCAGCCTCCTCCGTGACGTCGACGATTTTCGACCACTCGATCAGAAGGTCGAGGGTCTCGTCGAGGTCCTTCTCGGCGATGGGGAAATCGAGAATGATGCCTGCATCGACGCAGCGTTCGACGAGTTCGGCCAAGGTCTCGGGATTTTGATTGGCCAGGTCGGCGGCCAGCGTCACCGCATATTCGCCGTAAGGGTTGAGATGCACAATGCCATTACATCATGCTCGTCGTATGAAGAAAACAGATTTCGCGCCGATAAGTTGCATCCACCGCTGGGAGATCGAATCTCGGCATCGGACCAGCGAGGGGACGGTCACCTACCTGCGCTGCCATTGCGGGTCGTGGCAGACCTTGCTCGCCGAATGGGTGTCGGGCGGTGCGAGCTCGGCCGTCGCTGCGCCGATCAAGGTCAGGTCCAGGTAATGGTCAGCTAATCGCTCCGTTTTGCCTCGGGCGACATGGAACGTGTTCTAGATTCAGGGTTGTATGCCTCGGTATCGCGGCGCAGACTCTGAAAGGGAAGACGATGCAGTTCAACCTCGCTGATGTATTCGAAACCGTCGCCAGCTCGGTGCCTGATCGCGTCGCCTTGACTTACGAGGGAGAGAACTTCTCCTACGCTGAGCTGGACGCGGAAGCCAACCGAACGGCCAACCTGCTCGCGCAAGCTGGCATCTCGCGCGGCGATCATGTAGCCCTGTTCCTGAAGAACAGCGTCGAACATGTCACGTCGATCCTCGGGTTGATCAAGATCCGTGCGGTCCCGATCAACGTGAACTACCGGTACACACCCGCCGAGCTCGAGTACATCTTCACCAACTCCGACTCGGTCGCAGTGGTCGTGGAACTCCCCGAGCATCAGCGTGTCCTTGCTTCCCTTTTCGGTGCATGCCCGAAGGTGAAGACGGTGATCGTGATCGGCGAGGTCGAGGCCGACCTGGTCGCCGCAGCGAAAGCGCATGAAGTTTCCGTGGTTTCCTTCGACGACGCTCGCGAGATGTCACCGGTAGGGGAGTTCGATTCTCGTTCGGGCGACGACGTGTACCTGCTCTACACCGGCGGGACCACCGGATACCCGAAGGGCGTCATGTGGCGTCACGACGACTTCTTTCGTAAGCCGCTCTCCGGCGGAAATCCGTACGGCGAGGAAGCTCGACAGGACCTCGCCGAGATAGCCAGCGCTGCAAAGGAATTTCCGGAACTCTCGTTCCTCATTGCCGCCCCCCTCATGCACGGCGCAGCGTTGTATTCGCTGTTCACCTTCCTCACCCTCGGTGCCCGCGTGGTTCTACGACGAGAATTCGTTGCGGAGAAGGTCGTCGAAGCGATCGAGAAGGATTCGGTACAGGTGATCCTGATCGTCGGTGACGGCATGGGACTGCCGTTGGTCGACGAGATGGAACGACGCAAAGACGAGGTCGATTTCAGCAGTCTCTTCTCGATCACGTCAGGTGGTGCGATCTGGTCCACCAGCGTTCGAGACCGCATGCTGGCGGTGAAGCCGGACCTGCTGTTGCGGGACAACTTCGGAGCCTCGGAGTCCGGTAATGACGGCGCCTTCTCCATCGATGAGGCGGGAAATCTGCGAATGCCGCCCTCGCCGAACATGATCCTGGTCGACGAGCGGCTCGAAGAGATCCCCGCCGGCTCCGACGACGTGGGCTACATCGCGCGTATCGGAAACGTCCCGCTCGGGTACTACAAGGACGAAGAGAAGACCGCCCGCACGTTCCCGACCCGCGCTGACGGCACCCGTCTTTCGGTGCTCGGCGACATGGGCAAGGTTGAAGCGGACGGCACGATTGTCTTCCTGGGCCGCGGCTCACAGTGCATTAACACCGGCGGCGAGAAGGTTTTCGCCGAAGAGGTCGAGGCTGCCCTTCACGCGCATCCGGCGATCTCCGACGCGCTTGTCGTCCCCGCACCCGACGCGCGCATGGGGCAGCAGGTTGCCGCGGTGATCGCGACCTATCCCGAGTCCGACGAGCTGACTCTCGAAGCGGTTCAGGAACATTGCCGTAAGACGTTGGCCGGTTACAAGGTGCCGCGCACGATCGTGCTGGTCGATGAAGTCAAGCGAACCCCGGCCGGTAAGGCGGACTACCGCTGGGCGACGACACTGGCGTCGTCCTAGCAGTGTGGAGTGGGTGGCGACAACCTTTCACACGGATTTCACCACGACATAAGAGACATACCGGAAAGATGGCGCAGAGTAAGTCGTTCGCGCCTTGCGTCGTCACTCCACGAAAGGGTCTCAGCTCATGCTCATCATCGGAATACTCCTGTTCGGGATCGTCATCGGAGCGGGAGCCCAGCTGATTCTGGGGAAAACGACCGCACGAGTGGACTGGACCTTCGCGTTCATCGCGGGAATCGGTGGTTCGCTGGTCGGCGGATTGCTCGTGAGTTTGATTGCAGGCGACGGATTATCATTGCGCCCGAGCGGCATCCTCGGGTCCCTTGCCGGCGCTGTCATCATCACCGCGGGGTGGCAGTGGTACCGCGGGAGGAACGCAACTACAACTACGCGTCCGTCTGATCGCTGATTTCCACAGTTCCGTCAGGGGACGGAGAGCGTCGACATATGACCGAACTACTCGATGAAGTCCTCACCGCACATGGCGGAGTCGAACGTTGGCAGTCTGTTTCAGCGATCACGGCACGGGGACGTTTGGGCGGTCTGCTGCCTCAGCGCTTCCCCGGCAACAAGCTGGCGAAGTTCACGGTCGAGGTTGAAGTCGCCGAGCAACGCACTGTCCTCCAAGACTTTCCGCGTGTCGGCGAGTGCGCTGTGTTCGACAAGGGCGTCGTGCGGATCGAAACTCGCGACGGCGAAGAACTCGGGAGTCGAACCGACCCACGTCCAGAGTTTTTCGGGTTGAGTGGAGTCCGGCGCAACCTCCACTGGGACGCGCTCGACACCGCTTACTTTGCCGGCTACGCCTTTTGGAACTATCTGAACGCACCGCTGCTGCTCGCCCGCGACGACATCACTGTCACCGAAGCCGAACCTTGGCAGGAATCCGGGCAGCAATGGCGACGACTACAAGCAACGTTCGCGCCGGCGATCGATACCCATTGCCGGCAGCAGACCTTCTATGTCGACAACGGTGGCCTCATCCGCCGTCACGACTTCGTCGCCGAACCGGTAGGCAGCTGGGCGAAAGCTGCTCTCTACTGCGACCAGCATCGCGAGTTCGACGGTCTCACCTTTCCCACTCGACGACGTGTGCTCCCGAGAGGCCCAGGAGGCCGCGTTCCCTCGCGGCCGACCCTCCTGGCGCTCGACTTCGACGACATCGAGATCAAGCGATGAACATCAGTTCTCGGTTACCTGTTGTCGAGTGTGAACAAACGGAACACGGTCCGCATGCACAGAACGACGCCGACGAAGCCCAGTACCGCACTCGCGAGTGCATAGCCCGACAGCTGAGGTGTGAGTTGTGGTCCGCCAGGTACGAACAGCAGGATCGCCGCGACGATCAGCGCGGTCACTCCCGCCGCCATACCCAGCGCGTTGTTCGCCGACCGTCGTAGCCATCGCCTGTCGTCGGGGTGTGCAACCGAGCGAGTGCGAAGTGTGAAGCTTCCCGACGCGATCGAGGTCGCGATCTGATCGAGCTGACCAGGCAGGCGCCGGACCACCGCGGTTGTGACCGCCGTCGTCGACAGGATTGCCTGTGCGGCTGCAGTCGGGCTGGCGACATGGGTCAACAGTCGGGGTACTTCGGCCCGAACAGCAGCGACGAGGTCGATCTGCGGATCCAGGAGCCGCAGGGCGCGCTCCAAGGACGCGAGCGAACGGAAAGCGGCCGCGACGTCTCCCGGCACTCCGATTCGGTGTTCGCGAAGCACAGTGAACATTCGCGCGAACGATGCCATGGAAACATTGGGTTGGACACTGAGCAGGGTGATCTCTCGGCCCACCTGGTGACGTAGTGCTCCGCGATCAACTTCGGGCGGCACGTCGAATGCCATCAGCATCGCGTCGACTGTCGCCACCGGATCACCTGCGAGGGCAGCGTTGAGGAGCACGGCGAACAAGATCCGTGTCTCGCCGTCCAGAACCCCTACTGCGCCGAAGTCGAGGAGCCCGACCCGGCCGTCATCGAGGATCATGATGTTGCCGGGGTGCAGGTCCGCGTGAAACACGCCGTGGACAAAGATCCCGTCGAGCAACGACGCAAGAAGTTCGTTGGCGATGCTGCTGCGGGTGTCGCGGTCGAGGCCGGTGAGCGCCGACTCACCGTCGGAGAGCGGTGTGCCGTGAAGACGTTCCATCACGAGCACCCGTCCGCTACTGAGGTTGGGGTAGATGTGCGGAACGACGATATCCGGGCGGTTCGACATGGTGGAAGCAATCGCGCCGGTATTCGCTGCTTCGGTGCGGTAGTCGAGTTCCTCGAGCAGTGACGTGACGAGGCCCCCGGCGAGTCGGTGAACGCCGATATCGCGTGCCCAGGGAAAACGGGTCTCCGCGCGGGATGACACGCGAAGGAAGATATCGCAATCCACGCTCACTTGTGCGCTCGCCTCGGGCCGTTGAACCTTCACCACAACGTCGACGCCTTCAACGGTGCGCGCGGAATGTACCTGTGCGACAGAGGCGGCGGCGAACGGCTCCACATCGAACCATGCGAACACCGACTCTGGTGCGTCGCCGAGTTCCGATGCCAGTAGCTCCGCAATGCGGACTGGATCAGCCGGTCGTGCCGAACTTTGCAGAGACGAGAGAGTGCGAGCCAACTCGGGTGGTATGAGGTCGTCTCGCGTGCCGAGGATCTGTCCCAGCTTGACGAAAGTGACACCGCACCGGTTGATTACTTCCACCAGCGCGTCCCCGAACTGAGGCGCTGATGGCCCAGCACGGAGAGCCGGCCCGCCTCCCGCTCGCACGACGATGCCCATGATCTGGACGTATCGCTTGGTTCGTCGCCACGATTTGCGGCTGCGCTGCAATGCTTCTGGCGGTCCGGGGATGGACCCTGTTGGAAGGACAACTTCGAGGAAAACCAATGCGGCCAGGCATGCTGCGAACACCCAGAGCGCGACAACTCCGAAGAATATGAGCGCTGTTCCTACGCTCACCAGAAGTTGATCGTCCTGGCTGGCAATTCCTGCAAGCGTTGCGACGTATCCCGACAGTGGAACCCCCACCGAGAGTGCTATCACCGCGACCGCAAGGGTTCGCGGCCATCCGACTCTCGTCCCCAGCGTTCGTCGCATCACGCCCGCCAGTGCTGCTGCAAGAAATGGCGTCGTGACGATCCAGACCATCAAGTCCATTGCGATAGCGTACGGGTTCGCAATCTGCGATACATCCAGGAAAACCCCGAGCCCACCCCGACTGCCGGGTAACAAGCCCGACAGTGCCCAAGCGTCGAACATGCTTGGGCACTTCGGTGTTCATTCGCTCCGATGTCGACTCGTCCTGATCGACCGTCCAAAACTGCGTTCACTGACCATCCGCGAGGCCGAACTGCGCATCATGCTCGTCAGCGATGTCCCGGCCACCTTTCGCGAGGAGCATTACAGCCGAAGAACAGGCTGCGATGGACGCCGAGCAGAAGTGAGACCGAGTGGACTCCATTAAAGAATGGGGCCGCCGGTGAACAGGTTGACGAGACTCACCGCGAAGAACTGGACGATCGCTATGGCGGTGGCAAACGGGTCGCCCGCATACGTAGCTTGGTTGACCCATTCGTTGAATGCGTTGATCGAACCCATTGTGATTCCTCCTGAGTAGTGATGGCGTGACTGATTGAAACTGGCGGTATGACACTCGACACGAGGGACGTAGTACGAATCCAGCGCAGTTGGGCATATGAGGCCACGAACGGTCGGTGACGAGCGCCGACAGTACGCTGCGGTTGCGGCCCTCTGCGCTTCGAATGTAGTTTCCCGACTTAGGAATACCGTGAAGGACGGGCGGATTCGGTTACGAGTATCCCGCGACAGACGACATCGTCAATATTATGATGTCGGCAACAAACGCGACGACGGCACCAATCGGATTCTGGACAATCCACGAAATTACTTCAGTCATGTTCTCGGTCCTTCCTTAGCGTAAGACGCGTGATCGAATACTCGACCAGCTGTTGCAGTACCCGGCCCCGTTCGGCGAATTAAGCCTTTGCCGAAAATGATTGGCGCAAACAGATAGATCGCACACCGGGGCGTTGAATCAACTCGCCCAATCGTTGCACCTCTGTGCTCCGGGTTCGATTCGTTACCAACATCTTTCGGAGAAGGGGTGATCAGTCCCATCAGCGATCGGTACCCCGCGTGCGAAACCCTTTTCCGTAAACACCTGCCCAGCAACGTCGTAACGTCAGAAGTGGCAGTTGGCGAGGCCGACCGTCTTCTCGAGATCGTGGCGAGTTTTGCTGGGCAGATGTGACACTACCTCGCGGTCTCGCCGGATCAGTCTTCCTTTCGGACATCGATGGCTGTTCTTCGTGTGGTTGTTACACAATCGACGGAATCGCTGTTGGGGGTGGCGATGCGCAGCTATTTCCCCTGCGAATCTTCAGGAATTGCCTGCGACACCCGTGGATACGGATCCTCGATCTCCACCGAGCGCAATTCCGTGTGCCGACAAACATCGCAGTGCTTCCGACCGGATCGATGCACCCAGAACCAATCGCCGTCACGCACAAAGGGCCAGACGGTTCTGGGAAAGACCCAAGCGCTCCTGCAGTTCCCGGCGATCTGTTGCGCCAGTTCGAGTTCACACTTGATCTAACTGGTCGACGCATAGTGGTGTACCGGTAGCCAAAAGAGTCCCGCCGGTCGGTTAGTGTTGACGGTGAGATACGACGCGGAGGTGGCTGTGAGAATCTGGAACTGGTTGATGCTCAAAATTTCAGCAATCGGTGGGTCGCCGAAGTTTCGGAAGATAGTCGACAGTCCGATTTGGGCGGGCGCCAATGACCGCAAGCTCTGACTGAGCGGGCGGCAGATTCTCCAATTTGCAATTGCCGACCTGCGACTGCGAGCACGCTCACGGCCTGCTGCGACGGCAACGCGACTGTCGACCTGAATTTATCCGCAATCGATATGGGAGGGCTTGTGGGAGTCTGGGGTCCGGGAAACTTTGACAGTGACACCGTCGCGGATGGGTTGGGGGCCCTGACCGGTCGAATCGTGGACGACATCACTGCCGAGTTCGAAGACGATTCGAGTCTGGAGCCGGATGAATGGGGCGGGGAGATGGTGCCGGCGTGGCTCGAGATCCTCACCGATATTGCCCAGACGAAACGAGTCGGTGTGACCTTTCCATCGACGCAAGTGCTGATCGACTGGCGCGATCGATATCTGCGCGTGTGGGATGGCTACATTGACGAACTCGAACCGGACGAGGATCACAAGGTCGCTCGACGTGCAGTGCTCGTCCATACCTTCGAACAGGCGGTCGCCCTCGCAGCCGAGCGCGAACAGGCATAAACCTGGTGCGGCCGCGCTACTGACCATAGATCCGTCAGGTCCCCGGTGGAACGACGGTGAACGTGAACCCTCCGGAAGTCATTGCGTTGGCTTCTTCGAACATCGAACAGAGAGCTTCGGCGGCGTCGGTCGCCAATGCTCGGGCAGCGCTGGGGGTTCGACCTCGGGCCGTCACCGCGAGCCCAGGTATGTCCGCATCTGTGATCGTCAGATCGGACTCGTAGTCGGAAGCACTGCCACCGAGTATCTGCGCGAGGAGATGGTCTTCGTCCACCACAGACCTCCCGCCACGACCAAAACGGCGGCGGCAACGGCCACCATTACCTGACCGCGGCGGTCGGAGAGGAATGTTCTCATCTGTCAGTTGTACCGCCTTGGCCGGCTGATTGACCGGCTTCATCACTACCTTGTCGGCGGCTGGTCCGCGAGATCACGTCCGCTTCGCATCGTCATGATTGCGGACGAACTTCATGAGTCGGGGAATTACCCGATCAGGTATGTGTCCCAGGATTCCGTGGCCGGTTCCGGCATAAATCTCCACTTCGGCTTCAGGTACGAGATCAGCTAACCTCGCGGCCACCTGCTCGGGGCTGGAGACCACCGTCTCAGCGCCGGAGATTACGAGCATTGGGACCGAGATCGACTGCACTTCTGCATCTTTGAGCATTCGTGCCCACCCGACACCGGGCCGGTAGTTCAATGCCTCTGTAACCAAAGCGAACTCGCGATCGCCGATGACGTACCCGGGGGACAGCCAATCGTTGAGCTCGCGAATATTTTTGTCGGTGCGGCGCATACCGGCGCGGATCATCTTCAGCAGCACACGCCACGAGGGCTTGTCGAAGACTCCACCCGGTTCGATTAGGGTCACACTCGCCAGTCGTTCAGGGGCGTGAAGTGCTACTAGAACGGCGTGCCACGCACCATGCGAGTAGCCGACCAGGTGGACGCGATCGACCCCGAGTTCGTTCAATACCTCGCCCACCCAGGTGGCGAAGTCGGATTCCCCGGTCAATGGAGCGGTCTGCACACTGCGGCCTGCAGTACCGATCGTGTCCAGCGCATAAACGACTCGGTCTCGGCACAGGTCCTCGATGACGATGTGCCATTGCAGACAATTGGCGCCGACTGCGTGCAGCAGGACGATCGGCGTCTCCGTGCCGGTCCCCGACCTACGGACATGGGTGGTTCCGAACGATGTCGGCACGTCGAGTTGTGTCGACGGAACCGGCCAGGTGCTCTCCAGTTCTCGGTAGATGCTCTGGTACGCCTGCTTTGATGCTTCGTTCTTGAATCGTCCGATCTTCGGCATGAGCCTCCCTCTCGCTGCTTTCAATTTTGATGGTATGACCGTATCACTAATGCGGTACGTGCGTATCATTAACGAGTCAAAGTCATCCATTCGAAAGGGGAAGGACAGCCTCATGCCGCGACTGGTCGACCATGAAGTGAGGCAACGGGAGATCACCGATGCGGTGCGGCGAGTGATTGTCGACGGTGGGCTCGCGGCGGTGACATTTCAGTCCGTTGCTGCCGAGGCAGGGATTTCGGTGCGACTCGTGCAGTACTACTTCGGCACGAAGCGGGAATTCCTTCTCGCGACGCATCAAGCTGTGCGTCAGGATGCGGGTGCTCGCTTGATGCAGGAGTTGTCTGTTCTTGGCGCGGAAGCGACACCCCGCGAGGTTATTTCAGCGTTCCTTGTTGGCATGCTCCCGCTCGATCGACAACGTCGGGAGGAAGCGATTGTTCTCGGCGCCTTCCACGCTGCCGCACTGACCGGACAAGGAATCGCCGCCGAGGAAACCCTCACTGCGCCAAGAGAGTTGACAGCGCTCATTTCCGGCCAGCTTCAACGAGTGACCAATCGGGACGCGGTTGCGCCGTCAATGGATCCCGACCTCGACGCCGAGCTCATTCTGGCGGCTGTCGCCGGGCTCGCCCAGGGGATGCTTCCCGGCTACGGCACAGCAGAATTGGCGGTGCAGTTGGTTGAGCGTCTCCTCGATCGCATTCTCGGGCCGACGAGACCTCAGGCCACGAATCAACCCGAAGTCGGCCGCCGTTAGTATTCCGGGATGTCTCCTGTGAACCCAGCGCTCGCCGGCCGGGTGTTTCCCTCGTCTTCGTACCTTGTCGGGCGCGAGAAGATTCGCGAGTTCGCTCTGGCGGTGCGTTCGAGCAATCCCTTGCATCATGATGTCGGTGTCGCCAGGGAGGCCGGGTTCGTCGATGTCATCGCACCGACAACATTCACAACCGTTGTCCAGCAACGAGCGATCATGGCACTGCTGCGCACGCCGGATACCGGGCTCGATCCGACTCGTGTGGTCCATACTTCCGAGAAGATCGAGCATCAGCGTCCGATAGTCGCCGGCGATGACCTGTCTACGACACTGACGATTACAGGGGTGACAGTGCGTGCAGGCAGTGCGATCCTGTCGACAGTTTCCGAGATCCACGACGTGACCGACGCTTTGGTAGCAACGGTCACCTCGACGCTGCTGGCGCGAGGAGAAGGCGCATGACCGTACCCGTCGTGCCGGTTTTCGAAAACCTCGTCCTCGGTGACATCGTCGCGAAGGTTGATCTGGTCCTCACTCGTGATGACCTAGTTCGCTACGCCGGTGCCTCCGGCGACATGAACCCGATCCATTTCAACGACGCAATCGCTACCGCGGCTGGGCTACCGGGAGTTCTGGCTCACGGAATGCTCACTGCCGGAATTGCTTTGCAGGCCATCGTCGACTGGGTTGGCGATCCGAGCGGTGTGTTCTCGTACGAAACTCGCTTTACTCGACCCGTCGTAGTCGATGCCGTCGATGGTGCTGATCTCTCCATCACTGCGAAGATCGCGCGGATCGACGCCACGATGCGGACAACGCGGATCGATGTCACAGTCACGCACAAGGGCCAGACGGTTCTGGGAAAGACCCAAGCGCACCTTCAGTTCCCGGGCGCCTGACAGGATTGCGGGCTGTCACTGGTCACATCGGGACCTACGCATCCGGGCGGGAGATCAACTGCATTGTGGCGCAGCACTACCGGAAAGACACCAACAGCTCGTCCGACGCTTGCATCGGTGCGTATCCGTCGGCGATGACGCGCCGACAGCCGTCGATCTCGACGGCGAGTAATCGTTCCTCGTTCGTAGGACGGTCCACGTAGATCGTCGACGCCACCTCGGTGGCCACCGCGTCACAGTCGGGAGCGGGTGGAAGTCCGTCGAAGGTTTCCGTCGTAGACGATGTGCCTACGAATTCGGTGGCGGAGAATCGGCAGAAAACGCTGCCCGCCGACAGCAACGTCAGCGCCGCGGTACCTGTTGTGGCTGGTCGGTAGGCCGGCCTGCAATGCGACAGTTCGTAGATCTGGTCGTCGGACAACGCTATTCGGTGTTCGGTACTGCCGACCGGTGTCAGTTCCTTGATGGCGGCCAGGCCACCGGGTTTCGGTAGTCCACACGAATCGGAGGGATACCCCGGCCGAGTTGCTCGGCCTCGATCGTCGACCAACCAGAATTGGTCCAGGACAGCCAGGCTGTAGTTGTCACCGCAGCCTTCGGGGAACCAAGTCTTGTGCGCGGACGAGCGGTTCAGCATTTCCACCGCCCGACTGAAATCGCCCTCCCAACGGTGAGCAGAGAAGCTGACGGTTCGGTCGGCTGCCACGTTGTCGCTGACAAACGGGTCGCACGTGACGGCGGCGACGGGTACGAAATCGTCTGGAACTGTCGCAGTTGGTGTCGTCTGGAGCGGGCCGATCGGATACGGGGTCGCGCACCCCAGCGTCTCGGCGTCGACTATTGCGGCAACAGGACGGTCGGGGATGGTCACGTGCCAAATGCCGGCAACAGCGAGGATGACGATCACGACTGCGAACCAACGCCAGAGCATGAGCACACCGTATCGGTCCCGATGTGCGCCGAGGCTTAGTCCTCCGTTTACCGCCGAAGTCCTCGCATCCAAATTGAGTGGATCCACGTTGCGGCTCGCAGATATGGTCCACTGGTGACGCATCCGAATGGTCGAAACGACAGTCCGATCCTGGTGATTGGTGCCGGCATCGTCGGCGCGTCGATCGCGTATCACCTGGCGCGCGTTGGTCTCCGAGTCACCGTGCTGGAGCACGGCTCGGTGGCGGGCGGGGTGACCGGCAACTCCTTTGCCTGGGTCGGCCTCTCGAAGAGTGCCGCAGAAACTTACTCAGATCCGTTCCGGCAAGGCGCTGCAGTAGAATTCGACCGCCTGGAGCGCGAACTCGTCGAGCCAATCGGTTTGCGCCGCAGAGGCGCGATCACCTGGGAAGAGACGGAAGGGGAGACTCGAGCGTTCGTAGATGCTCATCGAGCACTCGGCCATCCCGTCGACCTCATCGGTAAAGAGGAGATCCTTGCTCGTGAGCCGGGATTGCGGACGGCCCCCTCGGTCGCAGCGTACGCGCCTGATGACGGTGGCGTTGACCCGGTTGCGTTCGCTCGATCGCTCCTGCGAGGTGCCGAAGAGTACGGTGCCACAGTGTATTCCGATGTCAGTGTGCTCGGGGTGCTCGCGGAGGGCATGAGAGTGTGCGGAGTAATGACTGCCGACGGTCCCGTCTACGGATCGGCCACCGTGCTCGCTGCGGGTACCGCGATTCCTGGACTCGCGGCGTCGGCGGGAGTGGACGTCGAGGTCGACGCCTCCCCGTGTTGTCTCATCAGATTCTCGACGCCCTACCCATTGGTGAACGGAATACTCTCCTCTCCGGATTTCGAGATCCGGCAATTGGACGACACGACACTGATTGCGGCTGAAGATGTTCCGGTCGGGTTCTCCGGAGATGTTCGTGAGCTTGCGGGGCCGACGCTGCACGCGATCCGCAGTCAGCTCGAGGACGGTGACCAAGTGGAACTGATCGAGGCGGTAGTCGCTGACCGTCCCATCCCGCGTGGTGGCCGCCCGCTGCTGGGCTTCGCCGAAGGCGTGTCGGGGCTCTATCTGGCCGCGACGCATCCGGCGATCATTCTGGCCGGAGCAATTGGAGCCCACGTGGCCGGGGACTTCGCCCGAGCGTCAACCCTGGACGGTTAGACGACGACGCCGGAGCCCGGTTCGACAAGGTTCGAGCCGATATTGCGGTTCCTAGTTCTCTCTAGGACACGCGCTAGAGAGCGGGATATTCGTCTACTCGGCTTGTACCGTCGATGGGCATGGACCCCGTGCGCAATCCGTATGCCCCCGGTGCCGGTCAACGCCCGCCGGAACTCGCCGGGCGCGACAAGCAGATCGACGCCTTCGACGTCGTTCTCGAGCGAATTGCGCGTGGCCGCCCGGAACGAAGTGTTGTCCTCACCGGATTGCGTGGCGTCGGCAAGACCGTCCTGCTCAATCAGTTGCGTTCGGCCGCGATCTCCCGAAGCTGGGGGACAGGCAAGATCGAGGCGCGCCCCGATCAGGATTTACGACGCCCACTCTCGTCAGCGCTCCACATGGCAGTCCGAGAGATCGCGGTCTCCCATCGCGATCCGGAGCGAGTCGAGCAGTTCCTCGGAGTCCTCAAATCGTTTGCCCTACGCGCCACTGCGGACAAGGGAATGCGCGAGCGCTGGCAACCAGGCATCGACGCACCTGCGATCAAAGGTCGCGCGGACAGCGGCGACATCGAGATCGACCTGGTCGAGTTGCTGCTCGACGCGTCGTCGCTGGCCAGAGATGTCGGCGTCGGGATCGCCATCTTCATCGACGAGATGCAGGACCTCGGAGCAGCGGATGTCTCGGCGATCTGCGGGGCCTGCCACGAGTTGAGTCAGGACGCGGCACCGCTGATCGTCGTCGGTGCAGGGCTTCCGCATCTGCCTGCTGTGCTGTCGGCGTCGAAAAGCTACTCGGAGCGCCTGTTCAGCTACCACCGGATCGACCGCCTCGAGCGTGAAGCTGCAGATCAGGCACTGATCGCACCTGCCGAGCGTGAGGACGTCGAGTTCACCGAATCCGCGCTCGACGCTCTGTACGAAGCGGCTGACGGGTACCCGTACTTCGTTCAGGCCTACGGAAAGGCCACGTGGGATGTGGCGGCGTCGAGTCCGATCACGGCAGAAGACGTGCGCGTCGGCGCGCCGACGGCTGAGGAAGAACTCGCTGTCGGTTTCTTCGGATCGCGGTACGAGCGAGCAACGCCCGCGGAGCGTGAGTACATGCGCGCCATGGCCGATCTCGCCGGTGACGACGGGCCCGTCGCAACCGCGAAGATCGCCGTCGAGTTGGGGCGCAAACCGGCTTCCCTGTCGCCGGCACGCGATGGACTGATCAAGAAGGGGCTGATCTATTCGGCAGAACGTGGATCCATCGGATTCACGGTCCCGCACTTCGGCCGATACCTGCGCGGACAAGCGGAGTGAACGCGCTCGAAACCGCGTGGGATCGGGTGGCGGCGCTCAGTCCCAATCCGCCGGCCTGGGTGGTTCAACTGGCCGCGTTGATCGCCGTGATCATCGTTCTCGAACCACACCTGTGGCGGATCGCCCGCAACGTCGTCACCATCGCACACGAGGGCGCTCATCTGATCGTCGCCGTCCTGGTCGGTCGACGGTTGAAAGGTCTTCGCCTGCATTCGGATACGTCGGGTGTCGCGATTTCGTCGGGCAAACCGACCGGCTTCGGCGTCATTCTGATGACGTTCGCGGGGTACGTCGGACCGTCGATTCTCGGACTCGGCGCGGCCGGGTTGTTGGGCGCGCAGCGTGCGGTCTCGGTGCTGTGGATCGGCGTATTCGTCATCGCGGTGATGATGGTCCTGATCCGAAACCTCTACGGAGTCTTCTCACTTGCAGTCGTGGGAGCCGTGTTGTTCGGGCTCGTCTGGTTGGGGACCCAGGAGCAGCAAGTGGCCGCAGCGTACTTCCTGACGCTCTTCCTCCTCTTTGCCGGACCACGCCCGGTCGTGGAACTTCAACGGCAGCGAATGCGACGAGGCGGGGCACCGGACTCGGACGCCGACCAATTGGCCAGGCTCTCACCGATACCCGCGATCGTCTGGGTCGGGTTGTTCCTGCTCGTGAACGTCGCGGTGCTCGTGCTCGGCGGATGGTGGATTCTGCGCCCGGTGGGTGGCTGACCGGATTGATCCGTTGTCCCGTCAGGACAACGGACCAACGATTGTTGATGCTCTGCGGACGTAGTCATCGCATGAAGGCGCTCATATCGTGGAAGTCGACGAGTGGTCGTGCCGGGACTTCCCGCGGCCACACCCGCAACGACGAAGACCGTCGACGATGACAAGGATTCGTTTTGGACGACAAGAACTTCCGCGGACGAACCGCGATCATGTCCGGGGGAAGCCGTGGCATCGGACTTGCCATCGCCCGTGCGATAGCGCGCCGCGGCGGAAATATCGTGTTGCTCGCCAAGACCGATACGCCTGACCCCCGGTTGCCCGGAACTATCCACACGGCTGTGGACCAGTTGAACGAGCTCGAGGGTCATGCCGTTCCGGTCGTCGGCGACGTGAGGAACGACGACGACATCGCGCGGGCCGTGGCTGCAGCGGTAGAGCACTTCGGTGGCATCGACATCGTGGTCAACAACGCGAGCGTCCTCGACATCTCGAAAACCGAAGATCTCGCGATGAAGCGATTCGATCTGATGCAGCAGGTCAACGTCCGTGGCACCTTCGCGCTCACCCGCGCGTGCCTTCCGTACCTTCGGGTTTCGGCCAATGCGCACGTGTTGACGCTGTCGCCGCCGCTCAACTTTTCGCCGCACTGGTTGGGTGCTCATCCGGGCTACATGCTGGCCAAATACGGAATGACATTGGCGGCCTTGGGCATCGCCGCGGAGTATTCAGGTGCACCGATTTCGAGTAATTGCCTGTGGCCGGAGACCATGATCGCCACGGCCGCTGTCGGAAACCTGCTCGGGGGAGACGACAGTATCGAGCACTCGCGTTCACCCGAGATCATGGCCGATGCGGCTGTCGAGATTCTCGGGCGTCCCGCCGGCACGGATACCGGTCGTACAGTGCTCGACGTCGAGATCTTGCGCGAGGCGGGGATCTCGGATTTCTCGCAGTACGGCGGTGAGTCACCGTTGGCGATCGACATCTTCGTCGACGCTCCAATTCCGTGATCTCGGGCGATCTACAGGTATCTAGCCAAATCGCTAGATACCTGTAGATCTTCCTCACGCCACTTCGTGCTCGCCGCCCGGGGCAACCTTCTGAAGTCCGCGATATGCGTCGCTGGCACTTTGGCGACCGCCGATGACGGCCTCGACCTCCGCGGCAATCGGCATGTCGACACCGTATTCACGGGCCAGATCCATGACGGTGGGGGCAGTCTTCACGCCCTCGGCAACCTGGCCGAGCTTGGCGACCGCCTCCTCGACGGTCAATCCCTGCGCCAGAGCTTCGCCGACGCGACGGTTCCGAGAAGTCGGAGCCATGCAGGTGGCAATCAGATCGCCGACGCCCGTGAGGCCGGCAAAGGTGCGTGGGTTGGCGCCCATCGCCTCACCGAGTCGGGTCATCTCGGCGAGACCGCGTGCGAGCACCATCGCACGAGTGTTGTCACCGACTCCCAGACCGTCGGCCATGCCCGAGGCGATGGCAACGATGTTCTTGAGGATGCCGCCGAGTTCACAGCCGAGTACGTCGGTGTTGCGGTAGACGCGGAAGACCGACGATGCAAACAGGGGTTGCAGCGCGGCGGCGACACGATCGTCCTGGGTGGCCACGACCGATGCCGCGGCCATGCCGTCGACGATTTCTTTGGCGATGTTGGGGCCCGCGAGCAATCCGACGGGATGGCCGGGCAGGCACTCGGCGATCACTTCGGTGGGACGCTGCCGGGTGCCGGGCTCGAGGCCCTTGGACAGTGACAACACCGGGACCCACGCCCGAACCTCGTTGGCGATCTCGGCGAGGGTGGAGCGAACGGCGTGCGATGGCACCCCGCATACGAGTACGTCCGCTTCGCGGGCGGCTTCGACCAGATCCGAGGTTGCCTTGAGCCCCTTGGGAAGTTTGCGCTCACCAAGGTATTTGGAGTTGGTCCGTTGCGAATTGATCTCGTCGGCTGCTTCGGAATTGCGTGCCCACAACAGGGTCGGGGTGTTGCGGGCGGCGAGGCCGGCCACCGTGGTTCCCCACGATCCGGCACCGAGGACGACGACGCGTACCGGGCGGGCCATCAGAGTGCGCTGTTCTGGGTAGCGAGTGCTGTCATGGCGCCAAGCGTTCCACTTGCGGAGCAGTTGCGGGCCAATTCCGCCGAGTCTGTGGCTCGACTTACAGATGAGGCGGCGGTTCGGGGCTTTCGCGCATTGTTTCGACCGCTTCTGCGGATTCCGCGACGATCGAGCGCATGGCGGCTTCCGCGGCGTCGGCGTCCCCGGCCTGAATGGCCGATGCGACCACTCCGTGCAGGTGGATCGCTTCGGGGTCGGCCTCGTGGGGCATCAACGAGTGGCGGGTGCGGCCTTCGAGTATCTCGACGACGATCTGCGACATCGCCCGCAGCATCGGGTTACCGGAAGCGGCGAGCAGGGTGCGGTGAAAGTCGGAATCATGGCCGAGATATGCGTTGGTATCGGCAGCGCGAGAGGTAGCTGACATGCCGATGACGGCTGCAGTGAGAGCGCCGCACTGCTCAGGTGTGGCGCGAGTTGCGGCGAGTCGCGCAGCCAGAGGTTCGACGCCGGAACGGAGTTCGCTGAGGATAGACAGCTGCTCGAACCGATCAGGACCGGCCAGTTGCCAGCGGATGACATTGGGGTCGAGCGAGTTCCAGTGTTCGGAGCCCAGGATGGTGATTCCGACGCGTCGACGAACTGAAGCCAATCCGAGAGATTCGAGAACGCGGACAACTTCGCGGATGACGGTTCGCGACACGTCGTAGCGCGTTGCCACCTCGTCGGCGGAGATCGTGGTTCCCGGGGGGAGCACACCACCGACTATGTCTTGGCCGAGCTGTTCCAGCATCGAGTCGTGTAACTGCTGAAACGGGACAGAAGGCATACATAGATCGTCCCATGCGTATGGAGTAAGCCCGGTGGAAGCCGAATAAATACTACAAATTAGTGTCTGATCTTGAAATTGTAGGTTAATTAAGGAACAGTGACCTCAATCACTCATCGGACTGGGAGTCCCTATGAACACCACAGCATTGCTGGCGGCCGAGGTCGTCCCCGCTGGTAGCGACGCACGATTGATCATCGCTGCAGTCGCCGGCGTCGCGGTCATCATCGCGCTGATCACCTGGCTCGACCTGCATCCCTTCCTCGCGCTGTCCATCGGCGCGGTGGGCGTCGGTCTGGCGGCCGGCCTCGGATCGGCCGAGTCGGTCGCGGCGTTCGCCACAGGCTTCGGGTCGACAATGGGAAGCGTTGGAATCCTGATCGGTTTCGGCGCGATGTTCGGCAAACTCCTCGCCGATTCCGGCGGTGCCGACCGAGTGGTCGACACGCTGGTCGGCCGTTCCAGCACCAAGGCGCTTCCGTGGACCATGGCTCTGGTCGGCGCAGTGATCGGTCTGCCGATGTTCTTCGAAATCGGTCTCGTCCTGTTGATGCCGGTCATCATCCTCGTCGCGCGGCGTTCCGGCTTGTCCCTGATGCGCATCGCGATCCCCACCCTCGCCGGCCTCTCGGCCATGCACGGGTTGGTTCCCCCGCACCCCGGGCCGCTGGTTGCAGTCTCGGCTTTGAACGCAAACCTCGGCCTCACCCTCGCACTCGGTGTCCTCGTCGCGATCCCCACTGTTGTTCTCGCCGGACCGGTCTTCAGTAAGTACGCCGCGCGGTGGGTCGACGTGAAGGTCCCGGATCTTTTTGTCACAGGCGAAGATCGAGGCGAGGAAGAGAAGAAGCAGCGTCCCTCGTTCGCGGCTACTCTCGCAGCGATCCTCCTCCCGGTTGTTCTCATGCTGGGCAAGGCATTTGCAGACGTGATCGCACCCGATTCCGAGGCACTCCCCAAGTCCGTCCTCGACTTCCTCGGAACACCCGTTGTGGCTTTGGGTCTCGCGGTTCTGGTCGGTATGGTGCTGCTGGGTCGTGGCGGCGGAATGGACCGCAAGGCCATCTCGAAGTCACTCGAGAGTTCCCTACCTCCCATCGCAGGCATCTTGTTGATCGTCGGCGCCGGTGGTGGTTTCAAGCAGGTCCTGATCGACACCGGTATCGCCGGAGTGATCGCCGACGCGATCAAGGGCAGCAGCCTCCCCGTGCTGTTCCTGGCCTGGCTGGTAGCGGTATTGATCCGCGTCGCAACAGGTTCGGCAACGGTGGCAACGGTGACGGCGTCGGGCATCCTCGCTCCGGTTGCGGCAGACCTCTCGTCCGCACATGTCTCGCTGATGGTCTTGGCGATCGGTGCGGGCTCGCTCTTCCTCTCGCACGTCAACGACGCCGGATTCTGGTTGGTGAAGGAGTATCTGGGCGTCAGCGTGGTACAGAACCTCAAGACCTGGACCGTGATGGAATGCATCATCTCGGTATCGGGCCTGGCCGGAGTGCTCGTGTTGAGCGCATTCATCTAGGTAGGCGAGCACATGAACACCGAAGCGGCACAGCAGAAGCAGTATCCCGTGCTCGTCCTGATGGGTGTCTCGGGTTCGGGAAAGTCGACGGTCGGCGGCATGCTCGCCGGAGCGATGGGTTGGGACCTTCAAGAAGGCGACGATCTCCACCCGCAGGCGAACATCGACAAGATGGCGACCGGGCATCCGTTGAACGACGAAGACCGCTGGCCCTGGCTCGACAAGATCGCCGTCTGGATCAAGAGCCATACCGACGCCGGTCAGCCGGGCATCGTCACGTGTTCGGCACTCAAGCGCAGCTACCGCGACGTGCTTCGCGGTGAGCACGTCGTGTTCGTGCACCTCGCCGGTTCGCGGGATCAGATCGGCCAGCGATTGACCGCTCGCCTCGATCACTACATGCCCGCCTCGCTGCTCGACTCCCAGATCTCGACACTCGAGGCCGTCGACCCGGACGAACAGGCCATCGTCGTCGACGTGGGCGGGAGTCCCGCCAAGATCGCGGAGGAGATCCTGCGACGCGTGGAGACATTCGAATACTGAGCAAGCCCGGCGTGTAAGCACCCGAGGTTCGGGTTACGGTGCTTGGGTGACTGCTGCTGCGCAGACGGACTGAACCGTGACCGACTTCGACTTCCACAGCGTCTGGACGCTTCCTGCCTCTGCTGACCGCGTCTACGAGGTTCTCGCGGATGCCGAACGGTATTCGCAGTGGTGGCCTCAGATACGCCGAGTCGGGACGATCGACGAGCATTCAGGCTCCATGTCCATCCGCAGCGCTGTCCCTCTGACGCTGCTGGTCTTCGGGCGACGCGAGGTGGAAGACTCAGTTGACCGCTTTCTGAAAGTGCGTCTCACCGGCGCAATGACCGGGTGGAGTAGCTGGGCGGTGCGCCCCGCTGGATCTGGTTGCACAGCCGAATTTCGGCAACAGGTAGCGGTGTCCGGAGCGCTTGGTCTGGCCGCGAAGGTCGCGAAGCCGCTGTTCGAGTGGAATCATGAAGCGATGATGCGTGGAGGGCACCGCGGACTGTGCGCATATCTCTCCCGGCCGTGATCGCGACCAGAACTTGCACACGCTCGAGCAATTGATCCATACCCGTCGTGTCATTTTGACGCAGCGTCAGTTATCGTTCACATCAGCAGCCGACAAGTATGTGTAACTCAAATGCACAAAACGGCTTGACCTGGGAGGACGCTATGCGGACGCGAGATTCGACGGTATGGCATTGGAACGTGAGTCCGCGAGCGCGGGTTATCTTCTGCCTGACCAGGACGTTCGTGAAGCCGATGTTCACCCTTTGGCCGACCACCGAACGTGGTATCCGCCAACTCGAGCGACTCGATGCGATGGCGGACAAACTGCCGAAGCCGAAGAACCTCGATATCGAGCCTTTCACGCTGGGGGGTGTGCCCAGCGAGAAGGTGCAGCATCCACGCAAAGCGCAGGGCGAGTTGGCCGGCGCCACGATCCTCTACTTCCACGGAGGGGGATTCGTCTTCTGCGGTCTGGCAACGCACCGGGCACTGTGCGGTTTGCTCTCTGCGAAGGCCGGCGTACCGGTGATCTCCGTGCGCTACCGCCAGCTGCCGGAAGGTTCCATCGGCACCTCCGTCAAGGACGCAATGGCCGCGTACACCGCGTTGCTCGAGACAGCCGAAGACCCGAACAAGATTGTGGTTGCCGGTGACTCGGCGGGCGGATACCTGGCCATGAAGGTCGCCGAAATTGCCGCACTGCGCGGAATCACGCGGCCCGCTGCCGTGGTGGGATATTCCCCTCTTCTCAACGTGAACCTCGAGGACCATGATCCCGATTTCATGAAACGTGATGCCTACCTACCGATGTCACAGGTGGAAAAGCTCAAGGACCGGTGGCTCGAGGGGCCGGACGAGATTCCTGGTGCGCAGTCGCCGATCAACGCCGACGCCAGTCTGATTCCGCCGTCGTTCCTGGTGTCCGCCGAATACGAACTGATGCGTCCGGACGTCGAGATCATGACCGAAAACTTGATCAAGGCAGGACAAGCCGTCGAAACGCACATCTGGAGTGGGCAGATCCATGCTTTCCCGGTGATCGGGAAAGCTCTTCGGGAGGGGAAGGCGATCGTCGATCTCACGATCAAGTTCCTCGAGCGAACGATGGCCTCGCAGAACCAGATCAGCGCCTGACGCTGCTTTTCAGCCGATCGATGTGAGTGTTGCGTAGTCGTCGTTGTCGAGAACGCCGTCGACGACTGCGCGAACTTCCGAGGCATGCAACGTGATCGAACCGCCGTGATTGTCGAGGAAGGCTGTGTCTGCGGCATCTCGGCCGGTCGAGATGCGCACAAGATTGCTGCGCGGCGCCAACTGCGTTGCATCGACCACGCGCCAGACGTGGTCGATATTGGCTTCGACTACGGCGTGAAAATCCATCGGATCGCAGCCCGGCGCGTAGACGGCCACCAGTCGAGCGGGAATCCCCACGGCGCGCAGCAGTGAGATGGTCAGGTGCGAGTAGTCGCGGCACACTCCGGCGCCGGCGAGCAAGGTGTCTACCGCACTGTCGGTGCCGCGACTGGTGCCGGGAACATAACTCAAATGTGTACTCACCCAGCGAGTGACTTCGAGGAGGAGTTCGGCCGGGGGAGTGGCGAGATCGAATTGCCCGGCGACAAAACCGAAGAACTTGTCGGCCTCGGCATACCGGCTGGGGCGCAGATATTTCGACACGTCGTAGTCGCTGACCGACAACGGTTCTGCGCGGCCGATGACGGTTGCGTCGTAGCTGACAATCAGTTTGCCTGGGGCACAGTCGAGTAGGTGGATCCGGGTACCGTGTTCGGCGGTGATCTCGCGGGGTTCGAGCGGATTGCCGTCATGGACGAACGACATCGTTTCCAGCAGTTCGACACCCGGCGCGCGCGTCATCGCGATCTTGAACTCCAGGTTGGTCGCCTCGTCGATCTCGATGTCGAGCAGGGCGGCGACGGTACGTTTCATCGGGCCATCTTTACACCGAATACGGACACCCACCACCTGGGAGGATTGTGACGTGCGATCAGGCTTCGGGATAGTCGACGTCGACGCCGCTGCTGAGGTCGCTGCACTCCACCAACTCGACCCCGTGTTCGCGTAGGTAGGTGTTGGCGCCGCCGTCCCCGGTGAGTGACTTTGCAAGCGTCGGCCAGTGGTCGCGTCCGATCAGGACGGGATGGCCGGGTCTTCCGTGAAAGACAGCTCTTCGCAGTATGTTTCGTGATGGGGAGCTGTGACCCACGATCCGCGTCACGGTGTCGGCGTTGAGGTCCGGGACGTCGACCAGAGAGATCGCTGCCGCATCTGCGTCGTCGATTCGCATGGCGGCCTCGAGTCCGCAGCGCAGTGACGCGCTCATTCCGTGTTGCCAATCCGATATCACCACAATGACATCGGTGGTGCGCAGTAGTTCGAGGGCGTCCTCTGCCTGCGCGCCGAGGACCACGATGACCGGTGAGAGGCCTGCGGACTGCAGTGTCGTCACCCCGTGGTGGAGCCAAGACTGACCCTCGGTGTTTGTGACGAGCGCTTTGGGTTTGCCCATGCGGGATCCGGCCCCGGCCGCCAGCAGGATCCCGCACGTAGACATGACTATGCTCCGGTGACCCGCGGACGCAGCCACTCGATCAGATCGTTCAGAACTTCTTCCTGCTCAGGCTCGTTGAAGATCTCGTGGTACAGGCCGTCGTACACCTTCAAGGTGACATCCGAAGAGCCGGCCAGATCTGCGACGAGCTTGCTGCCGGCCGGGTCCGTCAAACGGTCGTCCGAGCCGTGTTGAAGCAGTACGGGAATGGTGAGCGAGGGCAGGCGCGCCGGGAAGCCTTCCGCGGCGGTGATCATGCCGCGCGCGATGCCGGCGGGAACCTTGCCGTGGTGAACCAGCGGGTCGGCGTTGTACTTGTCGACGACCTTCTGATCACGCGATACGGCAGCAGCTTCCAGGTTCTCGACGGGCACGTCCGGGAGGTATTTGCCGACGATCTTGCCCAGCTGCATCACGATCTTCGGCGTGCCGGTTGCGATGATCACCGCAGGTCCGGACAGGGCGAGGGCTTTGAGATCGGCCTGATGGTCGAGGGCGTAGGAAAGGGCGATCGCGCCGCCCATGCTGTGCCCGAGCAGGAACTTGTCCTTGCCGGGATGTGCCGCCGTCACGATCGAGAACAACGTGTGGACGTCGTCGGTGAAGTCGGAGAATTCCTTGAGGTGAACGCGCTTGCCGCCAGAGCGTCCGTGCCCGCGATGGTCGGGTGCGTACACGATGAGCCCGAGTTCCCCGAGCCGCGCAGCAACATGGTCGTAGCGCCTCGCGTGTTCGCCGAGTCCGTGGCACAGGACGAGAACCCCGGTGGGTTCGCGGTCCGGTGTCCACACGTCGTAGACGATCTTGGTGCCGGCCACTCCGGTGAACGACGACTCTTCGTGCTGCATTGTTGCGCCCTCTCTGCGACCGGTTCCGGTACGCGGATTCTCACATGCTATTCGCCGCGTGCGCAGGGCGCGGGTGTTCAGGGTGTGAGGGCGTCGAGGAAAATTCGACACTTGTTTGTTACGTTTGGTTACATTAACTTAGGGGCGTGACCGGACAAACCGTTGATCGTTCCGACCCTGTTCCCGCCACCCGCTCGCGCCGATTGTGGCGACCTGCGGTTCGGGCCTTGCTGGACGGCGCGCTACCGCTGATCGACAAGCGAATGGCGGAATCGGTACGCCCGTTCGATCGGCCCGACATGATGCGTCCGCACCTGGCTTCGCGGAAGTTCGCGTGGACGCACTACGGGATCTTCGTTCCCCGGCTGCCAGGGCCTCTCCGTTACCTCAACACCATGACGTTGATCGGTGCAACCGGGACGGTGGTGTTCGACAACGACTATCTCGCTGCACCAGACGCGCGAAACACCGCAACCGTGCTGAGTTCCACCGCAGCGCCGGGCCATCACTTCTACCGGGCGTACGACGCTGCCGATGAGTGTGCATTCGAAGAAGATGGTTCGCGAATCGCCTTCGGTGACAACCTGATCATCGAGAACAGCTATCCGAACTTCCGTGTCACCGGGCGATACGACTCATTCGACGTCGATCTCGAGATCGTGGCAACGGACCAAGCGTCGTGGTTCGTGCGTAATCCCGTCTACGACCACGTCAGTCTGCTGGCACAGTGCTCCGGAACAATTGCGAGTCCGGATGGACCGGTGAGTATTTCGGCTCCGTGCACCGTCGAGTACGCGCGGTGCATGACACCGCAATCGTTGACTCGCCGCGCGCTTCCCGAGTCGTGGAAGCTCCCGGCCGACTTTTTCACCTACCAGATCGTTCAACTGGACGACCGGCATCAGTTGTTGCTCACCGATGTTCGAGCGTCAGGGGTTACGGCGTGCAAGCTCGCCTACATTCGGACTGTCGACGGTAGTGCGAAGGTCTTCGACGACGTCGAGTTCGACGTGCTCGAGTACGCCGACGCATTGCACGTCGACCCACAGGGTCGCGAGATGCGTGTGCCGCGCGTACTGCGTTGGCAGGTGCGCGATTACGGTAGGACGGTCGTGGAGTTCGAGGCCGAGATCGACGCGGAGTGGCGCTACGGTCACGGCAAGGGATACGTCGGCGCGTACACCTACCGGGGAAGCTTCGACGGTGCGTCGATCAACGGCACCGGTTACATCGAATGGGTGGACTGCGAAGTGTAAGGCCCCTAGGGTGTATCGGTGCCTTTCGTAGACCCCGCCGCGCTGACGATTCGTCCGCAGAAGATCCTTGTCGCGGGGACTTCCGGTGCCGGAAAGACGACTCTCGCCGGTCGAATCGGGCGGCTTCTCGAGATCGAACACACTGAGCTGGACTCGCTGTTCCACGGGCCCGGCTGGATTCCGCTCGACAGTTTCGAAACCGAAGTACGACGCTTTTCCAGCGAGCCGGCCTGGGTGACCGAGTGGCAGTACGGCGCGGTGCGTGAGCTTCTGGCCGAGCGTGCGGACCTGATGCTGTGGTTGGATCTGCCTCGGCGGACGGTGATGCGCCAGGTGATCACACGAACCGTGCGTCGGCGATTGCATCGAGAGGTGTTGTGGAATCGCAACATGGAGCCGCCACTGCACACCATTCTCTTCGATCCGGATCACGTGGTGCGCTGGGCCTGGCGAAGCGACGGACGCAACGTCGGGCGTATGGCCACGGTTCTTGTCGATGTGCCGTCGTTGCCGATAGTTCGGCTGCGCAGTCGAGAAGAGATCGAGGCTGTGCTCGAAGTCCTCGGCCGTCTGCCCTCAGATCGTCTGAGCTAGGCGAAATCCCAAGTCGTCGATAGCAAACGTCGGGTGGCTTCGCCTCCTTACGGTAGCGCCGCAACCGCGCTCACTTTCGGCCCAACTGCCGCCGCGGAAGATCCGGTACGTGCCGTAAACCTCGGGGTCGTAGAGATCCCAGCACCATTCCCAGACATTGCCGATCATGTCGTACAGGCCCCAGTTGTTGGGTGTTTTGGTTCCGACGGGATGCGCTCTACCCTCTGAATTGTCGCTGTACCAGGCAATCTCGTCGATCTCGCCGTAGCGGTAGCCGGAGGTGCCGGCCTTGCATGCGTACTGCCACTCGGCCTCGGTGGCGAGCCGGTAGCCAGTTGCGCCCCGGTCCCACTGCGGAGAATCGGTGTCGACGTCTCGATATGCGGGTGTCAGACCGTCCGCGACCGAAAGTGTGTTGCAGGTTGCGATGGCGTCCTTCCATGAAAGGTCGACCGCTGGTTTGCTCGAATCGTCCGACGAATCTCCGTGAAGCAGCGCCCTGGTGGTGAGATGGCGTGCGAGGCGGAAGGATTCGACTTTCGAGGTCCACGCAGTACCTTTGCGGTCGTCCCGAAGGTGCACCTGGCCGGCAGGGATCTCGATCATCAACTCCGCTGCTCCGGTCATTCGTTCATCATCGCAGAGGTTGTCGCTCACCCGGGGAGACGCTCGAACGCAGCTTGTGGATCAAGGCCGGTGCGCATGCGCCATGCGGTCAGCGCAAGCCCGAGGCAGACCACCTGTGCCGGATCGTCGAGGGAAACACCCATCAGCTTCTCGATACGCGTGAGCCGTGCATAAAGCGACTGACGCCGAATGCCGAGGAAATCCGCGGTTCTCGCCTTGCCGCCCCGATGTGCGAGGTACGCGTCGAGCGTTCGGACGAGATCGGCGGAATGTGCTGTGTCGTATGCGATCAGCGAACCGAGTTGCTCGGTTACGAACACGGACAGCGAAGCGGGTGTCGTTCCGGCGGCGAGCAGTCGTTGGACGCCGACGTCCCTCGCGAGGATCACTCCGGTCCGGGAGCCGAAGCGCCGCGCGATCTGGACGACTTCGCGAGCTTGCGCGACCGCAGCCCCGACGCCCGACAGATCCGCGACCGGCGTCGCCACTCCGAGCGTGCGTACCGCGGAACCGCCCGGCCCGCGGCGTAGCAGCTCGTCGGCTTCGGTGAACGCAGTCCGCACTCGAGCGGGGGATGCGGACGCCCACCCGTGCGCGAGCACGATGACGTGATTGGCCGCAGTCCCGACGACACAGGAGCCGAGCACGGCCCGCACGGCGTCGCGTACTTGGTCAGCGAGCTCTCGAACCGGGGTTTGCCGATCGATGTCGACAGCGGCGACGAGGACGTGGTGCCCCTCCGACAACGGCGTCCACCCGGCCGCTGTCAGTCGCTCGTACAAGTCGCCGTGCGATGTGAGCACACCGCCCACCACGTCGGTGATCACCGATTGGGTGAGTGACTGTCTTGGGCCGAGATCGCCGTGACGGCCGAGTTCCAGAGCTACCGCGACGGCGGCGCAGTTTGCGACGGCGGTTCGGCGTGTGGTTGCCGGCCCGCACAGGACAAGTCGACCGAGTGAGTTCGTCGGGCCGCGTACGTCGTGGATAGTGCGTTCGGTCTCGGATCGCTCTGCGCCGGTTGTGCTGCGCTCGACGGTTCTGCCATCCGCGTCGAGCAGATCGACGCCGCACCCCGCGAGTCGTGACACTTTGTCGAGCAGCGCAGTCATGCCCTGGCCTGCAACCACGAGACTCAGAAGTTCTTGCCAGACAGGCTCGCCCGCTTGCGCCGAACCGAGAGTGCGGCGGAGCATGAGGTCGTGAAAGTCTTCGACCATCCGCTCGAAGGGCACTACTGCGTGCAGGGCCAAGAACGCGAGTCCCCGTCGGCGCGAAGCTTCGACGAGTTCGGGAGGGGCCGTGAGGAACGAGCGCCCGACTTCCATCGCGAGTGCGACGCATCCCGCGTCCGCCAATTGGTCGATGTAGGCGGTGAGCTGCTCGGGAGACCGCCCGTGGAGACCGAGGCCCGTGGTCAGAAGGACCTCACCTCCGGACAGCAGCCCACCCATCTCGTACACCTCGGACGAATGGACCCAGCGGACCACCGCGGTATCGATGTCGCCCGCGAGCACCTCGATTGCGGCGGCCTTAAACGAGGGCATCGCAAGAACTTGTCGCAGAGTCGGGAGCATTTCTATATCGTCCGCCGAGGGGGCACTTCGTCATAGAGCTAGTTCTGCCGAACTGACAGGTTGTCCCTTGTCGGGCTGTTACCACCGTGGTCGGATTGTGACACGAGCCACAATCGACGATTTTGGTCAGACTCCAGGAGCGCACATGAATCATCCGGCACACACCGATGAGTATTTTCTCGGACTTGCGATCGAACAGGCGAAGATCGGTTGGGAGGAGGGCGGCGTGCCGATCGGCGCGGCGCTGATTCACCGGGGCGAGGTTCTCGCAGTCGGACGTAACCGTCGGGTCCAGATGAACAGCGCCATCCGTCATGGAGAGACCGACTGCATCGAGCGCGCCGGACGACTGCCGGCCTCGGTGTATCGCGAGTGTGTCCTCTACACGACTTTGTCGCCGTGCTTCATGTGCGCCGGAACGGCGCGCCTGTACGAGATCCCTCGAATCGTGGTCGGCGAAAATCGTTCCTTCGAGGCATCGGAGGAATGGTTGCGCAGCAGCGGAATTCAGGTCGACGTCGTCGACGACGCGGAGTGTGTGGCACTGATGGACCGCATGCTGGCCGAGCGCCCGAGCCTGTGGCTCGAAGACATCGGCGAAGTTGTATGAGCAGCGCCGTCGAACCTGCCACGGTCGCAGGCGATTCGGAGAGCGCAGGCCACCCGATCGATCCAGACTATCCCGTCACTCCGGTTCCGCTTCATGCACGTAAGCCGTTCTTCTCGCTCGCGGTGGTGTTGCTGGGGTTCACCATCTTCACACCGACGATGTTGGCCGGAGCAGCGCTCGGTACCGCGTTCTCGTTCTGGAAACTGATGGTGGTGATCGCCGCCGGATCCGCCATCTTGGGGGTCTACGTCGCCATGATGGGGTTCGTCGGAGCCCGAACCGGGCTGACAACAGTTGTGATGGCGCGCTACAGTTTCGGCACTCGCGGGTCCAAGCTCGCTTCGATCCTGCTGGGCGGTACCCAGATCGGCTGGTACGGAGTCATCATCGGCACGATCGGCGATCTCACCGCGCAGGCATTGGGCTGGGATTCCTATCTCGCGCGGGCGTCGGTGATGATCGCGGCGAGCATCTTGATGTGCATCACCGCCTGCTACGGCTACCGCGGAATGTATTGGGTCTCGCTCGTCTCGACGCCCTTGATCCTGGCGTTGGCCTGCTGGGTCGTGTTCCGGTCCCTCGAAGAGGTCGGTGGATTCTCCGGCCTGGTCTCGGTTCAACCGCAGACGACCATGACGATCGCGCTCGCAATCACCACTGTCGTCGGCACGTTCGTATCGGCGGGAACGCAAGCGCCCAACTGGACCAGGTTTGCCCGTTCCGGATCACAAGCGGTGTGGGCCTGCGTTATCGGGTTCCTCCTCGGAAACGGATTGATGATCCTGTTCGGTGCCATCGGAGCTATCACGTTCCACGAAGGTGACTTCGTGCTGATTCTCTACAACCTCGGGCTTGTCGGCTGGGGCCTGGTCTTGCTGTTCGGGAACCTCTGGAAGAGCAACGCCGACACCGCATACGCCTTCGGGGTGGCCGGTGCCGAACTGTTCAGAAAGCCTCGCAAGACCCCGTTCGTCATCGGTGGATGTGTGATCGGCACGGCGCTCGCTCTGACCGGTGTGCACAACCATCTGGTCGACTACCTGAGTCTGCTCGGAACTTTCATCCCGCCATTGGGCGGCGTGATCATCGCTGACTTCCTGTGCCGGTGGCGGCGAGGCATCCCCGAGGGGTACACCCCGCAGCCGGTCCACTGGCGCAACCTCGCCGTCTATGCCGTCGCAGCGTTCCTCGCTTGGCTTTCCGGTGAGTTCGAGGTGGGAATCCCGCCGCTGATCGGAATCGTGGTAGCCATTGCACTGACGATGTTCCTGCACAAGGCGTTTGGCAACAGATCGGCAGATCGGGAGGTATCGACCTCCACCGTCTGAATCATGCTTCAGGCACCAGCGAGCCCCCGGCGGTATCGACCGCGCCGGGGGCTCGCGCACTTGATGGAAAGGGCAGACGCTTCCGTCTCAACCGTCATCGCAGAACAGGCAGGTACGGTGCCTCGATACCCTGCTCTTCGAACGCAGTCAGAGCCGAGCGCGCAAATGCGCGCTGGACTGCCCATTGGCGCCCAGGCTTGACCTGCGCCGTCACTCGAATGGTAATTGCCTCGGCAGTAACCGAATTGACTCCCAGCATCTCCGGCTTGTCGATCATGTCCGCCCTGATCGGTTCGGACTCTGCCGCCTCGAGGACAGCTCGCGTCGCCACCTCACACGCTTTGTGCACGTTCGCATTGTGGGCGATCGGGAGATCGAGAACTGCAGTGGCGTAACCCTGACTCATGTTGCCCACTCGCAGGATTTCGCCGTTGCGGCAGTACCACAAGGTGCCGTTCACATCTCGAATCGTGGTGACGCGCAGGCCCACTGTTTCGACGGTGCCGACCGCGTCGCCGAGATCGACGACGTCGCCGACACCGTACTGATCCTCGAGCAACATGAAGATGCCGGAGAGGAAGTCACGCACCAGGTTTTGTGCACCGAAACCGATGGCAAGGCCGATGACTCCGGCGGATGCGATGAACGGCGCGACGTTGATCCCGAGGATGCCGAGAATCTGCAGCACACACCAGACCAGGATGACGATGGACACCGTCGATTTGAGTACCGAACCGATGGTCCGGGCTCGCTGCGATCTGCGCTCGTTCACCTTGGCGTTCGGAGACTTGCGAGGCTTCGACATTCGATCGATCCCGCGGTGCAGTGCGAAGCGCAGAACGACTGCGAGTGCCACGTAGATCGCGATCTCGACGGGTCGGTGAATCAACCAGTCTCGGTTGGTATCGGTCAGTTCCCATGCTTGTATTTCGGAAATCATCTCCATGCAGTCTACGGATTCGGGCCGATCCGGGCATCGGTGCAGGGCAGACGGTCCAAAGCCGAACAGGCAGCTAGGCTTACGTCATGGCTGCGTTCACTGGCATACCCGTTGCTGCACTCGACTTCTACGAAGACTTGGAGGCCGACAACAGCAAGACCTGGTGGGCAGCGCACAAGGAGACGTACGACGAAGTGGTTCGTCGTCCGATGGCGTCGTTGACCGCGGCGTTGGAGGACGAATTCGGCACGGCCAAGCTCTTTCGGCCGTATCGTGACGTTCGATTCTCGAAGGACAAGATCCCGTACAAGACGCACCAGGGAGCGTTCGTCGGTCTCGCCGAGAGCTGTGGCTACTACGTGCAGATCGACGCGGCAGGGTTGATGGTGGCCGGTGGTTTCTACGCCAGCAGTTCGGAGACCATCGCGCGTTATCGTGCGGCTGTCGACGACGACGTTCGAGGGCCGGAGCTCGAGAAGATCCTGGCCTCCGTCGAGAAGGCCGGATTCACGATCGGCGGCGACAAGCTCAAGACGGCGCCTCGCGGATACACGGTCGATCACCCGCGGATCGAATTGCTGCGTCACAAGTCGCTGACTGCTGGTCGTAGTTACCCAAGCCCGTCGTGGCTGGACAGCGCCAGGACATTGAAGGAAGTTCGCACAGCGTGGCGCGCACTGACGCCTTTGGTCGAATGGTCCGGACAGGTGCTCGGACCGAACTGACCGTCCGACAGAAAAGTGTGACGTAGCCGTAGGAGAGTTCACCTCGAGTTCATCAAAACTCGAGACGCCTGGGGCTAGCGTGGTGTGTGTAACCGAAAGTTTCGGCCCCGCTTCGAGTCGCAGCGCCGCAGTTCGAAGCCATTTTCTCTCGATCGACATCGTGAACAACCCGTGTCAGTGGAGACCATCATGGCTATGTTTCTCGCTCTCGTCCTGATCATCTCGGTCCTCGGAATCGTCGGCACCTACCTCGCGTTCAGTGCGGTCTACTTCGTCGAGATGCGCAAACTCGACAAGTAAGGGGTGCGAATTGGCCTGATTCGACTATTTCTGGGCCGATCGCGACGACCCTCCCTGCGTACGCTGTTAGGGCATCCTTATCCGCTCGCAACAGTGGATGATTCATTTCTTTTGGAGGTTCGACACGCATGCCCGCTCAATCCACGCTCTTGCTTCCCGAGGGCTACTCCGACAACCGCCTCGTTTCGGACCTCACACGTCGGCAGTTCGGCTTCGGTGCCGGAATCGCCGGGCTGGGCGCGTTCCTGGCGGCCTGCGGTGACAGCGGGAGCAGTTCGGGTGAAACCGAAATGCGTTCTGTGACGACACCTCTCGGAACGTACGACATTCCTGTCAATCCGAAGAGGGTTGTCGCGATCGACTCGCGGCTCGATCTGGAACCTGCTGTAGCGCTGGAACTTCCGCTCGTCGGCTACACGTACGCCCAGGCGACACCGTGGGTGCCTATCGATTCGTCGGTACCGTTCCTGTCGGAGATCCCCAACCGCGAGCAGATCTTGGCGCTCGAGCCCGACCTGATCGTGTGCCTGAACTACGAGAGCGAGTGGTGGCCGGTGGCCGAGATGTCCACCATCGCACCGGTTCTGACGACAGAGTTCACCGACGACTGGCGCACAAACCTCTCGCGGTTGTCGGGCTGGCTCGGTCGAACGGCCACACTCGATCGATTGACGCTCGACTACGACAATCTGATTTCCGACATCCGCAGTCGTCATGCCGAGAAGATTGCGTCCAAGACCGTCGCCAGTGTCTCGTTCATGCCGGACACGAACACGCTGTACGTCACGAGCATCCGTACCTCCGAGAAGGGCGACAAGCCCAGCGACATGACGCTCGGCGACATCGGTGGCAAAACCGCCACCTCGGAGGGGCTTGATCCCGAGGGCGGGGTCAGCCTCGAGGGCCTCGACGTGCTGGCCGGCGTCGACGGCTTCATGATCACCGAGAACGAGGACAGTGCCGCGTACCAGGCATTGGTGGCGAGCAAGCTGTGGCAGCGACTCCCGGCAGTGCAGGCGGGCAACGTCACCAGTCTGGGTGGCTCTACGTTCTACGGTTCGATCTACACGATTTCGTACGTGGCACAGGGTTGGGATGCCCTGTACAACAAGATCAGCTGAAGCCTCTGCCGACCGGACCGATGAGTTTCGGTAGCGCGGGCGGTCTAATCAGGTAGGCATTGACCAGACGTGAGGAGATCGACGTGCAAACAGAGCAATCCCCTGCGGTAGTGCAATCCCGCGACGGTACGACCATCGCATACGAACGCTCCGGTGCCGGACCAGCAGTGGTCCTGGTCGCCGGAGCGTTCTGCGACCGCGGTTGGTTCGATTCCCTGGCTGCAGAGTTGGCGGCGGACTTCACGGTGTACTCGTACGACAGGCGCGGACGCGGGGACAGCGGTGACAGTCGCGCGTTCTCGATCGACGCCGAGGTGGAGGACTTGCGGGCGGTCGTCGCTGCCACCGGTGAAACACCGCTCGTTTACGGATTGTCGTCGGGTGCCGCGCTGGCTTTGGAGGCCGCTGCGCAGGCCGTTCCGATGCGTAAGCTCGCCGTCTACGAGGCGCCGTACATGGACGACGACCAGCGTGACGAGACTGCCCAAAGTGACCTGGAGCGATTGATTGCGGGCGGCGACAGGGAAGGTGCTGTGACGCGTTTTCTGGATCTGACCGGCGCGTCTCCGGAGATGGTCGACGAGATCAAGCGGAGTGCCGATTGGCCCGACATGTGCGCCATCGCGCACACCTTGCCTTACGACGTCGCGGTGTGTGATCACGGCTGTCAGTCGCTCGACTGGCTTGCCTCCATTACCGTCCCTACATTGGTCATGTACGGCGGTGACAGTGGTCAATGGGCACCTGCCTCGGCGACGAGAATCGCTGCAAAAGTCTCGGGGACAAAGACTTTGGAGATCCCCGGTCAGGGCCACGGCGTCGCCGACGACGCTATTGTCCCGGCTCTGCGTGAATTCTTTTCCGGCTGAGCACTGGGCGGCGAAGACGATCGTCAACCTAGGGTTGACGCTTTCGATTGCGTCAACCTAGGGTTGACGCATGAGCAAACCAGTGGAAATGACCAACAAGGTTCGACTCGACGACCTCATCGACGCGATCAAGAAGGTGCACACCGATGCTCTCGACCAACTCTCCGACGCCGTGATTGCCGCTGATCATCTCGGTGAAGTTGCAGATCACCTGATCGGTCACTTCGTCGACCAGGCGCGCAGGTCGGGAGCGTCGTGGACGGAGATCGGCGCGAGCATGGGTGTCTCGAAGCAGGCTGCGCAGAAGCGTTTTGTTCCCAAGGCGCCGAGTGATCAGAAGCCGATGGATCCGAACGAAGGGTTCAACCGGTTCACTCCCCGGGCGAAGAACGTCGTCATGGCCTCGCAGAACGAAGCCCGCGCCGCCGGTAACGCAGAGATCCAGCCGGAGCACCTGCTCCTGGGGCTCGTCGAGGAGCCTGCCGGGTTGGCTGCGAAGGCGATAGTGGCGCAAGGGGTGGAGCTCGGATCCGTCCGAGCTGCAGTGGCCGGTGTACTACCGACTCCGACTTCCGAACTACCAGAACTCATTCCGTACGACGCTCGTGCGCGCAAGGTCCTGGAACTGACGTTCCGTGAGGCTCTTCGCCTGGGCCACAACTACATCGGAACCGAGCACATCCTGCTCGCGCTGCTCGAACTCGAAGACGGATCAGGCGTTCTGGCTGATCTCGGAATCTCGAAGTCGGTGGCGGAGTCGAACATCGTTGGAGCGTTGGCCGTCATTCAGGATCAGTGATTCAGAGGTGAATCCGATGCAGAAGAGGGCCGCACCCTTGCGGGTGCGGCCCTCTTCTTGTGTCACTGATCAGACAGCGCGCACATTGGTGGCCTGAGGACCCTTCTGGCCCTGGCCAACCTCGAACTCCACACGCTGGTTCTCGTCGAGCGACTTGTAGCCGTTGCCCGAGATTTCAGAGTAATGAACGAACACGTCCGGTGTTCCGTCGTCGGGAGCGATGAAACCAAAGCCCTTTTCGCCGTTGAACCACTTCACGATGCCCTGTGCCATACCGATACTCCCTACAAACTCGATCCGGGCCCTCACATCGAAGTCCCGATCTCGATATGTCTATCCTCCCACGCCGCGCAAGTCGAACGGTGGGCGACGTGCAAAAGACGGTAATTCGGAAGCTTTCGAGGAGGGAATGGCAACTGATCTTCGACTGATTTTCGACGCTGGAGCGACCCGATCGCAGAAGGCAGGGACTGGTGGCTCGCCCAACTGCCTGCGGTGATAGATCAGCGGGAATGTACTTGTCCGCTCGAGAACGGTCCATTTTTATCGCTCCGATCTCTCGGAATCGCAAACGTAGGAACCCTATGGAAGATGAGGGTGGGCTAACCTCTCTTTCGCTGTGCCCTCGGCGCGCGCAGCAGTCGCCGAGAAGGAGAGTGCATACATGTACGGAACGATTTGTGAATCCACGACGTCTGAACTTGTGGACCAGCTCAGTCGCCGTGGGTTCTTCGGGGTCGGCGCAGTGGCAGCGGCCGCCATCCTTGCGGGGTGTTCGACTACATCAGATGCTTCTGATGCCGGCGAACAACGTGAGGTGATCAATGCGCTCGGAACCACCACGATCTCGGGAAAGCCGGAAAGGATCGTTGTTGCCAGCGACTTCACGGATCTGGAATTCCTGCTCTCGCTCGGCGTTCACCCAGTCGCCTACGGCAACACAGGATCGTGGGACCGCGGTTCACTGCCTTGGCAGAGCACCGCGGGAATAGCCGACCTCGAAAGCTTCGGCACCACAGGCGAAATCAACCCGGAAATCATCGCGCGCTACTCGCCGGACCTCATCATCGGAATGAAGACTTATCTCGAACCTGCAGCCGAGAGGCTCAGTCAGATCGCTCCGGTCATCGCGCTGGACTGGACCACCTCGTGGCGTGACGGCGTCGCCATGGTCGGGCAGGCAGCTTTTGTCGACGAGGCTGCTGCTGCAGCGATCGCCCGGACCGACGCTCTGATCTCCGACACCGCAGCTTCCCTGAACGGCTTGGGTGGCAAGACGATCATGATCGGCTCGATGTACGGCGATCAGTTGTATGTGCAGGGGGATGCCAGTGCGCCCGGGGTTCTGCTGCGCGAACTCGGACTCGACTATCGCGGATACAACGCCGAGCAGATGACTGCGCTGTCGATGGAGCAGGCGGAGGTACTCGCACCCGCAGACATTTTGCTCAGCCTCGCTTCTGATCAGGAAGCGACGACGAGGTTGGAGAACTTCGCAGTTTTCCAGAACCTCCCCGCGGTGAAGGCGCGATCCTATGCGCCGGTCGAACTTCTGCTCTCGAATGCCTTTGTCGATAATTTCGGTCCACTGAGCGCGCCGTACGCCTTGCCGCAGCTCGCCGGGGTCTTGACCGGGCTTGCGGCGGGCCAGGGAAAACAGCTCCCCTGACCTCGCTTCCGAGCCTATTGACGCCGCGTCGGCCTAGCATCGAAACATGGTGGACATAGATCTGACGGGCCGCGCCGCAGTAGTCGGCGGATCACAACCGCTGCGAGCGATACTCGAAACCCCCACTACCCCCGGCCCGTGGCCGGGGGTAGTGATGATTCACGAGGCCTTCGGGCTCGAGGAGGTGATGCAGCGGCAAGCCAAGCGGCTGGCCGCTGCGGGATTCCTGACGCTCGCTGTCGACCTCTACAGCGCGGGCGGGGCGAAGCGGTGCCTAGTGCCCACCATGACGTCGATGCTTCGAGGACACGGCAAGGCGTTCACCGACATCGAAGTCGCTCGCAGTTGGCTGGTGGAATCCCCGGACTGCACCGGAAAGATTGGTGTCATCGGATTCTGCATGGGCGGCGGCTTCGCGATGGTCAGCGCCGGAGATTTCGACGCTGCCTCGGTCAATTACGGTCAGCTTCCACGCAAACTCGATGAGGCCGTGGTGGATGCGTGCCCGATCGTCGGGAGTTTCGGAGGCAAGGACTTTTCGCTCCGGGGCGCGGCAGCGAAGCTGGAGACGGCGCTCAGCAATGCCGGTATCGAGAACGACGTCAAGGAGTACCCCACCGCCGGCCACGCGTTCCTCAACGACGCGGAGGCCGGACCCAAGGTGCTTCGTCCTTTGGAGCGCATCCTCGGAATCGGTCCCGATCCTGTTGCAGCGCAGGATGCCTGGAAGCGAATCGACTCGTTCTTCGAGCGCCACCTGGCGTGATCAGCGACTGGTTCTCTCACCGCCGTTGACTGCCAATACCTGACCGGTGATCTGCCGGGCACCCGGTGAGGCCAAGAAATGGACGGCTGATGCGATGTCGTCCGGGGTTCCGGCGCGCTTGGTGCTGGTGGATTCGATCAGCATCGCGCGACGCTCGTCCGTCAGAAAGTCCCGGAAGAACTCGGTGTCGGCGATGTAACCGGGGGAGACGATGTTCGCCGTGATGCCTTCTGGGCCCAGTTCGGCGGCCAGATCGACATTCCACGTCGCAACTGCTGCTTTGGCAGCGCCGTACGCTCCAGCTCCCTTGTCGGCGGCAATCGATCCGATGGTGATGACGGCACCGCCACTGGGGATTCGATCTCGAACTGCTGCTGTGGTCAACACTGCCGAGATCAGATTGGAGTCCAGATTGGCCCGCCACCCGGCGGCCAGGGATTCCAGATCTGACGGCGCTTCACGATCGAAGTCCGTGTTACCGCCGGCGCAGTGCGCCACGACGTCGATGGTTCCCGGAAGCGAATCCTGCAGCCGCTTCAGGTCTTTCGGGTCGGAGTTGTCACAAGTCAAGGCGTGAACATTATCGCCCAACTCCTCCGCGGTCTTTTCGAGTGGTTCCGTGCGTCGGCCGGTGACAAAAACGGTGTCTCCGTCCCGGGCGAACGCCGCTGCAACTGCGCGCCCGATCCCTGTTCCGCCGCCGGTTACCAGAACTGTGCGTGTCATGCCTACCTCCGTGAGCTACGTTTAGACCTATACGAAGAACGTATCATTTAGAGCTAAACGAGGTGTGCAGTGGTGGGCGACTACAACCCGGACGACGCGGTGGACGCGGTTGCCTTGGCGTGGCTTCGCGAAAGGCCGGGCACGCCCGTGGAGGGTATCGGCATCGTCACCAGGCTGTGGATGTGCGCCAAGCTGCTCGGTGAGGATCGCCGACGGGTACTCGCCTCGGCCGGTGCGGACACAGCCACGCTGGACCTACTCAGTGTCCTGCGGCGATCCGGCGAGCCGTATCAGTTGACGACTCGCCAGATCACCGAGCAGACCGGAGTCACGGCCGGTGCGATCTCGCAGCGACTCGCACGCGCGGAGAACGCGGGTCTGGTGGAGAGGTCCTCCGCCGCGCAAGGGTCACGAATAGTGCTCGTGACCCTCACTGCCGCCGGTCACGAGCTGGTGGAGCAATTGGTGGACCGAGTTCTCGGCCGTGAAGCCGAACTGACGTCGATTCTCACCGAGCAGCAGCAGGCCGAACTCACCGAACTGCTGCGTGTCTTTCTCGACGGCCTACGCGGCGAACTCGGTGACTCCGGCGTCGCGCACGTCGGGGCTTGATCAGGACAGGCGCTCGAAGACCGCAGCCAGGCCCTGCCCGCCGCCGATGCACATCGTCTCGAGGCCGTAACGCGCTTCGCGACGGTCCATCTCGCGCAACAGGGTGGCCAGGATTCGTCCACCCGTAGCTCCGACCGGATGTCCGAGGGAGATGCCGGAGCCGTTGGGGTTGATGCGTGGGTCGTCGGCCTCGAGATTCCAACTCTGCAGGACTGCAAGGGCTTGTGCCGCAAAGGCTTCGTTGAGTTCGATGACGTCCATGTCCGCCAGGGTCAATCCGAGGCGGCCGAGTGCCTTCTCCGACGCCGGTACGGGGCCGATGCCCATGGTGCGCGGCGGAACGCCCGCAACGCTCCAACTCGCGAGGCGTGCGAGCGGTCGCAGTCCGAGGGTACGAGCTTTGTCGGCGGTGGTGACGATCGCCAGTGCTGCGCCGTCGTTCTGACCGCTGGCATTACCTGCAGTCACGGTGGAGTCGGGGTCGATCTTTGCGCGCATGGGACGAAGGCGCGCAAGCGATTCCATCGAGGTGTCGGCGCGTGGATGCTCGTCGGTGTCGACGAGCAGGGCCTCGCCCTTGCGCTGCGGAACGGATACCGGAACGATTTCTTCGGCGAAGACGCCGTTCTTCTGTGCTGCGACTGCACGCTGATGGGACTGAACCGCGAGTGCATCTTGATCCTCGCGGCTGATGGAGAACTCGGCGCGCAGGTTCTCTGCCGTTTCGATCATTCCGCCGGGAACCGGGAAGTCACGTCCGCCGGCTGTGACGCGGGCGCGCGCGAGACGATCGCTGAGCGCAACTCCTTCACCCTTGACGCCCCAACGCATTCCGGTTGCGTAGAACTCGGCCTGGCTCATCGACTCGGCACCGCCCGCGAGGACCAGGTCACTGCCACCGGACTGAACCTGCATGACGGCCTGGATGACTGCCTGTAATCCCGACCCGCACCGGCGATCCACCTGCATGCCGGGAACATCGATGCCCAGACCCGCGTTGAGCGCCGCGATGCGTCCGATCGCCGGAGCCTCACCGTTCGGCGAAGCCTGGCCGAGAATGACGTCGTCGATCTCCGCGCCGGAAATGCCGGTACGCGTGACGAGTTCGGTGATCAGCGTCGAGGCGAGATCTTCCGGGGCTACGTCACGGAAGACACCGCCGAAGCGGCCGACAGGGGTACGGAGCGGTTCACAGATGACAACGTCAGGCATTGGTTCTTCCTTGGGTCTGCTCGGTCAGCGGGTGGCAGCCGAGTGATTGTTGGACGACTGAGTACGTCCGAGATCGACGGAGATGGCGTCCGCAGTGGCGACTGCGGCCGGAACCAGTTCACCGCGAACAGCTTCGGCGTTGTAGCGGGCGGCTTGGGTGGAGATGTTGACGGCCGCGACCACGTCACCGGTCGCGTCCCGGATGGGTGCGGCGAGCGAGCGCAGACCCTCTTCGAGTTCCTGATCGACAATCGCGAACCCGTCGGCGCGAATCTTCTCGAGTTCGGCACGCAGTCCGTCGGCGGTGGAGATGGTCTTGCCGGTCAGGCGGGCGAAGGACACTCGGGCGAGGTAGGCGTCCAGTGCGTCGTCCGGCAAGCCGGCGAGCAGAACCCTACCCATGGATGTGGCGTACGCGGGAAAGCGCGTGCCGATGGTGATGGAAACCGTCATGATGCGGCTGACCGGAACACGAGCCACGTACACGACGTCGTCACCGTCGAGGATCGACACGGACGTGGATTCACGGACCTTGGCGGACAAGGCTTCCAGATGCGGCCCGGCGATCTCGGGAAGGGACAGACTGGAGAGGTAGCTGTAGCCGAGTTCGAGGACACGGGGCGTCAACCAGAACACCGAACCGTCAGTACGTACGTATTCGAGTTCGACGAGCGTGAGTAGGAAGCGGCGAGCAGTCGCACGCGTGAGATCGGTGTGCCGGGCAACCTCGCTGAGGGTGCGACGCGGGTGCTCACCGTCGAAAGCCTTGATGACGGAAAGCCCACGGGCCAGCGACTGCACGTAGTCCGGGGACGGTCCCGGCGCCTGCTCGCTGCTGTTCTCACTCATGTTGTCTCGTTCTCCTCAGGTTCGGCCGAGAGGTCCGCGAGTGCTTGCTTTCCCAGCGCAAAAGCCAAGTTGCTGTTCGGCACACCCGCATAGACCGCGGTATGGAGAAATACTTCCACGAGCTCGTCGGGATCGATCCCGGCGCGCAGCGCAGCGCGAATGTGCATGTCGAGTTCGTGTTCGTTGCCGACGGCAGTGAGGATCGCGAGAGTGAGGAGCCTGCGGGTGTGGTGATCGAGGCCGGGGCGCGACCAGATGTCACCCCACGCCGTGCGAGTGATGAAGTCCTGGAAAGGGGCGGTGAACTCGGTGGCACCGGCAATGGAACGGTCGACGTGGGCGTCGCCGAGCACCTGGCGTCGTATGGTCATGCCGGCCGACACCGCGGCGCTACGTTGGGCGAGCGCAGATGTGTGCGAGGCAATATGCGTTGCAAGTAGTTTGGTGACGCGCCCGGCCTGTTCGACGCTGGCGAGGTGTGCGCCGGGATCAACGACGTGCAGTACCGCGTCGGCGATGCCGTCGGCGATCGCGCTCAACGTCGCCGGAGGCGTCGCCGGATCCTGCTCGCCAGCGATGAGGAGCGTCGGAGCGACGATGCGGGCCAGGTCGGCGCGGCCGTCCCATACCGAAAGCGCCTCGCAGCAGGCGGCATAGCCCTCGTCGGGTGTGGCTTTGACCATTGCGACGTGGCGGGCAACTAGTTCCGGATCGTTGTCGGCCAGACCCGGCGTGAACCAGCGTCCGACGACGGCGGCCGCGATTGACGCGATACCGTCCGCACGGACAGCCCGAGCACGATCGATCCACGGCTGAGCCGGGGCGAACTGCGAGGACGTGCACATCAAGGTCAACGTCTCGACGCGAGTGGGGTGGTGAGCGGCGATCCACTGGCTGACAGCGCCGCCGAGGGAGAGCCCGACGAGATGTACGGACTCGAGTTCGAGCGAATCGAGGAGAGCGATGACATCGCCGGCAAGATCGGCAATGGAGTAGGGGCCCGCAGGCACCGGTGACTTGCCGTGGCCGCGATGGTCGACGGCGATGACGCGGTAGCGATTCGACAGCGCGTGAATCTGCGGCTGCCACATGGACAGATCGGATCCGAGTGAACCCAGGAGAACCACTGCCGGGGCATCGAGATTGCCGGTCTGTTGAAAGTTGAGCGCGACGCTCATCGAGATCCTCCTGTAGGGCGTTCGGCGAGGGCGCGGTCGACCAGATCGGTGGCGTGGCCCAGATAGTGTGCGGGGTCGAGTAGTTCGGCGATCTCGGTTTCGCTCAGGTGCGCGGCGATGGCGGGATCACGATCCAACCTGATTCCGGAAGTGGCTGCCGCGGTGACGATGTCGCGTGCTCGATCAGTGTGTGCGGACAGGGCCTTGGTGACACGCTCGGCGAGAATCAGGCCACCGGTGATGTCGAGATTGCGAGCCATCGACTCGGTGTGTACTTGCAGGCCGGTGAGGCTCACGGAAAGCTGGTGCGCCGCTCCGCCTGCCAGACGCAGGAGATCGGTGACGGTTTCCCACTCGGCGTGCCAGGGGCCTGCGGCGCGAGCGAATTCGTGATCCATGTTCGACAGGGCTGTGGCCACCAGCGCGGGAGCACGTCGCGCTGCCGCGCGGGCGGTGATCGCGGCAACCGGATTCTGCTTGTGCGGCATGGCCGATGAGCCGCCCGGAGCGCTCTCGGCAACCTCGGACAGTTCGGTGGACGCCATGACGGTGATGTCGGTGGCGGGCTTGGAAACGGCGCCGGCGACGATACCGAGTGTGGTCGCGAGTTCTGCGATAGTCACGCGGTCGGTGTGCCAGGGAGCAACCTGCCTGGCCAGGCCGAGTTCGTCTGCCAGTGCATCGGCGATCCTGAGCCCGTCGGGATACAACGCAGCGAGTGTGCCTGCGGCGCCGCCGAACTGAACCGGCAACGTGGACAATACGATCTCGAGGCGAATCGCGGCGGCATCGAGTGCGGTGAACCAACTCGATGCCAGTAGCCCGAAGGTGGTCGGAAGTGCTTGTTGTCCCAGGGTTCTCGCGACCATCGGAGTAGAGCGATGGATGCGGGCGAGGTGGGCGGCGGAATCGGCGGCGCGGGTCAGGTCGGCCAGAACCACCGCGCCCGCGCGTCGCGTCAACAGCATCAGCGCACAGTCCATGATGTCCTGACTGGTGGCGCCCGGGTGCACCACGGAGGCAGGCACACCTTCCTGTCCCACCCTTTCGCGCAGCATCTTCACCAGCGGAATGACGGGATTTCCGCCGGCGGCCGACGCCCGGCCGAGCGCCACGATGTCCAGACCACCCGGTTGTGAGAGTTCGGCCGCAGCAGCAGCCACCGCGGCGCAATGTTCCCCGTCCGCCAACCCGACTGTGGCCATCGCACAACTCAGCGCGGCTTCCACGTCGAGCAACGCGGTGACCCACGCCTGGTCGGACAGGTGTTCCGCTACTCGGGTGGCCCCGAACACCGGATCGAACAGTGCGCCGCGAGTGGGCATGTGTACTCCTCTTACAGCTCGAAGAAGGGCGTCTCGACGCCATTCGCGTCCTCGTCCTGAACATAGACCGTCCAGGAGTACCCACCGTCGACCTTGGTTGCAACCAGCTTCGCGCGTTCGGTTTCGCTCAGTGAGGACAGCACCGGATCTGTTGCGTGTGCGTCGGCGTCTTCGGGGAAGTACAAGCGGGTGACCAGGCGGTCGAGCATGCCGCGAGCGAAGACCGACACGTTCACGTGTGGGGCCTCGTCCGCATCCGTTTCAGTGGGCTGCGCACCGGGCTTGACAGTGTGGACCAATGCAGTGCCCGTGGGATCCGCTGCGCTGCGGGCGAATCCGCGAAAACCAGCCGGAGTGAGCTCCACTGCGCCACGGGGATCGTCCGGATGGTTGAAGCGTCCGAGCGTATCGGCCTGCCATGTTTCGATCATCGCGTCCGCGACGGGTGTACGGGCGCCGTCGATCACCGTGATGGCCAGCGTGATTCGTCCGGGGGTATCGCTCGGGGCAGCGTCGGGGCCGTCCGTCCAGGGGAGGCCGATGTGCCAGTACGGCCCGACGGTCTGAGAGGGCGTGACCCCGAAGGGGGCAGTGGTGAAGTCGCCGGGGACGACCGGATAAGTGGGTGCGGGCTTCGCGGTGTGATCAGTCATCGTGGTCTTCCTCGTTCTCGAATACGGAGGCGTTACGGCCGCGCAGGACGATGTCGAAGCGGAACCCGAGAGCCCAGTTGGGGACTGTGGCGTCGTAGTCGAAGACGCTGACCATGCGGTGACGTGCTGCTTCGGGTACCGCGTTGTAGATCGGGTCCTGGAAGAACATCGGATCGTCGGGGAAGTACATCTGCGTCACGAGGCGCTGCGTGAATGCCGTGCCGAACAGCGAGAAATGGATGTGTGCCGGTCGCCAGGCGTTGTCGTGGTTCATCCACGGGTAGGCGCCCGGCTTGATCGTGGTGAAGCTGTAGTGGCCGTTCGCGTCGGTGACGCAGCGACCCAGGCCGTTGAAGAACGGATCCAGCGGCGCGGGCCAGTTGTCGCCGGTGTGGCGGTAGCGTCCACCGGCGTTGGCCTGCCACACCTCGAGCAGTGTGTGGGGGACGGGTTTTCCGTCGCCGTCGAGTACGCGGCCGTGAACGACGATGCGCTGTCCCTGTGCTTCGCCGCCGTTGGCAATGGTCAGGTCGTTTTCGCCGGCGCCGACGCGATCTTCGCCGAATACCGGCCCGGTGAGCTCCGTGAGGCGCTGGGGGAGCAGCTTCAGCGGTTGCTTCGGGTGGCGAAGAGAAGTGGTCTTGTAGTCCGCGAAATCGGCCGGGGCGTTGACGCCAGTCGGCCGCTGGTACCTCGGCGGTAGATGCAGCATAGGGAACCTCGTCGTTCGGTTACGTGAAGGTGTTCGCAATGTGTACATGTGTTGCGCTCTGCGAACAGAATAGTTCGTGGATGTGACCCAGGCAATGCCGGGGGCGAGAAATGTTCGTTATGCGGACGGGGGTTCACAATACGTACGGGTCGCGCTACTGTGATCGACATGATGGACAAAGTCATTCCCACTGCTGCCGAGGCCGTCGCCGACGTGCCGGACGGCGTCACGATCGCTGTCGGAGGTTTCGGGCTCGTCGGAGTGCCGGAAATCCTCATCGATGCGCTCCTCGAGCAGGGCGCGACATCACTCGAAACGGTGAGCAACAACTGCGGCACCGACGGGTTCGGGCTCGGAGTGCTTCTGGAGAAGGGGCGTATCCGTCGTACTGTCAGCTCGTACGTCGGCTCCAACAAGGAGTTCGCGCGTCAGTACCTTTCCGGTGAGCTGGAAGTCGAACTCACGCCGCAGGGCACGCTCGCCGAGCGCATGCGCGCCGGGGGAGCGGGCATCCCCGCGTTCTTCACCCCTGCCGGCGTCGGCACCCAGGTCGCCGACGGCGGCCTGCCACTGCGTTACGACGGCAGCGGCGGCATCGCAGTTGCCAGTCCGCCCAAGGAAACTCGTGACTTCGACGGCGTCACCTACGTGATGGAGCGCGGCATCGTCGCCGACTATGCACTGGTCCATGCCTGGAAAGGTGACCGGCATGGCAACCTCGTCTACCGCGCGAGTACCCAGAACTTCAATCCGGCTGCAGCAACGTCGGGGCGCATCACCATTGCGCAGGTCGAGCACCTCGTAGAGCCGGGTGAGCTCGACCCCGCCGAGATCCACACGCCGGGCATTCACGTTCAGCGTGTTGTCCACGTCGGCCCCGTGACGGTCGGCATCGAGAATCGGACGGTACGAGCATGACTTCTGTACTACCCACCAAACTCACTCGCGAAGAGATGGCGGCCCGCGTCGCGCGCGAACTCGAGGACGGGCAGTACGTGAACCTCGGCATCGGTATGCCGACGCTGGTTCCGAACTACCTCCCGACCCATATCACCGTTGTATTGCACTCGGAGAACGGCGTTCTGGGCGTGGGGCCGTACCCGACCGAGGACGAACTCGATCCCGAGCTGATCAATGCGGGCAAGGAGACCATCACCGTTCTCCCCGGTGCGTCGTTCTTCGACTCCTCAGCGTCGTTCGGCATGATCCGCGGCGGCCAGGTCGACGTTGCCGTGCTCGGTGCCATGCAGGTCAGTGCCACCGGAGACCTCGCGAACTGGATGATCCCCGGCCACATGGTCAAAGGCATGGGCGGCGCGATGGATCTGGTCCACGGCGCAAAGCGCGTCATCGTGATGATGGAGCACGTCTCGAAGAAGGGTGAGCACAAGATCGTCGAGGAGTGCTCGCTTCCGCTGACCGGTAAGGGCTGCGTCCAGCGAATCATCACCGACATGGCCGTGATCGACGTGACTGACGACGGTCTCCGCCTGGTGGAGACGGCGCCGGGCATCAGCGTCGACGACGTGGTTGCCGCTACCGGAGCGAAACTGATTCTTTGACAGTATGTTTCATCTGATGGCTCAGCCGCCGGGTCGTGACTTCCATCCGACCCGGCGGCTGTTTTACGCCCCGACGTCGTTCAGCTCGCTCTCGACCGGAATCCAGAGCTCGAACCGTGCGACGGTGAAATCGTCGTTGTATTCGGTACGCATGATCTCGGGACCAGGTACGGAGCGAAAAGGGTTGGCAGGGAACCATTCCGTGTAGATATCTCGCCACAAATACTGCACAGATTCGATTTCCGACCCGTCGGCGGTGAAGACGGCCCACGTGTGTGCGTCGACCGTCAGCGCATCGAAACCCGTGGGTGAAGGTTTGCCGGTGACCACTCCCAGGTAGTAATCCAGTTCTGTGCCTTCGGTTCTGGGATGCGCCAAATTGTCGACGACACTGACGATTCCCGCCGGGTCCTGATCGGAGAGCTCGCGCAACCCTCGCAACGCAACCTTGTCCACGGAGCGGGTGAAATCTTCGATCGCAGAATTGGGACCTTCGTGAACCAATGGAACCCGGGTCTTGAACCCGACTACCGTCAGGGCAGGTTTGTCCACAAGCATGTAGTCCATCGGTGTGGCTCCTTCCAGTGTCACGTGAATGACAAGTTTCTGTTGGGATTTGAGAACGGCGGGAGCGCGTTTGACCGCGCCGGGGCTCACGCCGTGAAATGCGGTGAACGCTCGTGTGAAGGCCTCCGCGGACGAGTAGCCGTACTTCACGGCGGTCTCCAACACTCCTGATCTGCTGACGGACAACTCGGCACCGGCCAGGGTGAGTCGACGTCGACGGATGTATTCGGATACGGGAATGCCGGCCAGGGCCGAGAACATCCTCCGAAAGTGATACTCCGAGGTGGTTGCCAGCCTTGCCATCTCGGCTGTCTCGATCTCGCCGCTCAGATTGCTTTCGATGTAGTCGAGCGCGCGGTTCAGTCCGTCGATCATCGTGTCTTCCTGTTCACGGGTTTCACGCTACGCAGATCACTTGGGCCGTACCCGACTATCCGTGCCCGAAAAAGTAGGGCAGGAAATGCATCTGGACAACTCAGTTAATCATCATTATCTTGAATCGAACATCGATGGTTGACCAGGAGGCACAGTGAGCACCCGTTTTCCGCAGGCTGAATTGACCGAGGTGCCCGAGGACATCGCCGCCAAGATTCTCGAGATCCAGGAGAAGTCGGGGTTCGTGCCCAACGTCTTCCTGATGTTCGCTCGGCGCCCAGCCGAGTTCCGGGCATTCTTCGCATACCACGACGCGATCATGCTCAAGGAAGATTCCGAACTCACCAAGGGTGATCGAGAAATGATCGTCACCACGATCTCTGCGGCCAACAAATGTACGTACTGCGTTGTCGCGCACGGCGCAATTCTGCGTATCTACGAGAAGAAGCCGTTGGTTGCCGACCAGGTTGCGGTCAACTATCGCACCGCAGAGATCTCCGATCGTCAGCGCGCGATGCTCGACTTCGCCACCAAGGTGAACTCCGCCTCACACGAAATCGCCGACGCCGACTTCGACGCCCTCCGTGTGCACGGCTTCGGCGACGAGGACGCGTGGGACATCGCCGCGATCACTGCATTCTTCGGGCTCAGCAATCGCATGGCGAGCTTCTCCGGCATGCTGCCCAATCCGGAGTTCTACCTGATGGGGCGCGTTCCGCGGTCCTGATTCCTGCGGTTAGCGCAGCAGCTCTCAATTTTTCGAACCGACCGGTCGTAACGTCTGGAAGTCAGCCGACGAAGTAAAGGCTGTCCACGCCGGAATTGCCGTCTTCGTAAAGAAGGCCGAAAGGTTGAGCGCTATGTCGGAGAAGTCCATCGCCCATTCTCGGAGGGTCCGCTCTGCGGCCGCCGGTGCCGTACTAGCTCTCGGATTGGCGGTGGGCGGCACGGGAATTGCATCGGCAGAGCCGGAAACCGTGTGTACCCCGAGCGCTGATCCGCTGGTGACCTGCGCCGAGGAAGAGGCAGCTGCCACCACCGACGCCGACGCGGCGACGAGCACCGAGACCACGCCGGAGAAGGTTGAAGCCGGGGTCGCGGGCACGGGCAGTGCCGAAACCGCTGGTACGGACGCTGCAGCACTGGCGGAAGCCGAAGCAAAAGCCAAGGCAGCTGCCGACGCGGCAGCGAAGGCCGCCGAAGCAGCCGCGACGGCAGGGGTCGACTCGTCCGCAGCGACAGACACTTCGGTGAAGGCGACCGAGGCAATGACCCAGGCGAGCGTCGAGGCAACCAAGGCGGCGGTCGAATCGACCAAGGCCAAGGCGGAGGCCGGGGCCGCGGAACAGTCTGCCAAGGAAGCCGAAGAGGCAGCCAAGGTTGCGGAGTCCGCGGCGGCCGATGCGAAAGAGGTAGCAAAAACAGCTCAGGCAGAAGCCGACGCGGCCGCAGCCAAGGCTGCTGAACTCGAGGAGGCTGCGAAGGCCGCCGGTTCGGGGCCCAAGACCGAAGAGGCAGCAAAGGCGCGCGCCGAGGCTAATGCTCTGCAGGCCAAGGCCGATGAGGCGAAGGCTGCCGCGGATGCAAACGCCAAACTGGTAGCGGACAAGAACAAGGAAGCCGAGGAAGCCTTCAAGAACTGGGATTTCGCGAAGGCAGCCGTCGCTAAGGCTCAGGCGTTGGCCGCAGCATGGAATGCCAAGCAGCTCGCGATCACCGTCAAGGAAACTCAGAAGGTGGCCACCGCCGCTGAAACCACGGCCAAGGCAGCCGAGTCCGCAGCTGCCACCGAGGTAGAAGCTGCTACCGCCGCCCGTAAGGCCGCAGATGAAGCGGCGGCTACTGCGGCTTCCGCGCTGAAGGATGCCGACGCTGCGCAGAAGGCCGCGGAGACGGCCCAGGCCGAGGCCGATGCTGCAGGGGAGGCGGCCACCGACAAGCGAGCAATCGCCGACGAAAAGGCTGCCGAAGCCGCCAAGAAGGCCGAAGCTGCCGAAGCCGCGAGTAAGAAGGCGCAGGATCTCTACCTGGCCGCCGAAGACGCGAAGGCGGCGGCCGACGCCGCAGCAGCAAAGGCAAAGGAAGCTCAGGCCGCCGCAGCCGCCGCAAAGGCCGAAGCGGATGCAGCGCAGAAGATCGTCGACGAGCTCAAGGCAAAGGGCGAGAAGGAGATCGACAACGGAACAGGCGTCGGCGGTGAAGTGATCATCGGTGAGCACACCGACGACGGCTCCGGGGTCACGAAGGTCGACGAGACCACCGCTGTAGTGAACAAGACCGGCGTCAAGCTGGTCGGCTACTACAACAACAAGGGAGCCTTCGACGTCGTCGACTACTACGTCACCGATGCCGACGGCGATCCGGCGCTCGCCGGAAGCCTGCCCCCGGTCGACCTTGCTCTCGGTGACACCGCAAGCAGCAGCACCAGCGGTAGCAGCAACTCCAACCTGCCGGCTGTATTGATCGGCGTCGGAGTCGTGGGCGCTGCCGCCGCAGCAGCTACGACGGTGGTTGTTCGTCGCAAGCGTCATGACGGCCCGGGCAACACGTCTGCGTAGCCTCGGTCTCTCGGCGGTAGCGATCCTCGCCCTCCTCGTATCCGGATGTTCGGGCGAGAACGCGGGATCGCTACCTGACCGCTCGCCGGTGCAGTCGCATATCGCGGCTGCACCGGCTTCGGTGACCGTCGATCCGGCAGAACCCGAGAGGATCGAGTTGAGGTCTGCGTCCGGGGTCACGTACCTGAGCAGTCCGTTGCACTCGGAGAAACTGATGCGCGGCGGCGAGAGTGGGCAGCAACTGAATCCCGTCGACGAACTGCCGGTGTGGTGGGGTGAAAGCGGAATGCCGGGAACGTCGACCACACAAACAGTTGTCGTGGTCGGCCACAACTACACCACTCGCGAAGCACCGTTCCGGGCGCTCCGGGTAGTGGAGCCGGGCGATCGAATTCTCCTGGGTACACCGAACGGCACACTCGAGTACGACGTCGAAACAGTCGGGCCGCTGCACAAAGGTTCGCTGCTGGGCGCTCACGAGTTGCGCGAATCGGTTCCGGGACGGCTGATCCTCGCCAATTGTGATGTCGTCGAAGGAGAGTCGACCGACGACAATTACGTTGTCATCGCCCAGCTGGCAGCGCACTGAATCCGTGGCAGTGCAAGAATAGGTACATGGATTCCCTCGGACTTCTCTCGGAACTGGTAGCTCTCGACACGGTCTCGGGGGAGTCCGCTCCTCAACAGCGGGCGATGGATTCGATTGTCTCGTTGGTTCTCTCACGTGCGCCACAGGCGAAGGTGGAGTCAGACCTGACCGGCAATCATCCCTGGGCCTTGATCACCAACGAAGCTGCACCCTCGGCAGCCAGACTCCTGTTCGCCTGCCACGTGGACACGGTGCCGGTGGGCACTGTCTCCGACTGGGAGTTCGATCCGTATGCCGCACAGGTCGACGGCGAATTGTTCCTCGGCAGAGGGACATCGGATATGAAGGCCGGCCTTGTTGCCGCTACTGCCGCGGTTGTCGACGCTTTCGAACGTGGAGTCCCGGTCGCGCTGTTGCTGACGAGCGACGAGGAAATCGGATCGCTCGGGGCTGTTCGTTCGGCCGACGCCGTTGCGAATCTCGAGGTCGGGGCCGTCATCGTTCCCGAGGCGACCGGCAATCGCATCAACCTGGGGCACCGCGGCGCACTGTGGCTCGAAGTGTCCGTCAAAGGAAAAGCCGCGCACGGGAGTACACCGCAGCGAGGAACCAACGCCGTCCTCAAACTGCTTGACGTCGTCGACCGAGCCCGGCGTGAGCTTCCGCTGTCGTCCGACGCGTTTCTGGGTGCCGAAACCTGGAACCTCGGCTTGGTCGGCGGGGGTTCGGCTCCGAACATCGTGCCGGACAGTGCACGTGCGGTGATCGATCACCGCACGGTGGGAGACGGCGCCGACCTGCTCGCGTGGTGGCGAGCCCAACCAGAAGTCGACTCGGTGGAGACGTCGATTCATCTGGGAGGTGTGCGTACCGACGCGTCGGACCCGTGGTTGGCCACCCTGCCTATCCCTGTTGCAACCGAACCGGTTTCGTACTTCACCGACGCTTCGGTACTGGCCGCCGCCGCCCCTGGTGCTCCCGTCGTGATCTGGGGCCCTGGCACTCCCTCGCTGATGCATGCGGCCAACGAAAGCGTCAAGGTCTCCGAACTGGACGATGCGATCGCTGCTTACGGTGCGGTTGCCGCCGCTTGGCCGACGGTGGACTGACGGACAATCAGTTCAGGAGCAAGCGCGATGTGGGCTGTCGACTCGGAAGAGTTGTTCATCGCCTGATCCAGAAGTCGCACAGCTTCTTCCGCGATTCTTTCCTGCGGCTGCCCGACGGTGGTCAACGGAGGGTTGCACAATTCAGAGAACGGGATGTTGTCGAAACCGGTGACCAGAACGTCGCCGGGAACGTCGATGCCCAATGCGTGACAGGTCTGCAACACGCCGAGTGCGATCAAGTCGTCGGCGCAGACCAGGGCGTCGGGGCGAGTTTTGCCGGTCAGGATGATGTTGGATGCCGTGCGCCCCCACTCGATCGAATACTCGCCGAGTTGTGTCCACTCGTCACGAGTTTCGATGCCCATTCGATCCGCGTGGCGGAAGAAGCCGGCCCGGCGAAGTTCTGTTGACGAATTGGTCAGCTCGGAACTGATGAAGGCAGCTGATTGCGCGCCACGCTCCGACAGATGCTCCATCACCAGGGATTGAGCGGCGTCGTCGTCGACGCCGACCCAGTCCGTCTGGGTATCCATTGCAAACCGGTCCAGTTGAACGACCGGAAGCGTTGCCGCGCTGGCTCGGACGGCCTCGGCACTCAGTTCGCCGTGGCACGGGCTGATGATGATTCCGTCCACTTGCCGGGAGACGAGCGACTTGAGCCGCTGCGCTTCCACGTCGGGATCGGAACGAGAATCGCACAGGAACAGTTGTAGGCCGCGCCGAGCGAGGACGTGTTCGACGTTGACCACCAGCGAAGTGAAGAAGGGGTTCGCGATACTCGGAACCACCATTCCGACAGTGTCCGTCCGATTACGACGCAGTGAGCTGGCGATGATGTTTCCCGAGTATCCGAGAGAATCCGCGGCTCGTTTGATCGTCGCTGCAAGCTCGTCCGAGACAGGGCGGGATCCGGACAGTGCCCGCGACACGGTGGCCGTCGACACCCCGGCCAGTTCCGCGACATCGCGAATGGTCGCCTTGCGCATGCGTCCCCCGTTTTCTGCTCGATTCGGGTCCGAGGTTATCGAACCGCACGGTCCAGTGTCCCGCATGTAACGCGATTGAGGCAATCGTTTACAAATTCGAATTGTGAAATCCTTGACACAACCCGGTGTTGATCGCATAACCTGCTAATTCATCAAGGCAATCGATTACATCGTGTGCAGATCTTGTGCATGGACATACAGCGCAAATCTTGCGCATGGAATGGGGTAGCTGAAGTGACCGCATCACCGCTCGGAGTCTTTCCGCCCAAGCCCTCGGCGCTGGCAGAGATGTTCACTGGCACGCCATCTCTCATCGGGGCCATTCACCTCCCGGCCCTGCCGGGCAGCCCGCACTACACCGGGCAGCCGGTTTCGGAAATTGCTCGCTTCGCCGTCGAGGAAGCACACGCGTATGTCGACAACGGTTTCGACGGTGTGATCGTCGAAAATCACTGGGACATACCGTTCCTCAAGCCCGGCGAACACGGATACGAAACCGCCGCGAGCATGGGAGTCATCACGGCAGCGGTGGTCGGCGAGTTCGGCAAGGCCGTCGGCGTCAGCATCCTGTCCAACGCCGGCGAGTGCGGAGTGGCCGCAGCGTGGGCGGCAGGCGCGAGTTTTGTGCGCGTCAATCAGTGGGCAAATGCCTACATTGCCAATGAGGGCTTCATCGAGGGCCAGGCCGCCAAGACGACGCGCTTCCGCCATCGCATCGGCGCCGACCCGGTCCGGATCTTCGCTGACGTGCACGTCAAACACGGTGCGCATGCCATTGTCGCGGACCGCACTGTCGCGGAACAGACCGAAGACGCCGAGTTCTTCGACGCAGATGTTCTGATCGCGACGGGTTCGCGCACCGGTGACGCCGCTTCGGTCGACGAGGTTTCCGTGATCCGAGACAACACCGTTCTTCCGGTGATCATCGGCTCCGGCATCACGGCTGCCAATGTCGCAGCGCTGATGAAGGAATGCGACGGCGCGATAGTTGCATCCTCGGTGAAGGACAATGGACGCTGGTGGGGACGGGTCGCAGGCGAGAAGGCCCGCGAACTGTCCCGGGCCGCAGGAAAGTAACCATGATTGTATTTTGTGGATACGCCAACAACGATGTGACGGTACATGTCCCACACGTACCGGTACTCGGTGAGCGCGTCCAGGCAACGGCCATCAGTCAGATCGACGGTGGAATGAATGCAAATGCTGCGGTATCCGCGGCCAGAATGGGCGCGCAAGTGATCTTTGCCGGTGCCGTGGGCCCGGACGCGCGGTCCACCGAGTTTCTCGAATCCCTCGAGGCAGACGGCGTCGACACCAGTTGGTCGCCGCGAGATGCGTTCCTGTCGACGGCAGTTGTTCTCATCGCGCAGGACGGCGATCGCTCCATCATCAGCCAGGACGACCCGAACGATGCCGAACGCATCGGAGTTGTCGTCACCCGATTGGCCGCTGCCGGCGGTGGACGACTGTTCCTCGACGGATACCGTGCGCCCTTCCTCCCGGATGAATTACCGGGAAGCGTAAGTCTGGTAATCGATCTGGACGGTTGTGAAAACAAAGCCGCGGCACTGCGCGCGTTCGCTCTGGCCGACCACGTCGTCGTAGGGCGTGCCCTGTGGGAAGGCGAGTTCGGGATCGGATTCGACCAGTGGCAGACTCTGGCCGCCGAGCACCACACCCACCTGCTGGTGACCGACGGCTCGCGAGGTTGGACACTGGCCACACCGGACGGCGAGGTGACGAGCGAACCGGCAGTAGTGGTCGACGTCGTCGATGCAGTCGGGGCCGGTGATTGCTTCGGCGGTACGTACATCGCTTTTGTCGACGCCGGGCGCTCACCGGTGGACGCCGCACGACTCGCCGGGGCATCGGCTGCATTGGCTTGCGCCACCGCAGGCCCCCGCGGATGCCCCACCCGAGATGAATTGGACAGCTTCACAGCAACATTGACCCCTCACACCCTTTTGGAGACTCGATGATGAAACGTGCATTGCCTCTGGCGCTGGGAGCTGCAGTCGCGCTCACGCTCACCGCTTGTGACTCGGCTTCGTCGAGTGACTCGAAGGACGCATCGGGGGGCTCGTCCATCCCGCAGCCGACCCGGGTCGCCGAAAGCTGTGACGGGACGAACGGCAAGCTCAAGGTCGGTCTGGTGACCATCAACCTCCAGGCGCTGTACTTCAACCAGATCAACAATGCCGCGAAGAACGTCGCGGACAAGGCAGGCGTCGACCTGCAGATCATCAGCGGCAACGACGATTCCGTCGCGCAGGCCAACGCCTTCGACAATCTGATTGCCGCCGGAGTCGACGCGATCATCGTCGATGCAATCGACACGGACGGAATCAAGCCGTCGGTGGTCAAGGCCAAGAACGCGGGCATCCCCGTCGTCGCGGTGGACGCGACCATCGACGATCCGGCACTGTCGACTCAGGTCGGTACGGCCAACGCCGAGGGTGGTGCCAAGATCGGAAACACCTTGGCCGACGTCGCGAACAACACCGGAACGGTCGGTATCGTCGGCGCGCTCAACAGCACTGTTCAGTTGGAGCGGCAGAAGGGCTTCACGGAGACCGTGACCGGCCGCGGAATGACCGTCGGCACCGTCGTGGACGGACGTAACATTCAGGAGAACGCACAGACCGCGGCGGAGAACCTGCTGACCGGCGGTGGCGACATGAAGTACGTCTACGCAACCGGTGAGCCGGCACTGATCGGTCTCGTCGCGGCGGTCAACAGTCAGAAGGCGCAGGATCGCATCGAAGCAGTCGGTTGGGATCTTTCGGATCAGGCGGTAGGCGGACTCAAAGCCGGTTGGCTTAAAGGCGTGGTCCAGCAGAACACCTTCGAATTCGGCCATGAGGCAATGAATTCGGCAATCGACCTGGCTTGCGGACGCGGCGCTCCGGCAAACATCCCGGTTCCCACCCAGATCGTGACCCCGGAGAACGTGGCCGACTACATGTACTACTTGGAGAAGTAATCATGGCACCTCCACTGATCGAACTCTCGGGCATCACCAAGTCGTACGGACCGGTGAAGTCCCTTCAAGGAGTGGACCTTCGGCTGGCGAAGGGTGAAGTACTCGGAGTGGTCGGCGACAACGGCGCCGGTAAGTCCACTCTGATGAAGATTCTCGCCGGTGCGGTTCAGCACGACGGCGGCGAAATGCGCGTCAACGGTGAACCAGTGCGCTTTTCGACGCCTCTCGACGCGCAGCAGAAAAAGATCGGAATCGTCTACCAGGATCTGGCTCTGTGCGACACGCTGGACGTCGCCAGCAACCTGTTCCTCGGCAGAGAACCGCGAAAAGGCCCCTTCCTCGACCGGCATGCCATGCACGAGAAGGCGGCTCACATTCTTGCCGACCTGCATGTCAAGGTGAAGTCGACCTACCAGGAGATCGGGCAACTGTCCGGCGGACAGCGGCAAACCGTCGCGATCGCCCGCGCAGTCTCCTTCCGCCCAGACGTACTGATCCTCGACGAGCCCACCGCAGCGCTTGCCGTCGCCGAGGTCGAGTCGGTGCTCAAGCTGATCACGGACGTCGCAGCGGCCGGCGTGGGCGTCATTCTCGTGACACACCGCCTGCAGGACCTGTTCCGCGTGTGTGACCGAATCACGGTCATGTACGAGGGGCAGAGTGTCGACGACGTTCCGATCGGCGACCTCAACATCGAGTCCCTCGTCGGACTCATCACTCGAACTCCGGTGCCGCAACGGACATCGGCAGCAACACAGGGAGCCACGGCATGACCACTCTCGAGAAGACCCAGGCGCCGATCGAGCGCAAGCTCGCCGCGAAACCCTCCTTGTGGGACAGCGTCAACAAGCCCACCCTCGCGATGCTGGCGGTGACAGTTGCTGTCGCAGCCGTCTTCTCGGCGACCACGTCGTCGTTCCTGACATTTACGAACCTGTCGAACCTGGCAACCCAGATCGCTCCGGTTCTGATCATCGCGGTGGCGATGACTTTCGTGATCACGGCAGGTCAGATCGACCTGTCCGTCGGTGCGATCGTCGCGTTCGTCGCGGCGATGAGTGCCGAGCTTATCCAGGCCGGCGTCGATTCGTCCCTGGTCTTCGTCGCCGCCCCGGTGATGGGTGCGGCCTGGGGCCTGGTCAACGGATGGCTCGCTGCCTATCAGGGTATTCCGCCGTTCATCGTGACCCTGGCGACGATGTCCGTCATTCGCGGTATCGCGCTGTATCGGACCGAAGGATTCTCCGTTCCGGTTCCGGCCGACACCTACTTCGCGAAGCTCGGAACTGCTGAGTTCCTCGGGTTCTCCGCCAGCGCCTGGATTGCTCTCGTCGTCGTGGTCATCGGAGCAATTGCGCTCAACCGCATGCGCTTCGGGCGCTATGTCACCGGTATCGGCTCCAACGTCGAATCCGTGCGACGGTCCGGCGTCAACACGCGTCGTGTGCTCATGATGACGCTCGTCTTCACCGGCTTGGCTGCCGGTATCGCGGGACTGCTGATCGCGGCTCGACTGGGCTCGGGTTCGGCCAACTCCGCAACGGGATTCGAGCTCACCGTGATCACCGCGGTGGTTCTCGGTGGCACCAATCTCTTCGGCGGTCGCGGCACCGTGATCGGTACCGTCATCGGCGCCGTCCTGACCGGAATCATCGCCAACGGATTGACCCTGCTCGGCGTGAGCCCGTTCCTGACGCCGATCATCACCGGTGTCGTTCTGCTACTGGCCATCTGGATCAACATGCGCGGACATACACTGAGCGCGCTGTGGCGACACCTGCAGTCCGCACCGTCGGGGCCTGCACGCTCATGAGCAAGGTTCGTACTGTCACGGGAACCGTGGACAGCTCGGAACTCGGACTGGTTCTCCCACACGAACATCTGCACAACGACGTCACCGGTGCGTACACCGAGGCCCCGGATCCGGTTGTGGCACAGCGGTTGGCCGGTCCGGTACGCGCCGAGGATGCCTGGCTTCTTCACGACAATCCGTATTACAGTCTCGACAATTGTCGAGTCGACGACGGATCGGCCGTGGTGGAAGACCTTGCGGACTTCGCCCGCCTCGGTGGTCGGACGATCGTCGATCTGACACCGCCGGGACTGGGCCGGGCACCGGAGAAGCTGGCGGAGTTCTCGCGAAAGTCAGACGTGCGAGTGATCATGGGTTCAGGGTGGTACCTCGAGACGACCCATCCGGTCGAGGTCCACGAACTCGGTGTCGACGATCTGGCAGGTTCGCTCGTCGAGGAGTTCGATCCGGCAAAGGAATTGGCTCCTGGCGTGATCGGGGAGATCGGAGTCTCCCCGCTCTTCACTCAGAACGAGGCGAAAGCGTTGCGGGCGGCATGCATCGCCCAGCGCGAGGTGGACGTGCCCCTGTTCGTCCACCTTCCGGGCTGGCAGCGCGTGGGACATCACGTCGTCGACATCGTGGTCGACGAGATGGGCGTCGATCCGCAAGCAGTGGTCCTGTGCCACATGGACCCGTCCGGACACGACGCCGACTACCAACGATCGCTCGCCGACCGCGGTGTCTTTCTCGAGTTCGACATGATCGGGATGCCTTTCGATTTCCCCGGCGAGGGTCTTTCTCCGCATCCGGCGGAAACAGCCACTGCGGTAGCCGGATTGGTCACCTCCGGTCACGCATCACAGCTCCTGCTCAGTCACGACCTCTTCCTCAAATCAATGCTCAGAAAGCACGGCGGAAACGGATTCTCCTACGTACCACTCGCCTTCGCCGCCCGATTGGTGCGCGCAGGCGTAGATCCCCAGCAAGTGTCCGCATTGATGCGAGACAACCCGAGGTCGCTCTTCGAGCAGGCCGCGAAAGGAAACAGAAGCAGTCATGGGTAAACGAGTACTGATCGCCGGCGAGAGCTGGATGACGACGTCGACGCACGTCAAGGGCGTCGACGAGTTCAGTGTCCATTCCTACGTCGAGGGAGTCGGCCCGCTTCGGGATGCGCTCACCTCACGTGGCCACGACGTGACACACATGCCCGCACACCTGGTGCCGACGCAGTTCCCCGGTACCGCAGAAGCACTGTCGCAGTTCGACGTCGTCGTTCTCTCCGACATCGGAGCGAACTCGCTGCAGCTGGCTCCCGGCGTGTTCGACCAGTTCCGCGCCGGCGAGGATCGCCTTGTCGCGCTTCGTGACTGGGTGAACGCCGGCGGCTCACTGATGATGATCGGTGGTTACCTCTCGTTCTCCGGGTTCCAGGCGCGAGCAGCTTTCCGCCAGACCGCGATCGCCGAGGTACTGCCCGTGACGATGCTGGCCGAGGACGATCGCGTCGAGACACCGGCCGGGATCGTCCCCACCGTCGTCGATGCTGCTCACCCGGCTCTCGGTGGTGCCGGCGATTCCTGGCCGGCGCTCCTGGGATACAACCGCGTCGTCGCGAAGGACGGTGCCGTGGTTCCCGCCACCATCAACGGCGACCCGCTTGTCGCTGCCGGTGAATACGGCGCCGGACGGTCGATCGTCTTCACCTCGGACTGCTCGCCGCACTGGGCTCCGCCGGAGTTCTGTGAGCAGTGGCCCGGATACACCGACCTGTTCGACGGCTTGATCAGTTGGGTCGCCGGCGAATGAGTCGCTCCTCAGACCTGCTCGCGCGGCAGCAGAGTAATCTCGCTGCCGCGCGGGCGGTTCCATTCATCGAGGACACCATCGGCGGGACGTTGAGTGATGAGGGATTCCGCCGGTACCTCGTGATCGAAGAGGCATTCGTACTGACGGCCGTCAAGGTGTTGGGGTTGGTGGTCGCCGAATCCCCGACGCTCGACGACGCGCTCGACCACGTGACGTCGATGTCGAACCTGGTGGGCGAGCAGCGCGAGTATTTCGCGCAGTTGCGTTCCCGCTTCCCGTACGAGGGTGACGCAGCGGCGCTGGTCGAGGAGTCGGCCGTGCTGTCCACGCACGCCTTGGCCCTCGCTCGCGAAGAGGGCAGGGCGGCGGCGCTGGTGGGCATGTACGCCGCGGAAACCCTGTATCTGTCGTGGTGCCGGGAGGCGGCGGCAGTGAAGGTAGATCGCGAACCAGCGTTGCAGGACTGGGTGGACATGCATGTCGCTCCGCCGTTCGTGTCTCAGGTGGCGGTGCTGGCGTGCGAGGTGGACGCCATGCCCGAGTCCGTCACCGACGAGGACCTGGATCGGTGGTTCTCCGGCATGCTGGTCGCAGAGATCGATTTTCACAACGTGGTGGTGTGAGGAACTGCTGTGCGCCTTTATTAACCCCCGGCGGTTAATAAAGGCGCACAGCAAAAGGCCCGTAGGTCGCTTTCGCAACCTACGGGCCTCTTCTTTGTAGCGGGGACAGGATTTGAACCTGCGACCTCTGGGTTATGAGCCCAGCGAGCTACCGAGCTGCTCCACCCCGCGTCGGTGTGAAACCAACAGTACACGACTTCTGGAGGCGCAATTACCACCCCCTGTCACCGGCTGGAGTGCGCGCTTTCCGAGTAGTAACCGCGGATGTGTCCGACTATGCGCTGACGTGCGAGTTCGCCGTCACCCGCGTTGACCGCATCCACCAATCCTCGGTGTTCGTCACGCAGTCGCATGCAGGTGCTCGGCCAGCTGTCGATCTGGACGCCCGCGAGAACGTAGGCCTCGATGGACTCGCGCAGGCCGGTCATCATGGCTGCGATCACCTGATTGCCCGCCGCGTCGGCGAGCGCCACGTGGAACTGTGCGTCGAGTAGCAAGAATTCCTCGGCCGAGAGAGCTGCGTCCTCCATCGAGTCGAGCAGTTCGACGGCCGCGCGGAGGTCGGGCGTCGGAGTCCGCGATGCCAGGGATTGCATCACCTCGGATTCGAGAACGAGTCGTGTCTTCACCACATCCGAGACCGGAAAGCCTTGTGCTGCAACCTGCATCCGCATCAGCATGGTCATACCGCCGGTCGGTTTGGCTACGATCATCGCGCCGGACGTCGGGCCGGAGCCAGTCTGCGCCTTGAGGAGGCCGAGTGCTTCCATGACCCGCAACGCTTCTCGGACCGATGACCGTCCGACGCCCAACTCTGCTGCCAGAATTCTCTCTCCCGGCAGGCGCTGGCCAGGAGACACCTCGCCTGAAACGAGCCGACGTTCGAGGTGGCTCAGTACTTGTTCCCACGCTCGCGGGCTCGGCTCGGTCGGCATGAGGCAAGAGCATAACCGGGTGGACGCCGTTTATGGGGTGGCCTGTACGGGGATGTATTACTGTGGTCAGACCACACCGACAGATTGCGGGGAACCACATGCGAGTAGCGCTGTTCGCCACCTGCATCGGGGACACGATGTTTCCCGACGCCGTCAAGGCCACCGCCCTCCTGCTCACCCGTCTCGGGCACGACGTCGTGTTTCCGTCCGGGCAGACCTGCTGCGGGCAGATGCACGTCAATACCGGCTATCAGCCGGGCGCACTACCGCTGGTCGCGAACTACGCCGACACCTTCGGTGATGCGTCGATCGACGCGGTTGTCGCACCATCGGGGTCGTGCGTCGGTTCGGTCCGTCATCAACACGAGATCGTCGCCGAGCGCTACGGCACCGCGTCGCTGTGTGGACAGGTGCAGACCGTGAAGGCAAAGACGTACGAGCTTTCCGAATTCCTCGTGGACGTTCTCGGGGTCACCGATGTGGGCGCGTACTTCCCGCACCGGGTCACCTATCACCCGACCTGTCACTCACTGCGCATGTTGAGGTTGGGGGACAAGCCACTTCAGTTGCTGCGCAACGTCCGCGACATCGATCTGGTCGAACTCCCCGAAGCAGATTCCTGCTGTGGATTCGGCGGCACCTTCGCCATCAAGAATGCGGAGACTTCGACGGCCATGCTGGCGGACAAGATTCGCCACGTTGCGGACACCGGCGCCGAATTCTGCAGCGCCGGAGACTCGTCCTGCCTCATGCACATCGGCGGCGGTATGTCACGACTGCAGATGGGCGCCAAGACCATTCACCTCGCGGAGATTCTGGCGTCGGTGGAAAGCCGGGTGCACGCATGAGCGCTGTGACGCTGGGTCTGCCCAGCTTCCCGCCGAGGTCGCCCGAGGGTGCAGGGTTCCTGCGAGGTACTGAGAAATTCCCCGTCGCAGCACATCACGAGCTGGCCAACGCGCAACTGCGACGCAATATCGGCAAGGCGACGCACACCATCCGTGCCAAGCGCATCAACGTGACTGGAGAGCTGCCCGATTGGGAAGAGCTGCGTGACGCGGGTTCGGCGATCAAGGCCGACGTCATGGCGCGGTTGCCGGAACTGCTCGAACAGTTCGAGGCTGCAGTCATCGCGCGCGGTGGGCATGTGCATTGGGCGGCGGATGCCAACGAGGCCAACGCCATTGTGACCGAACTTGTCAAAGCCACCGGCTCCGACGAGGTCATCAAGGTCAAGTCGATGGCCACGCAGGAGATCGGTCTCAACGAGCATCTCGAAGCCCACGGAATCACCGCCTACGAGACCGATCTCGCGGAATTGATCGTCCAACTCGGCCACGACAAACCGTCGCACATCCTGGTTCCCGCGATCCATCGCAACAGGTCCGAGATTCGGGAGATATTCCTTCGTGAGATGCCAGATGTCGATCCGAACCTCGGGGAGAACCCGGCCGAACTTGCCGCAGCTGCACGAAAGTTCTTACGCCACAAGTTCATGACGACGCCGGTCGCCGTCTCCGGCGCCAATTTCGGCATCGCGGACACGGGCACTCTGACCGTCGTGGAGTCGGAGGGCAACGGGCGAATGTGCCTGACGCTGCCGAAAACACTGATCACCGTGATGGGCATCGAGAAGATTCTGCCGACGTATCAGGATCTGGAGGTCTTCCTGCAACTGCTGCCGCGGTCCTCGACGGGGGAGCGGATGAACCCGTACACCTCCATGTGGACCGGCGTCACGCCCGACGACGGTCCACAGGAGTTCCACCTGGTCCTCCTCGACAACGGTCGGACTGCCGCGCTTGCCGACAAGATCGGGAGGGAAGCCCTGAGCTGCATACGGTGCTCGGCGTGTCTGAACGTGTGCCCGGTCTACGAGCGCACCGGCGGTCACGCCTACGGATCGACCTATCCGGGACCGATCGGCGCGGTGCTGACTCCGCAGCTCGCGGGCATGCATGGCAAAGACGATCCCAACTCGACGCTTCCCTTTGCCTCGAGTCTGTGCGGTGCGTGCTTCGACGCCTGCCCGGTCAAGATCGACATACCCTCGCTGCTCGTCGAATTGCGGCACCAGAAGGTCGAGCAATCCGGTGTCACGGCAGAGTCTTTGGCGATGAAAGCCGCCTCTCTGGCGATGTCGACCGAGGGCCGGTGGACGTTGGCTCAGAAAGCTGCCGGGCTCGGACGCGTCGTGGCCGGCAGGAAAGGGAAGATCTCTACGTTGCCACCTCCATTGAACGGTTGGACAGCTGCCAGAGACATTCCCGCACCGCCCAAGCAGACCTTCCGATCCTGGTGGGACTCCGACGAAGGCCGCGCGGCATTGGACGAGGCTCGTCGTGACGGGAAGGCGGACAGATGAATTCACGTGAAGTGGTGCTCGGACGCATTCGTGATGCCATCACCTTGGCGCCCGCCCGCGAAGGCGAGATACCGCGAAACTACCGGACTGGCAGAACCATGTCCGACGAGGAACTCATCGATTTGTTCGTCGACCGTCTGGTGGACTACAAGGCGCACGTTCACCATTGCGCTGCAACAGAAATCGCCGAGGCCGTCGCCGGAATACTGAAAGGGCGCGGACTACACACTCTGGGGATCCCCGCCGGCCTCGACCGATCATGGGTAGCCGGATTCGACGGAACGCTGGTGGTGGACAGCCCGGACGTACCGGCTCCTGAACTCGAGAACCTCGACGCCGTTGTCACCGGCTCGAAGGTATCGTGCGCCGAAACCGGCACCATCTTCCTCGACGCCGGTCCATCACAGGGACGCCGTGCGTTGACACTGGTACCGGACACACACATCTGCGTCGTGTATCGCAGCAGTGTGGAAGTGGGAGTGCCGGAGGCGATTGCGAAGCTGACACCGGAGCGCCCCACCACCATGATCAGCGGCCCGTCGGCGACCTCCGACATCGAACTCGAGCGCGTCGAAGGTGTCCATGGTCCGAGGAATCTTCACGTCGTCATCGTCGACGGTTGATTCCCGTCGAGCGGGAACTCGGAGGCAGCGGGCCACATCAGCGTCTAACGTCCCGGCCATGACACAACTGTTGGCAGGCAAGGTCGTTTTCATCACCGGTGCAGCGCGGGGTCAGGGACGCAATCACGCGATTCGACTCGCGCAGGAAGGTGCAGACGTCATCGCTGTCGACGTGTGCGCGTCGGTGTCCGAAGACGTGGGTTACGCGGCCGCGACTGAAGCCGACCTCGACGAAACGGCTCGTCTCGTGCGAGCGGAGGGGCGCGAGATCGTCACCGCTGTAGCGGACGTCCGTGACCTCGAGGCACTGCGTGCGGCGGTGGCGTCGGGCGTCGACAAGTTCGGTCGCCTCGACGTCGTGATTGCCAATGCGGGCATCGCTACGTGGAACCGTTTCTGGGAGATGCCTGAAGAACAGTGGTCGACGCTGGTGGACATCAATCTCAATGGTGTCTGGCGCACGATGACAGCTGCGGTTCCTGCAATGATCGAAGCCGGCAACGGTGGTTCCATCGTGATTGTGAGCAGTGCTGCCGGCGTCGCCGAAGCGCCCGGCTGCGCGCACTACTCGGCGGCCAAGCACGGCCTCGTGGGTTTGGCTCGTACTGCTGCAACGGAATTGGGAAGCTTCGACATTCGAGTCAACAGCATCCACCCTGGCGCGGTGGAGACCGAGATGGGCAACGATCCCAACGTCGGTAAGGTACTCACTACTCATCCGGAGTACATGAACTCGTACAAGTGGCCGCTCACGTCCGTCCCGCGCACCACCGTCGAGGACATCTCCAACGCCGTCGTCTACCTCGCGACGGACCTCTCCCGCGCGGTCACCGGGACGAAGATCGTCATCGACATGGGTCAGACGATGGCGTAGTTGCGCTCAGAGGAGATTGAACTGCGCGACCTCGATGGTGTTCTCGACTGCCTCCGAGAGGGTGCGGATACGCTCGTCGGCGCCTGGCGCGGTCAGTATCGCCAGGCGATCGGCGTCGCCCATCGGAATGCTTCGCGCCAGGGCATACAGCCGAGAACCCAACGGATCCAAGGGATCAGGTGGGACGGGCATTCGTGGGGTCTGTTCGCCGGCCCGTAGTGCGAGCTTTCCCAACATTCCGTACATGAACTCTATGCGCTCGAGGAGTGAGTCGTATTCGTAGGCGGTGACGGGTGTTCCGTTGTTCTCGTCCGGCCACAGTTCGACCTCGGCAAGTGGGTAGGGATCGTCCGGCAGCCAGCGATTGACCCGGATGCGGTCTTCGGTCCGGCAATACAACTGATACCGCCCGGCACCCATGGCGACATGAGACTCGATCCGAGCCAGAGTGCCGACGTCGTGACGTGATTCGCCGCCACCGACCTCGTGGCCACGAGCGATGAGCACTACTCCGAACAGTGGGCCGTCGGCAGCTTCGAGAACGTTCTCGACCAGTGCGCGATACCGAGGTTCGAAGATGTTCAGGGGCAACACCTCACCCGGTAGCAAAGCGGAGCCGAGCGGAAACATGGGGAAGATGGGCATCAGGGGATTCTCAACCTCGGAATCGGAGGGGCGGGGAAATCGCCGGGGCGATCGATTTCGGCGAGCAGGTGCTCGGACCACGTCAGTAGACCGGGGATATCGAGGCCGTGCGGACTCTCGACCTCGTAGTGCCTGATGCGGTCGTGACCCTGGCCGAGGAGTGAGACGGCGCCGGTGTTGTTGCCCCGAAGCAGATGGGTGAGCCCGACGGCCAGCTGAGCCAGTCCCTGCCACAGGTCACGTTCCTCGGGCGGCGCGCTTTTCCACGTTCCCTCGAGAATCTCGTGTGCATGGAAAGGCATGCCGTGGTCGAGGAGGCGCTGAGCCTCGGTGATCGACTCGTCTGGTGGCAGGCGTACATCGTCGGGAATGCGCGGGACACCGCCCGCTGCGTCGCGTGGCAGTGGACGTCCGAGTCCGTCACGGGGCCGCGAATTGAGGGGTTTCCCAGCGGCGTCCCGGTCGCGTTCGGTCATACACTCAGCCTAACGGCAGCGCCTCGGCCGAACTCGCCAAAAGTTTTTTCGAGTCGCCTGTCGATCCCGGGGAGAACCGTTCGTCGTCATGTTGTAAGGCAAGAAAGCCGCAAGAAAAACAACAGACCAAGGAGTCAGTCATGAAGTACATGTTGCTCATCTACACCGCACCCGGCGGAGACACCGAACCCCAGTGCACGTTCGAGGACTGGCAGCAATACGACAAGGAAATGAAGGATGCCGGGATCTGGGTGTCCGGCGATGCCCTCGCCGACCTGACGACAACGACGACGGTTCGGGTCTCGCAGTCCGGAGAAAAGACCGTCACCGACGGACCCTTCGCAGAAACCCGTGAAATCCTCGGCGGCTACGACGTCATCGACGTTCCCGATCTGGATGCGGCGCTTTCATGGGCCGCGCGGTGCCCCGGCGCGCGCGACGGCGGCAGCGTCGAGGTGCGTCCACTGGCCGGGTTCGGGGACTGATTCGCCGTGGACGAGCAGGCCGAGAACTCCATCGAGTCAGTGTTCCGGGAGGAACGCGGACGACTCTTGGCCTCGCTCGTCCGCCGCTTCGGTGATCTGGATCTGGCCGAGGAAGTCACCTCCGAAGCCGTCGAGGCCGCGTTGGTGCACTGGCCCGTGGACGGAGTGCCGGCTAAACCCGGCGCCTGGCTGCTGACCACGGCGCGTCGTAAAGCCGTCGACAGGCTTCGTCGTGATCAGGCCTATGCGGCGCGATTGGCGGTGATGCAGGTGGACGCCGATCGTGCCGACCCGGCGCCGCCCACAGTCGACGGAGAACTTCCCGACGAGCGGTTGCAGCTGTTCTTCACCTGCTCGCACCCAGCGCTGGCCGAGGACGACCGAATCGCACTCACCTTGCGTTGCCTCGGCGGGTTGACGACGCCCGAAGTCGCTCGGGCCTTCCTCGTTCCTTCGGCGACGATGGCGCAGCGGATCGTGCGCGCGAAGAAGAAAATCCGTCAGGCTCGGATTCCCTTCCGCACTCCCAGCGCCGAAGAACTCCCGGAACGTTTGCCCGGTGTTCTGCAGGTGATCTACTCGGTGTTCACCGAGGGGTACGCAGCGAGTTCGGGTCCGGATCTGCAACGCGTAGACCTGGCGGTGGAGGCGATCAGGCTGGCGAGGATCTTGCGCGCATTGCTTCCCGATGAGCGCGAGATCGCCGGGTTGCTTGCATTGATGCTTCTCGTCCACGCGCGTCGGGATGCCCGTACCGACGCCGCCGGCGGGATCGTGCTCCTCGAAGACCAGGATCGCGGGTGTTGGGACCAGCCGATGATCGAGGAAGGCAGCGACCTCGTCGTAGTCGCGTTGACCGGGGGAGCGCCGGGGCCGTACGGGGTGCAGGCCGCCATCGCCGCATTGCATGACGAGGCCGCAGATGTGGAGAGCACCGACTGGCCACAGATCTGCGCGCTCTACGGAGTGCTCCTCACGCTGACTCCGTCGCCGGTCGTGGCCGTCAATCGGGCAGTAGCGTTGGCGATGCGCGACGGCGAGGAAGTCGGGCTGACTGCGCTGGAGGAACTGGCAGCGGAGCCCAAACTTGCCGACTACCATCCGTATCACCTTGCACGAGCCGAACTACTTGCTCGGTTGGGGCGCACCGACGCAGCGGCATCCGCGTACCGACAAGCTCTGAAACTCGTTGGTACGGAACCGGAGCGGGCCTACCTGGAGCGTCGGTTGGGTGAGATCTCCGATTGATCGGCTCCTATCGAGGGACGTCGAGATCGAAGTACAGGGTCTCGGACCAGTAACCGAGGCCGAGCTCGCGTAGCGGTTCCTCGACGCTCTCCTGAGTCGGCGTGAACAGTCGCTCCCAGAAGCTTGGCTTGACGGGTGCGAGCGTGGCCAGCGCCGCCTCCATCTCGGCGTCGATGTCCGCCAGACCGGTCATCAGGGCCGTGCCCTGTTCGGCGAACGGTTCGTCGTCCATGTCGAAGATCTCGCCGCACTCGAGGACGAAGTAGTGGTCGGGCTCGGTGTGGCTGCGCAGGAAACGCAGCGCATCGCCGGCCATCGTGCCGAGTTCGGGGTGATCGATTCGGCCGAGGAAGTCTTCGAGCCGGGCGATACCAGGACCACAGGGCGCGGTGACCGCGATCAGGTCGGGGGTGTCGTCCCAGATGATCGACTGTTGGGCGAAGGGATTCACGGACACAAGGATCCTCGGGACCAGCGGTATCGCGTACGACCACTCGGAGATACCGGTGAGACCTCGGGCGCGAGCGGCAGCCGGATTCTCATGCGGGGCAACAGGGGTCGAGTAGAGATAGGTGCGGTTGGCCACTGGCCGAGTCCTTTCTGCGGTCGGTGTCACCTGATTCGGGCGGCGCCCACCATCCTCAATGCCAGGTCTCCGTACAGTTTTCCGATGTCTTCCGGATTCGTGTAATTGCCGGCCGGGAACCAGCGGCACACGTCGACGCACAGGGACATCAAGGCGAGGGTGACGCCTTCGGCATCGGGGATCGTGAAGTCGCCTGACTGCACGCCGGCATCGACAACCTCCCGGACCACCCGCGTCGTGCTGCGGCGAAGCGCGACGACGGTTCGGTAGTGCTCTGGTGTGAGGGCAGTGAGTTCGTACTGGACAACGCGAGCGAGTGAATGGTGCCCCGCCTGCCAACTGGCGAAGGTGCTGATCAGTTCCTGCAAACGAACGGACGGTTCTTCACCCGGTCGGTCGGCGCCCTCGACCACCTTCAACGCTTCGGTGTGGCCTTCGTAGCTGATCGCGAAAAGCAACTCTTCTTTCGAGCGGTAGTGCGGGTACATGGCGGCGGGACTCATGTCGAGTCGCGCGGCGATGTCACGGGTGGTGGTGCCGCCGTAGCCGGCAGAGGCAAAAGCGTCCACGGCTGCCGCGCGGATACGGGCCGCAGCTTTGGAGGGGCTGATCACCACGTCAGGTGAATCGCTCACGGTTTCCTCCAGGTGTGACGGATTTCGATGTTGACAATATCCCGCTCTCGATTCACTATAAGCAGGTGCTTAGATTCTAAGCGAATGCTTAGGAACATCGTTACGTGTGGCTTTGCCACGCCGAAAGGAAGCAACTCGTCATGCGTCGCACTCTGTACGGACCCGATCACGAGGCATTTCGCGAATCTGCTCGCGAATTCGTCAACCGGAACATCCTTCCGGTCGCAGAGAAGCTGATCGACCAGCGCTTCATCGATCGTGAAATCTGGCTCGAAGCGGGACGCAACGGCTTCCTCGGACTCGAGGTTCCGGAGGCGTACGGCGGAAGCGAAGCCGGCGACTACCGCTTCAACGCGGTTCTGGCCGAAGAGCTCTCGCGCGCCAGTGCAGCTGTTGCTTCGAGCTTCGGCATTCACGCCGACGTCGTTGCTCCCTACCTCGTTCAGCTCACCACCGAAGAGCAGAAGCAGCGTTGGCTGCCCAAGTTCTGCACCGGTGAGATGCTGACGGCCATCGGCATGACCGAGCCTTCCGGTGGATCCGACCTCGCCTCGCTCAAGACCACTGCGGTCAAGGACGGCGACGACTGGATCATCAACGGCTCCAAGACCTTCATCACCAACGGCTACAACGCCGACCTCGTGATCGTGGCGGCTCGGACCAGTCCCGAGAAGAAGTCCAAGGGCATCACCCTCTTTGCCGTCGAGACCGGCATGGAAGGCTTCGAGCGCGGACGCAAGCTCGACAAGGTCGGCCAGCACGAGTCCGATACCGCCGAACTGTTCTTCGAGAACGTTCGCGTGCCGTCCACCAACATCATCGGTGAGATCGACCGCGGCTTCATCCACATGATGGAAATGCTGCCGCAGGAGCGCGTCGGCGCTGCGGTGTCCAACATCGCGCACGCCGCTCCGATCCTCGAAGAGACGCTGCAATATGCCAAGGACCGCAAGGCTTTCGGTCAGCCGATCGGCTCGCTGCAGTGGAACAAATTCCTTCTCGCGGATCTCGTCACCCGCATCGAGGTCACCCAGGCCTACGTCGACAACTGCGTCGCGGCACACGCTGCCGGCGAGCTGACCGCCATCGACGCCGCCAAGGCTAAATGGTGGACCGCGCAGGTGCAGAACGAGGTCCTCGATCACTGCGTTCAGTTGCACGGTGGCTACGGCTTCATGACCGAGTACCGCGCCGCTCGCGCGTGGATGGACGCCCGCGTCACCAAGATCTGGGCCGGATCCAACGAGATCATGAAGGAACTCATCGGCCGCGATCTCGGCCTGTAATTTCGCAACTGCAGTCGATACGTCACTGCAACCGCCACTTCCCGAACCCGACGACACAGGAGCATCACCGCGCATGTCTGTTCTCGACAAGTTCTCTCTGACCGATCGAGTGGTCATCGTGACCGGTGCGTCGTCGGGCCTCGGGGTGGCGTTTGCGAAAGCCGCAGCAGAGGCCGGCGCGGACGTCGTCCTCGCTGCTCGCCGCGTCGACAAGCTCGAAGACACGGCCAAGCTCGTGCGTGACGCAGGCCGCGAAGCATTGTGCGTGGCCACCGACATCGTCGATCCGGCTCAGGCTCAGAACATGGTCGACGCCGCGATGGAGAAGTTCGGCCGCGTGGACGTGCTGGTCAACAACGCCGGCGTCGGAACTGCCGTTCCGGCGACCCGCGAGACCCCGGACCAGTTCCGCGCCGTCATCGACATCAACCTCAATGGGTCCTACTGGGCAGCGCAGGCCTGCGGCCGCGTCATGCTCCCAGGCAGCTCCATCGTCAACATCTCGAGCATTCTCGGATTGACGACCGCCGGACTCCCGCAGGCCGCCTATGCGGCGAGCAAGGCAGGCGTCGTCGGATTGACCCGCGACCTCGCACAGCAGTGGGGAACGCGCAAGGGCATTCGCGTCAACGCGATCGCGCCCGGCTTCTTCAAGTCGGAAATGACAGACCAATACAACGACGGTTACTTGGACGCGATGGCTCCGCGCCTGATCCTCGGCCGCATGGGCGATCCGGAAGAGCTCGCGGCCACCATGGTGTGGCTCGCGTCCGAGGCCGGCGGATACGTCACCGGTCAGACCATCGCCGTCGACGGAGGAATCACCATCACCTGACGCCGATGCCGAGATGTCGCCGGCTTTGCCGTATAAGTAGCTGGTGACCTCTCGCGCCGAACCTCAGGAGAACTGGGAAGACCGTCCGCCACCATCCATGGCTGCGACGGAGCTTCTGCGTGACCTGCCGGTGACTGCCCGCGGCGTCCGGACCAGGGCTTCTCTGGTCGCAGCGGCTCGAACGGTGTTCGAGCGCGCAGGGTATCTCGACGCCCGTCTCACGGACATCACCAAGGAAGCGAACTGCTCCACCGGCACGTTCTACACCTACTTCGACAACAAAGAGCAGATCTTCGCCGCAGTTCTCGACGTCGCGCAGGAAGACATGCTGCACCCCGGCATGGGACGGGTCCGCGACGTCGACAATCCGTATGCGGTCCTCGAATCGAGCAACCGTGCCTACCTGACGGCTTTTCGCCGCAACGCCAAACTCATGGGCCTACTCGAGCAGGTATCGCATATCGACCCGGCCTTCGCGAAACTGCGTCGGGACCGCGCCGAAACCTTCATTTCTCGCAATGCCCGAGCCATCGAACGCTTGCAAGCAGCTGGCAAGGCAGACGCCTCGTTGGACCCGCTGTTGGCTTCCCGAGCACTGTCGGCGATGGTGAGCCGCCTTGCCTACAGTTCATTCGTCTCCGAGGAACCTGGCGCCGACGGCAACCCCGTCCCGTTCGAGGACGTCGTCAAGACGGCTACTCAGGTGTGGGCCAACGCGCTGGGACTCGAAGGCGACCGCGGGTAGTTTCAGCCTTCGCCGCGGGCCGCGAACTGCTCCTCGAGGCTGTGGCGCAGTGTTTCCTCGCTGTTCTTGACAGCGTTTTCGACGAACGGTCCGATCAATCGGCCGAGTGCCTTGCCGGCAATGCCGCCGGGCAGTTTGTAGGCGAAGTCGACGGAAAGCTCGGTCTTGGAATCGTCGATCGCGGCGAACTCCCACGTGGACGAGTTGGATACACCGCCGAGCGAGGACAGCTTGATGATCCGATTCTTCTCCCACTCGGTGACCTCGAGTTTGGAGCGCAACGTGCTCGGCCCGATCTGCATGGCCGCGTCGAACGTGGCGCCGAGTCCCTGATCGAACTCTCCGAACGGGGTGAACTCGGAAACACCGAACATCCACGTCGGGACATTGCGGTAGTTGTCGATGTAGTCGAAGGCGACATCAACCGGCACGGCAGCAACCGCGGTGTGGCGAACATGGATCATGACTGGTCCCTGTCTTTCGGTGAACACCGACTCTAACCAATGGCTCCGACGTGTTCGGCGGCGGCGCAAGAGCGATCTACGGTATCGGTATGACGAACGAGCTTCCGGTACGCGGGTCCTGGCGCGATTACGAAGACCTGGGACTACCGAAACCGCTCGCTGCGGCGCTGGAGGCGTTCGTCGAGCAGGGCTATCACGGGACTTCGATCCGTGACGTCGCGTCGCGGTCCGGGCTGTCGGTGCCGGGGCTCTACCACCACTACCCGTCCAAGCAGGCTCTGCTGATCGGTCTGGCGACCGTGGTGATGACGGAGTTGTTGGAGCGAAGCCGCGCCGCCGAACTCGATGCCGGGGACGATCCCTCCGATCGCTTCGACGCGGTGATCGAATCTCTGTTGCGGTTCCACATGTTTCGACGCGAGCAGTCGTTCGTCGCCTCCTCGGAGATTCGCAGCATGGAGCCCGACAGCCGGGCTGGTTACATCGCCCAGCGCGACGAACAGCAGAAGCAGGTGGACCGGATCGTCCTCGACGGCGTCGCTTCGGGAGTGTTCGAGGCCGACCATCCCGAGGACGCCAGCCGAGCCGTGGTGACGATGTGCGTCGCCGTCGCGGTCTGGTACCGACCGGACGGTGAGTTGTCTCCGGACGAGTTGGTGGAGAGGTATTTGGAGATAGCGAGGCGCATGGTGGGGGCGAAGCGGGTGGGGGAGTGACTGTGGGGGCGAAGCGGGTGGGGGAGTGACTGTGCGGGCGAAGCGGGTGGGGGAGTAACTGCTGTGTGCAGTGTCGCGGAAGGCGGTCGCCAGCGTTTGGTGTCGGCCACGACGCGTTCAACCTCGCTTTTGTTTGCCTGGGAAATCGCGTAGGTCGGTCGCATTGACCAGCGCGCGGACACGGTTTGTTGCGTTGCGAAGGCGTTCTCCAGCTATCGGATTCCGGACGGCCGCGGCGGCCAACGACTTTGCAACAGTGGCGACTTCATCGCCGCCGGGGATCAGTAGGCGGTCAGCGCCGGCCAGGAGGCTTGCGAGTGCGGTCTCGCGGGTGACCGTCCACGCGTCGTTGCAAAACAGTGCAGGCTCGCTGTAGCTACTTTTACACCGGCACGAGGCTCACCTTCGGGCACACGGCTCGGTCGATCAATTACCAGTGCGCTGATTCTTGCCCTATTGACTCTTCCACGTGCGGTGATACGTTTAACCGCACGAGAATGGTGAATGTTATCCCCCGGTGTCGTTACGCGCAATGATGCAGTGCGCAGTGTCGACCTGGCGGGCGTGCGGCTGCGGGGACTGTTTGGCCTAGGATGTGCGCGATATGTGCATATTTATGGTGAATTAGTTCTCGCACTGCGCATCGTTGTTGTGATGGCGACTCCGTAACGTGATTTGGACAACGCTGATTGCAGTACATGACGTGCCTCGCAACCCTATTGAGGGGCACGCGTGTGCAGATTGAGGACTCACAATGACTACGAACATTTCGGAAGACCGGCCGGCGCTGAGCCTCCAGCGAATTCGGCTTGCCCGGGTTGCGACATTCTTCGGATTCGCGCAATTGGGAGCGGTCATGCTCACGTGGTCGACGAACACCACTGCGCTCCGTGCTCACCTGGGGTGGTCGGGGGAGGGCGGAGACTCGAATTTCGGGCTGGTGGCACTGGCGATCGGCGTCGGCGCTGCAGTCGGCTGCTTCCTCATCGGGCCGTTCGTCGACAGGTACGGTCCGCGAGCCACCTGTATGCCGACGATGATCATCTACCCGTTGATGTATATCCCGTTCGCGTTCTTGCAGGGTATTGCCAGCGCAATGTTCCTCGGCGTGATGATCGGCCTGTTGAGAGGTGCCTTCGATACCGCCTTCAACACACACGGTGTGCAGGTGGAGCGTTACTACGGCAGGCCCATCATGTCTGCGTTCCACGCGGCCTATCCGGCAGGCGGATTCGTCATCGGCCTGGTGGCCAGTGCAATCGCCCGTCACTATGTCGAGAGCCCCGCCGTGGCCTACATCTCGATCGGTGTCACGATGTCGGTTCTCGGAGCTGTGTTCGGTCGCTGGCTGTTGACTCGCGATGAGCTGCTTCCCCCGGCTGCCGCAGTCGCGATCGAGAAGCAATCGACAACCGAGAGATCGGCGTCGACGACGACTTTGCTGATCATGGCCGGATTCGGCCTCTTGATGCTGGCATCGATGCTCAGCGAAGGCGCAATTCTGGACTGGGGACAGGAGTTCGTCCGGCGCCATGCCGATACCAGCGCAGGTATGGCTGCGACAGCTGTGACCTTCTACTCCGGTGCACAGTTCGTGGGGCGCCTCTTCGGCGACCGGCTCGCCGAGTACTTCGGTGCGCGCGTCATCGTGGCCGTCAGTGGTGTGATCGGATTCGTCGGTGCCTTGCTCGCGATCGGGGGTGCGTCAGCTCCGTTCGCCCTGGTGGGATTCGTTCTCCTGGGGCTCGGGCTGGCATGCATGGCTCCGCTGATGCTCTCTGCTGCCGGCCGTCGTGACCCCGAGAACGCCGGAAGAAACATCGGAATTGTCAATGCGATCGGCTACGTCGGCATGCTCGCCGGGCCGGCTGCGATCACGCTCATCGTCGACGGATTCGGAATCGGCTGGATGCCGGCGCTGCCGGCAATCTTGCTCCTGCTCATCGCCGTCGGCGGTCCTGTTTTGATGAAAACCGTTCCGCAATACTCGGAAACTGAACGTACGGGAAATGCTCCGAAGCCGGAGCATCACACGGTCTCCCGCTGAGGTCGAACAAGCAGTGGCCCACGTGCGAGTACATCGAAATCCGGTGTACTCGCACTGGTGTCACCGAACGGAAGGAAATTCTGTTCGGGATTTGAGGAAGAAACATGAGCACCGGCGGACCTTCGGAGTCGATCAGACGTTCTGCGCGAGCGCTGATCGTGGATCATTCGTATCGAATACTGTTGTGCAAGTTTCGATCTAGATCCGATGAAACCTATTGGATCACGCCCGGTGGCCGTTGTGAGGAACGTGAGACCCCACGCGGCAAACTCGAGCGAGAGCTTCGAGAAGAGGTAGGGCTCGAACTACGCACGACGCAGCCGCTCGTCTGGCGCCAAACGATCATCGATCCAGAGCACTTTCCCGGATTCAGCGGCGTCGACAACTTCTATTTCCTGGTTCGAGTTCATGAATTCGAACCACGAGGGGCACTGACCGACGCAGAATTGCGCGATGAGCACCTACACGGTTTCAGATGGTGGAGTCTGGAAGAGATCGAGAACTATTCGGGTTCGGCCCTTTTCGCGCCTCACGATATCGCCGAGAGGCCCGATCTCACCCTTCGTCGCGGCTCGCCGTGCCCGGTAGTGTGTTTCGGCTCGGATTGATCCAGGTTGCTACTCGTACAGAATCGGGCCGCGCGATCGCTGGCGACACCGACGCCACGTACATGACAAGACACCGACGCTCTGTACAGGAGAATATGCCGCAACTGGGCAGCGACCCGTCGTAGACAACCCCGTGGACGACTCGTGATGCCAATGCCGTTCGAGGTCGACGGGGTTATGTTCGGCGCACCAGGACTGTGCCGTTGGTCGCAGAGTTGGTTCCAGACACGTGAAACATTGCGTGCGCCCAAGGGCGGTCCGCGTTCAGCAACGAATTCTCTTCGATCATCCTGTCGTCGTGATAGCCCTGTGGATCCTCGCCGAGCTCGACCAATCGTTGTCGCGCTGTCTCCGGTGCGGTGTCGACCCACACTGTCGCGTCGTACAACATCCGCAATGAACGGCGGATCGACCCGGCACCTTCCACGAGAAGCAACGTCGTCTGGTCAGGGACAGCGATATCGCGAGGCTTGTCGTGGTTCGGCTGGAAGGTGAATGGAAGCCCATTTCGCCGGATAGGTTCCAGTAATTCCTTGGCGAGCAAGGTATCCCAGCCAAAAAATGTTCGACTGCACGCGATGTCATCTGTGTGCACGATGACCGTCCCTGTACAGTTTGCCGATAGCAGTGCGGCCAGCGTCGACTTGCCGGAACCACCCCTCCCATCGATCCCTACGATTGCCGGGCCGCGCCCAACTGAACCGGCCCGCAGAAGTTCCACGAATTGTGGGATCGCGAATCTATTCCAATCCGTATTTTCGTCACGCTCAGTGGGACGTTTCATGAACCTCTACCTTGGATCGAACCAGCTCCGAGTGTGAATTGTGAACGGCTACTGTCCACAGAAGTCGACTGGGACCCGGTTACCCGTCCTGGCCGACTCGAGTATCGAGATGCTCACTGCCAGTGCGTTGGTCGCGTCGAGTCCGTCGACGACTGGTCGGCCGTCACCGCGCGTGGCACGGGTGAAGTGTTCCAGCGTGATGTCGTACGTGTGCCGGCGGTCTTCGACATCGATCTCGTGCGATCCCCGGCGATCGTGCAGAACGACCGACCCGATGGGTTCCGGAGTCATGACGTCGGCTGCATGAAGGCTGCCGGCTGTCCCGTGCACCTCCACATACGTGGGTGCGAATGGCGTAGTGAAAGTGTCGTGGAATCGTACAAGGACGTTGTTCTCGTAGAGAATCGACGAGGAGGCTGCATCTTCGGCTTCGGTCACCCAATCTCCTTGGGCCACAGTGATCGCGCTCGCCGTCAGTGCTCTTGTGCCGAGTAGCGGATTCACGACGGAGGCGTTGTGGCAGGAAAGATCCATGACGGCGCCTGATCCCGGCGTGCTACCGAGTCGCCACCCTCGCAAACGTTCGGGTAGGAGCGACGTGTGGCGAACACTGACCGACAGAATCCGGCCTATGTCGCCGCGCGCCACTGTGCGTCGAATGGCCTGGTGCGTACCTGCTGCGGGCAGGTGGTGGTTGACGCCTAGGACTACGCCGGCGGATTCGCAAGCGGCGGTCATCTTCCGCGCATTGTCGATGCTCGTCGACAGCGGCTTCTCACAGAGAACGTGTTTTCCGGCTGCTGCCGCCGCGCACACCTGCTCGAGGTGGCGATCATTTGCACTGGAGATGTAGACCGCATCGATGAGGGGATCGCTGAGCAGATCGTTCAGCTTGTTCGTTCCGTTCGATATCTCGTTCCGACGTGCGTACTGCTCGGCATGGTCCGCATTTCCGCTGTACACGGAACTGATGTGGTGGCCGGTCCTTCGCAGTGCGGGAATCATTCTCGTTTCGGCGATATCACTCGCACCGACGATTCCCCAGACGAGATGCGGTTGTTCGCTCATCGAAGTATTCCTTCTCGGGCATCGACGATGTCGAATAGACAGCGACGGCTCCGGGTATCGGCCGACTCGACGTCAGGAGTTCGGCGCGGACGAAATCTGGTAGGCCAACCCTACGAAGTGGCGATAGATATCGACAGCGCCAAAACGTGCAAGCGTGAGCCGCTGATCGACCACTGTGAGCAGGCGCGAGCGCTGCACCTGCTCTGACCGTGAGCTTTCGAACGACCGGCATATCATGCACGGATTGGGCAGAATTTGGCAGAAGTGGTTCCCCCTATGTGTCTGTCCGCTGGATCACTTCGCAGGAAAGCTAGGGCTATCAGTTTGATTTCATGCCTCACCTCGAAGGAGTAACCCGCCAATGTCGTTCGTTCTCAAAGCCGCAGTCGGCGAACCAGCGCAGCGTGCCAGCAATCCGGCGGTGGTCGACACTGTCGCGGGTGTGATCGCAGACATTCGTGCCAACGGTGACGACGCGGTCCGCAAGTACTCTGACCGTTTCGACCGGTGGTCACCGGATTCGTTCAGGCTCGACGAAGATCAGATCCGCGAGATCGTCAATTCCGTCCCGACAACGGTCCTCGAGGACCTGCAGTTCGCGCAGCGTCAGATTCGCGACTTCGCCCAGGCGCAGCGCGACACCATCACAGACCTCGAGGTCGAGACTCTGCCCGGCGTGTTCTTGGGGCACCGGAACATTCCGATCGACGCGGCTGCAGCTTACGTTCCGGGTGGCAGGTACCCGCTGACAGCGTCGGCGCACATGACGGTGCTGACCGCGAAGGTCGCAGGCGTCGAACGCGTCGCGGCTACGACGCCCCCGAATGACGGGCTTCCGCCCCAGATCAGCATCACCGCAATGCATCTCGCCGGGGCCGACGAGATTTTCGTGCTCGGTGGCGTACAGGCGATTGCAGCGCTGGCTCTCGGTACCGAGACGATCGATCCTGTCTCGATCCTCACGGGGCCGGGCAACGCATACGTGGCAGAGGCAAAGCGTCAACTCTTCGGTGAGGTCGGAATCGATCTCTTTGCAGGTCCCACCGAAACACTGATCGTTGCCGACGAGTGCGCCGACCCGTTCACCATCGCAGTGGATCTACTCAGCCAGGCTGAACACGGTCCGGATTCACCGTGTGTGTTGATCACGACGTCCGAGGCTGTGGGCAACGAGGTGATCAAACACATCGACGCATTGCTACCCGGTCTGGAGACGAACGCGATCGCCGGGCCCGCTTGGCGCGACCACGGACAGATCCACGTTGTCGAGACTCTCTCCGAAGCATATGAACTCGCGGACAAGTTTGCCTCCGAGCACGTACAGATCCTGACGCAGAATCCGCGTGAAGCGCTCGACAGCATGAGCAACTACGGTGCCCTTTTTCTGGGGGAAGGAACGTGTGTTCCATACGGCGACAAAGTGATCGGGACCAACCACGTACTTCCTACTCTTGGCGCTGCGCGCTACACCGGAGGGCTCTGGGTAGGGAAGTTCCTCAAAACCCTCACTTTCCAGGAGGTGCGCGATCCGGCGGCGAGCGCCAGGATCGGCGAGATCGCTGCGCGACTGTCCCGACTGGAACGCTTCGAAGGCCACGCCCGTTCAGGTGACCTGCGTGCGGCGAAGTTCGGTGGAGCCGAACTACCGTGGGGCGAGATCCCGGTGGCGGCAAACCTCAAATGACGATGCGCATCGAGCACGACCTGCTCGGTGATCGCGAAGTGCCTGCGGAGGCCTACTACGGCATCCACACGCTGAGAGCACTGGAGAACTTCCCGATCACCGGTATTCCTCTCTCGGTCCACCCGGACATGGTATCGGCGTTGGCTGCGGTCAAGCAGGCCGCTGCTCGGGCGAACGCCGACCTCGGAATCCTCTCGCCCGAGCATGCAGCGGCGATCGAGCAAGCTTGCAAGGAGATTCGTGCGGGCAGGTTCACCGACCAGTTCGTCGTCGACGTCATTCAGGGTGGTGCCGGCACGTCATCGAACATGAACGCCAACGAAGTGGTCGCGAACCGCGCGCTCGAAATTCTCGGCGGCGAACGGGGGCAGTACCAATTCCTCCATCCGCTCGAACACGTCAACATGAGTCAGAGCACCAACGACGTCTACCCCACCGCGATCAAAATCGGCTTGCAAGGTGCCGTCACCAGGCTTCGAGGTGCGATGGACGAACTTGCAGGCGCATTCGCGGAGAAAGCAGCCGAGTTCTCCCACGTGCTCAAGGTCGGGCGGACTCAGTTGCAAGACGCGGTCCCGATGACTCTCGGTCAAGAGATTGTCACGTTCGCCGTGATGATCAAGGAGGACTCTCAGAGACTGGAAGAGGCCGCTCGGTTGATCTCGGAGATCAACCTGGGAGGGACGGCGATAGGTACCGGTCTCAATGCGCACCCGGAGTACGCCAGACGTGTGCGTGAGCATCTGGTGTCGATCACCGGTCTCGACATCTCGACGGCATCGGATCTCATCGAAGCAACCCAGGACGTCGGGGCCTTCGTTCAGCTGTCGGGAGTGCTCAAGCGTACCGCGGTCAAACTGTCCAAGATCTGCAACGATCTGAGATTGCTGTCCTCAGGCCCACGAGCAGGTCTGGGTGAGATCAATTTACCTGCGGTGCAGGCAGGTTCGTCGATCATGCCCGGAAAGGTCAATCCGGTCATTCCGGAAGTGGTCAATCAGATTGCCTACCGGGTGGTGGGAAACGATCTGACCATCACCATGGCTGCCGAGGCGGGTCAACTGCAGCTCAACGCATTCGAACCGGTCATTGCACACAGCTTGTTCGAGACTGCAGAACTCCTCACGCGGGGCTGCACTGTGTTGCGCGAGCGATGCGTGATCGGCATTACCGCCAACGTCGAGCATCTCGAACGAACGGTCGCGGCTTCGATCGGTGTCGTGACCGCGCTCAATCCCTACATCGGCTACACAGCCGCGACGGAATTGGCGGCGGACGCGCTTGCTTCCGGTCGTACCGTCGTGGAGTTGGTGCTCGAACGCGGGTTGTTGGGCAAGGAGGATTTGGACGCGATCATGGAGCCTGCGAATTTGGCACGAACTGCGATCGTGTCGGCTCCCGATTTCGATCCACTCGTCCCGTCGACCTGACCAGGTCTTCAGGGCGGTTGACACCGCACATGTGGGCGGTATCGTTTAGTGATACGTATAACTACTTGCAGTCCTGTTGTGTCAGGATTGACAGAAGCTGAGTCGGCACGGTTCAAGGACGTACCGCGCCAAGCCAGCCAGGAGACGGAAACCATGTTCGAAAAGACACGAATGGACAGTCATCCCCCCTGTAAGAGCAACTACGACGTCATCGTCGTGGGAAGCGGAATGGGGGGTGGAACGATGGCATACGCTCTCAAGGATTCCGGCCTCGATGTGCTCTTGATCGAGAGGGGAGACTTCCTTCCACAGGAACGTCAGAATTGGGACCCCCGAGCGGTGTTCGAGAAAGATCGGTACAAGAACGCCGAAAAATGGGTCGACACCGAAGGGCGGGAGTTCGCCCCCGGCACCTACTATTACGTCGGCGGAAACACCAAATTCTACGGTGGCTCGTTGGTCAGGTTCAGGAGAGAGGATTTTCAGTCCTCACGGCATCAGGACGGTGAATCGCCGGCATGGCCGTTCTCGTATGACGATCTCGAACCCTACTACGCACGTGCCGAGCAGGTGTACAAGGTTCACGGCGACCACACCGACGACCCGACGTTGCCACGCGACCAACCATTTCCGTACCCTCCCGTAGGGCACGAGCCAGCGATACAGCAGGTCGCCGACGACATGCGTAAGGCGGGTTTCACCCCTTCCAATCTCCCTCTCGGGGTCGACCTTCGGCAGGGTGGGTCATGTATTCGATGCAAGACATGCGACGGGTTCCCCTGCCGTACCTTGGCGAAATCGGATGCCGACGTCTGTTGCGTGCGACCCGCACTCGATTCGGGCAACGTCGAAATCGTCACGAACGGGTACGTGGAGAAGGTGTTGACCGACGATTCCGGACGTCGAGCATCAGGCGTCGAATTGACCCATCGCGGCGTCACCTCCACAGTACGTGCGGATACGGTCGTAATCTCCTGTGGTGCGGTCAATTCTGCAGCGCTGCTGCTACGTTCGGCCACATCTGTCCATCCTGACGGGCTCGCAAATTCCTCCGGAATGGTCGGTCGTAACTACATGGTGCACATGAACTCGATCATGGTGGCCATCGACCCACTCAAGAAGAACAAGTCCGAATTTCAAAAGACGTTGTACTTCAACGACTTCTACCTGCGTGGCACTGACGATCATCCGTATCCGCTAGGCCACGTGCAACTGATCGGGAAGCTCCAAGCGGAGATGATCAAGGGGCAACGGCCCCACATCCCCAAATGGGCGTTGAGCCTTGCCACGAACCGTAGTACCGATTGGTGGCTGTTCACGGAGGATCTGCCCAACCCTGAAAATCGTGTCACGCTGACTCCCGGAGGGCGTATCCAGATCGCATGGAAACCGAATAACGTCCGGGCACACGAGGTTCTGGTTCGCGAGACGCGAAAAATGCTTCGCAAGATCGGATTTCCGGTGGTCATCAGTGAAGGAACAGGGATAGAGGTCAACTCGCATCAGGCCGGAACCGTTCGGCTCGGTACCGACCCGGCTACATCGGTCCTCGATCCGAGTTGCCAGGCACACGATGTCGACAACCTGTATGTCGTCGACTCCTCCTTCTTTCCGTCGCTCCCGGTGATGAATCCGGCGCTGTCGATCGCGGCGAACGCGTTGCGTGTTGCAGATTCGATCATCGCTCGAAGTGGCGACTCCACGGCGGGTGCATCGCACGGCTCGTCGATCTCTGCATAAATTGCTCACCCCCAATTCTTTTCGATTCGAAAGTGAAGAACATGACTGTGCAAAAGCTCACCGGTGGCCAGATGGTGGTCGACATACTGATCCGTGAAGGAGTTGAAAAGGTATTCGCTATTCCGGGACACGGCAATACGGCGTTACTTGATGCGTTCGTCGACCGGGCCGACGAAATCGAGTTGGTTCCCGCCATCCACGAGCAGGGCGCCGCACACATGGCCGACGGCTACTACCGCGCATCGGGCAAGATCGCGGCCGTCTGTACTTCCATCGGACCGGGAGCGACAAACACCGTAACCGGAATCGCGACTGCGTTCGCGGACTCGCAGCCGATGATTCTGATCACCGGCGCCGTTCACACGTATATGGAGAACCGCGGCGTCCTCCAGGAGATCGATCGGCCGCACGGGAACAATTTCCCACGGATGGTCGAGCCGGTCGTCAAGCGCTGGTGGCAGCCCGGTCGACTCGAGCAGCTACCTTCCGCGATGGCTCAGGCGTTCAACACGATGCTCGAAGGTCGCAGAGGGCCTGTCCTGGTGGATATCCCGCAGGACCTGCAAGCTGAGTACGGCGACTATGTTCCAGAGTTGTACTCGCGCCGAGCTCAGACCCGGGCGACTGGTGATCCCGTCGCCATTGCCGAGGCAGCCAAGCTACTGGCGGGTGCTAAGCGTCCCGTGATCCTCGCTGGCGGAGGCGTCATCGCAGCCGAGGCCGGTGCGGAACTCCTCACACTGGCGGAACGTCTCGGCGCTCCCGTGACGCACTCCTTCCAGGGCAAAGGCGCATTCCCTGCAGACCACGATCTGTACGCGTGGCCGTGCGGCGACATGGGATCGATTCCGGGTAACGGAGTCACCAAGACCGCCGACGTCATTCTTGCAGTGGGTTGCCGGTTCAGCGATCGCATCACGTCCTCGTATCGCCCAGGAGTCACATTCGACATCCCTAACACGAAACTCGTTCACATAGACATCGACGGATTCGAGATCGGCCGCAACTACCCGGTCGAGGTCGGGATCGTCGGCGACGCCAAGACCTCGCTCTCGTCTCTGATCGACGAACTCGGCGCACCGGCAGCGGATTACGACTTCCGGGCAACCGACTACTACGCCGAACTTCAGGACTTGAAGGCACGGTGGGACGAGCACCTGCGCCCTATGCGTGAGACCGACTACTTGCCGATGACCAACTCGCGGGCAATGGTCGAGATCCGAAAGGTCCTTCCGCGTAACGGAATTCTGGTCACCGATTCCAGCAACCCGGCAAACCAGGCGTTCAACGAATTCCCGATCTACGAGCCGAAGAGCAACATCGTTGCCGGCGGATTCTCCGGAATCGGATTCGGTGTACCTGCCGCGATCGGCGCCGCGATCGGCGCACCGGACAAGCCGGTTCTCGCGCTCGTCGGCGATGGCGCGTTCCTACAGACCGGCACGGAGATCGCAGCTGCCGCCATGAGCGGCGTCAATGTCGTCTTCGTCGTTCTGAACAACGGTGGCTGGGAAGCAATCAAGGACCTCCAGATCAATCTCTTCGGCGCGGAACGGGAAATCATCTCAGGCTGGAAGTTGCCGGATGGATCCCCGTACTTCGCCGATATCACTGCGTTCGCGCAGTCCCTCGGATGCAAGTCCGAGCGAGTCGAGGATCCCGCAAAGCTCGGCGCCGCTGTTCAGCGCGCATTCGAGACCGAGGGCCCCGTAGTCATCGAGGCGATCAGTGCTCGCGAGCTGCCCTGGACCGAGATGCATGCAATGGGTTGGTGGGATATCACCGTACCGGCCTACCACGGCGAAGTTCGAGACGACTACGTGAACCAGCGCGGCTTCTGACCCACCCCTCACCGGAAAGTAGTTGTAAGTCATGGGCAACATCAAACTCGGACTTAATCTGGAGTTCGCGCGATACGAGAACGGCTCTTTCGATTGGGCCATGGACCAAGCTGCCGAGATCGGCTACAAGTACGTCGAGCCGATGGTGCACTGGGGTCGTGAACTGCTCAGTGCAGCAGGATATTTCCACAGCCGTTCCATGCTCGACGATCCGTTGATCCTGCGGAATGCGGCCGAAGATCGCGGTCTCAGCATCTCGTCGCTGTCGAGCCACGCGCCACTCGCCAAGCCGGAGGTGGCAGTGGAGTACTTCCGCCAGGCCATCCGCTACGCCGCGGAGGTGGGTTCTCCGATGATCATGGTCGACGATGGACCCACCCCGTCCTGGACCACGGAGGAAGAGAACTACACGCTCATGCGGTACACCCTGAAGGAGGCAGCGCTGGTCGCGGAGCCCCGGGGTATCAAGATCGCAATCGAGACCCACGGGCCGTACACCGCGACTCCGGAGCGCCTCGACAAGATCATGAATTTGGTCGACAGTCCTGCCCTGACGATCAACCTCGATACCGGAAACAGCTACCTGAGTGAGAACGATCCGCACGAGTGGCTCGAAGCCATCATCGGTCAGGTCACGCACTTGCACGCCAAGGACATTGCGGTGGACGACGCGAAACGTCTACGCGGAAAAGTGAGAGGCATGCTGGGATGCGCCTGCGGTGAAGGTGTCATCGACTGGAAGCGCATCGTCGACACGCTCGCCGCGGCCGACCACGACGTCGTCTTGTCGGTGGAGTGCGGCACGCTCGACGCCGCGAAGAAGAGCTACACCCACCTCAGCGCATTGATCGAAGCAGTCGGTCAGTAGCCGTGTTCGGTTTGGAGACGCATCCGGGAAACATGAATACAGTCGTGATCATGAACCCGTCCGTGATGAAGCAGAGGATTCCGAACGGTGAAGTACCGACCGTCGAGGAGTTCGTGACAGCCCCGCCTGCCTTACGCGCACTGCCGATCCCGCGGATCGAAGCCGTCGATGGCCGAGTACAGATCAACTAACCGAACACCGAAAGTGCTCGGGCCCAACCTCATCAGGTTGGGCCCGAGCACTTTTCGTCTCGGCGGCTGTAGACCTGCCTCGTCTGGGGCGGTGGGGGCCAGAGGGGTGACGGAAAGGGTCTCGGATGTCCGACGCCGACGCCGACGCCGACGGTGACGGTGACGGTGACGGTGAGTATCGGATCCGCGACACGAACAGGCCCGTCGAAAGTCGTGGTGACTTCAGACGGGCCTGTACGTCGATCTGCCTGCAGCTACAGCTGCTTACGTGACGGCCTCTGCAGGTCGAGCGCCGGTGATCATCGAGACGATCTCGTCGGCGGTGGTTTCCTTGGTGTTTCGGCACCCGACGACCTGGCCTCGCCGGAAAACGTACACCCGGTCGGTCAGTTCCAGCACCTGTTGCATGTTGTGGCTGACGATGATGACCGCGACTCCGCGTTGTTTGAGGCGTTTGATGATGTCGTGGACGTGGGCGGTCTCCTGCAGGCCCAGTGCCGCTGTGGGTTCGTCCATGATGATGAGCTTCGATCCCCAACCGGATGCGCGGGCGATGGCGATACCCTGGCGCTGGCCACCGGAAAGACCCCGAACGGTCCGGTGTACCTCGGGCACGTTCACTCCGATCTCCGTGAGCAATTCGGTTGCACGCTTGGCCATCTTGCGTCTGTTGAGCACGCTCAAGCCGCCCAAGTTGATCAGCTTCTCTTCACGCCCGAGGAACAGGTTGGTCAGGACGTCGAGGTCGTCTGCGAGTGAAAGATCCTGATAGACGGTTTCGATCCCGGCTTCGCGTGCATCGATCGGGCTTTGGAACTCACAGTCCGCACCGTCGAATCGGATGGTGCCATCACTCGACGGTTGCGCGCCGGAAAGGATCTTGACGAAGGTGGACTTGCCTGCGCCGTTGTCGCCCATGATGGCGATGTGCTCACCGTGTCCGACGCTGATGGAGGCGCCTTGCAAAGCTTTGACGCCGCCGTAGAACTTGGAGAGGTTCGTAGTCTGGAGAAGAGGCTCGGTGGTGTTGGTGATAGTACTCATTGAGGTGGTTCCGATCTGGGGGGGTCGTCTCGAATCAGTACGCTGCGGGAGAGTCGGCGACATTGGCGGATGTTACGGGCGGGATCGGGACGAAGATCTTGGGTTGCACCGTGCCACCGTCCAGCAGGGTCAGCATGGCGGCGACAGCTTCTCGCGCCATCTCCTTGGGATCACCGTTGATGGTTCCGTACGTGTCTCCCGCGAGGATGCTCTCGCGCATCTCTTCCGGATAGTCGTTGCCGACGAAGACGATTTCGCTTCGGCCCATAGACTTGGCCAGGCGGGCGCCCGCAGCCAATTCAGGTCCTTGCGCGACCACGGCGTTGATCTGCCCCGCCGGATACTTCGCGAGCCAGTCCTGGGTCAGGCTGATGGTCTTGTCGTTCGCCCAGTTGTTCGGCTGCTCTTCTACGAGCTTGACGTCGGGGAAGTTCTCCTGCAGTTCGGCACGGAATCCTTCCGACCGACCGATCTGCGGCCCACTGCCGAGGATGCCGGTCATCAAGGCGACGTTGCCCCGATTGCCTATTGCTCCTGCGACCATCTTCGCCTGCTCGCGTCCGACCTGAACGTCGTCGGTCCCTACGAACGAGGAGACCGGGGCGTCTTCGGACAGCGCCAGGGAGAATGCGATGACCGGGATTCCTGCTGCTTCGGCTCGTTTGATAGACGGAGTCATGCTGTCCTGGTCGCTGGGGGCGAGGAGAATGGCGTCGACCTTCTGCGTGACCAGCTGGTCCATTCCGCTACTCATCTGAGCGATGTCGTTGTGCCCGTTGACAACACTGAGCTTGTATCCCGCAGCTTCAGCTTCTTCTTGCACAGTCGAGATGGCTACGTTCATCCATGGGTCGACGCCGACGTCGTACACCACGAAGCCCAATGTCTTGTTCGCACCCGAGGAAGGTGCGGTTCCGCAGGCCGTGAGTGCGACGGCGACGAACGCAGCCAGGCAAAGGGCAAATGCGGTTTGGATCGTTCGAGAAGTTCTTCTTACGGTCATGTGTTTTCACTCCTGGAATGTGGTTGGCTGCGAGGGGAATCGGATGTATCAGCGTTTGCGGGCGCTGCGGAACGCTTCGAAGCCGACTGCGAGCAGAACGGCCGTACCCGTCAGCGCCGGCTGCCAGTAAGCGGACACGCTGTACAGGTTCAACGCGTTTGTCAGGACGGTGAGCGACAGGATGCCGATCACCGCGGAGCTGATGCCGCCGACTCCGCCGGTGAGTGGTGTGCCGCCGATGATGACGGCGGCGATGGCGAGAAGTGCCCACTGTGTACCTGTTGCCGGACTCCCGATTCCGGAGATCGAGACAAGAAGAATTCCTGCGATGGCGGCGCACAGCCCGCCGATGGCATAGACGGCAATCAGAACCCGATCGACATGGATTCCGGCGCGGCGCGACCCTTCCTTGTTGCTCCCGACGGCGTAGATGTGCTGGCCGAAGAGCGTGCATCGTAAGACGAACAGCAGAATCAGGATGACCACGACGAATGTAAGACTGGCAAAGGAGATTCCGGCGATGTTCTTCAAGCCCAGATCGGTCCATCCGGAAGGAAGAGGAGCGATCGGGGTGGCGCCGGTTGCGGCGTACAGCAGTCCGGTGACGACGGCTTGTGTACCGAACGTGGCCACGAATGGGTTGATGCCGATCTTGGCTACGAGGATGCCGTTCACGAAGCCGGCGAGTAGACCGGCGACCAATCCGACGAGAATTCCGATGGCTATACCGTGCTGGAGACTGACGTACGCTGCAGCGCATCCGGCTGCCGCTGCCACGATTCCGACCGAGAGATCGAAGCCACCCGAGATAATCATCAGCTGCATACCGCCGGCAATGATTCCGACCATCGCCGCCTGTTGCAGCACGTTGAGCAGGTTGTCCGACTGCCGGAAGATCGGGTTGGCGATGCCCAGAATCACCACCGATGCGACCAGTACAGTCAGCATCACCCGCTGAACGACCTGCGAAGGTGTGCTCGGCAGAATGCGTTTGAGCAGAGCCGGTAGCCATTCCTGCGAGGATGCGTGGGGCGGCTGAGGTGCCGCGGAACGAGTGGAACGGCCGACGTCATCGACAGAGATTCCCGCGCTTGGCGGCCGTTTCTGCTGGTCTTCGGTCAGGGGCATTGAGGACTCCTCGAAAGGGTGTTTCGGTGTTCGGTCGAAAGAGCGAAATCAGGTCACCCGGTCGCACGGCGTTGTGCGTGTCGAGATTCGGATCGGTGCCCTGCAGTTCGCGTTCGGTTCGAGAATCGGTAGCGATTACTCGGACGGTGGGCCGGCAGTACAGGGGCGCTGAAACAAATCTTCGGACAGGTAGGAAGCGGGTTCGCCATGTGTCTCAACTCTGTTTGGCGACCCCCGGCGAAGCCCTGGGGTTGTAGAAATACTGTCCTGTGACTGCATTCACAGCTAGACGCAAGCCGGGAAAGATGTCTCGGCTGGACGACACGTTTTGTGTAGTGTCTTTGACATGTCTTTCACGGTTGCGGACGCTCTGGAACTCTCACTGATCCGCGCGGCCGGTCCTCACGTACTCACCAGCGGAACGGATCTGGATCAACGCGAAGTCCGATGGGTTCACTCGTCCGAGATCCCCGATATCGCACGATTTCTCAGCGGCGGCGAATTGTTGCTGACGGCGGGCCTCGGTATAGGGGAAACAGAAGCCGAGCAGCGTGCTTACGTGAAGGCGGTTTCTCGAGCCGGTGCGGCAGCTCTGGTGATCGAAGAATCCGGTCGCATGTTCGATCGAGTTCCTCAAGCTGTTGTGCAGGAAGCCCAACAAATGCTGCTTCCGGTGATCGCGCTGACCCACGAAGTGTCGTTCGCCGGAGTCTCCGCCCAGGTGCACGAAATTCTGACCGAAATGCGACTTCGGAGCCTGACTCGTGAACGTGAGGTCGAAGCAACATTCTCGGGATTGCTGCTCGACGGCGCAGACCATCTCGGAATAGTGGAGACTCTGGCGGCGCTCACCGACAGCACGGTGGTTCTGGAAAACATCGCTCACCGGGTGACGGTCTATTTCTCAGTGGACGGTGTCGAATTCGACGACGACGAGTGGAATCGTCACGCCAGAGTATCGCACGACAATGAAACTGATTGTGTCCGAAGGCCCGTCGTCATGCGTGGTCAACCGTGGGGGTGGATCCACGTGCTCCAAGGACAATCGCCGACCGCGCCGTTCTCGGCTGAATTCGCGGCGGAGCGGGCAGCAGCAGCGATCGCGATCTCGCTTCTCACCGATCGTAGCCGCGAGGCGCGTGACGATCAGCGCAGTACCGCTTTGATGACACACTTGCTGCTGGGAGAAATTTCCGGCGATGAGTTCGTGAAGCAGGCCAGTCGTCTGGGGTATCGGCTCGGATCTGGCCTGATGCGAGTGTTCGTGGCCAACAAGAATACTCGTGACGATTCTGCTGGAATCCGGCCCAAGCGCAGGAGCAGTCCCAATGCGATCAGTGCCGACATGGGTGATTACATCGTCACGGTGGCGCCGGAAGTGAGTGGCCGTCCGCCGGAGATCGAGGATCTTGTCGGTTTCGTCGGTGCGGGTGTCGGTGTGAGCCGCGCTATTTCACGTGACATGGTTGCTGTCGCGCTCACTCAAGCGCGCAGTGCTGCCGCGGTCGCCCGAGCTTCTGGTGGTGTCCTTCACTTCGACGAACTGGGGGTCGAGCGGATTTTGGTGACCCTGGCGCAGGGCCCGGAACTGGCGAGCTTCGTCGAAGACGAATTAGGTCCGTTGTTGACGAAGGATGCGCACTCGGCCAGTCCGCTACTGCCGACACTGCGCGCATTTCTCAGCGTCGACGGTCGCAAGACTGAAGCGGCGGACAAGCTCTACGTGCAGCGCAGAACTCTGTACAACAGGTTGGAGCGGATCTCGACGATTCTCGGGAAATCCCTTGATGCCCCGGAAACGCGGCAGCGCTTGCTGTTGGCAGTCAAAGGTCTCGAGCTGCTGGAGGGGTCGGCGATCAGTTCGTCGCGACGTTCCGGAAGGAACTAGCATTCCGACTTCGATGAGGGGGACGGCGGTGCGGGCTGCGCGCGCGGCAGTGAGACGGCCTGTTGCCGGCAATCCGCACAGGGAACCACCGGGCAGTCCCAAGATGACGAAACCGAATCCGCTGGTGGTGAGCTCGAGTGCATTCTTGACGTCGGGTGTCCCTGTCGCCCAAGAGGCTTGGCAAGCTCCGTGAAGTGCGAAAGATGACAAGCAATGCCCATTTCGTGCGGTCGAGCACGAACGGCGACTTCGGCTAGAGGATTTCGTTGATTCCCTTCATAGAAGAGATGAGTGAATCGTATCACTAGGTGATACGATTCACTCATGTCGGTGGTGGTAAAACAAGGTGAAGGTTGAGATGTGGCGTGACAGGCGAAAGTATCGCAAACCACGGTGTCGCGCCTACCTTCTCCCGAAGTGTTCAGTCGGGGCAATCGCCGCTGTCGACGGTACGTCTCACGGACGTCGTCGTGTGTACATGTGCGGGACCTTCAGTGCAGAAACATCTTTCAGGCTACCGAGCTACGGCAGGAGTGGGGCGACGAACATGGCTGGTCACCGTATGGAGGAAGAAGTGGGGTACGTCTGTGTCACGTGTCGCCATATCGGTTCGTCGTTGCCTATGCCCAAGCCGTCTGTGCCGCTCGCCGTGCGAGCTCGATGCAACCTCTGTGGCGAGATCGACACGGCGATGTCGGGGCGGAAAGACGATGTGCCATACCGTGTCGAGCTCTTCGGGGGCTTTCGTAGAGCTTGGACGCATGCAGTCCGGTGTGGGCGAATGTGTGAACACCATCTACTGTGACGACAGGTCAACCGAAGCCGACACTCGGTTGAAACGAGACCACGATAGAATTCGTGAGATCGTCAAGGGTTACGGCGGATGATTCGTCCGGAGCAAGGGGAGTCGCTTCAGTGGTTACGATGAAGGACGTGGCGCGGGCAGCAGGCGTCTCCCAAGCCGCTGTCTCATACGCGTTCAGTAACTCTCCGAAAGTTTCTGCATCGCAGCGTGATCACATCTACGCAGTCGCTCAGTCTTTGTCCTACGCCGGGCCGAACATCGTCGGCAGTAGCCTGCGCTCCGGCCGAGTCGGAGCGGTTGGCATCATGGTGATGGAGTCGTTGGGGCACGCACTGGAAGACCCGTCGACCATGCTGTTGATGAAGGGGGTAGTCGAAGTCAACGAACTCGCCGACGTTGCCCTGACTTTGTTGCCGTTGGTCTCCAGTAGGGAAGAAGGATTCAATTCTCCCGCGGTCAGAGGTTTGGTCGACGGAGTCGTCCTGCACAATGTGACTCCTACCCACCCGATCATTGCGGCCCTGATTCACTCCGGAACGCCGGCAGTTGCGATCGATTCACCCGCGGACTGCGGCTTGCCGTTCATCGGAATCGATGATCGCGCTGCAGGATTCAAGCAGATGGCCCATCTCTTGGATCTCGGGCACCGAAGAATCGGTGTGGTCTGCGAACGTTTGAACATCGGTGGCACCGACGGGTCGATCTCCAAGACAGTTGTCGAACATTCTTCCGAGCGGGTCCAGCGAGATCGGATCCTCGGGTACTTCGATGCTGCAACTGCGCGGGGAGATGCCGGTGTCTCGATCGAGGTTTACGAGGCTTCAGGTATCGATCGTGACAGCGGCGTCCGTGCTGTCCGCTCGATGGTCGAGAAACTGAATCCGACCGCAATAGCCACGACGTCAGATGTCTTTGCCGTCGCTGCCTTGAGCGTGCTCCGTAGCATGAATATCCCAGTACCTGAGGTTGTTTCGGTTGTCGGATTCGACGATGCCCCCATCGCCGAACTCATGGATCTGACCACTGTGCGTCAACCGCTGGTGGAGAAGGGCCGCGCCGCAGCCTCCATGCTGCTCGACAATATCGACGGCGCGAAGCGAAGGCAGAAGATCTTCAAAACCAAGCTGATCGTCCGAAACTCGACAGGCCCGGTCAGCACAGTCTGAACGAGACCATGCTGACCGGGCCGGAGTGGTCAGGATCGATAGACTTTCCGGTACAGTTCGGCGATTTCCTGTGCGCTGGGCACCACCGGGTTGTTCGACGGAGAACCCGACGCCAACGCCTGGTCCGCCATCAGTGGAATGAGCTCCTCCCAGCGAGTCTCGTCGATGCCGAATGTGCGCGGACTGGGTACCTCTACGTCGACGCACAAAGTATCGATGAAGTCGACCAGCTTGTGCGAGGCCGCCTCGTCTGAGTCGCCGCGATCTGCCGCGCCCAGCTGCCTGGCGCAATCGGCGTATCGATCACGCGCCCCGGGTATGGAGAACGCGGTGATCGCCGGAAGCAGCATTGCATTGGAAAGTCCATGCGCCACATGGAAATGTGCGCCGATCGGACGACTCATCCCATGTACCAGGCACACGCTCGCATTGGAGAACGCCATACCCGCCTGAGTAGAAGCATGCATCATCTGTTCGCGCGCCTCCCGATCTGAGCCGTCACGGTACGCGCGCAAGAGGTACTCCCCGATTGTCTTCATCGCCGACAGTGCGAGCCCGTCCGAGATGGGGTTTGCCTTCTTACTGACGTAGGCCTCGATCGCGTGTGTAAGTGCGTCGACACCTGTGTCGGCCGTCAGTCTCGGCGGCATCGACATCGTGAGGTCGGAATCGACGATCGAGGCGATCGGAAGAAATGAAAGTCCAGGGCACAGCATCTTCTCGTCGGTGGCGACATCCGTGATGATCGTGAATTGTGTTGCTTCCGAGCCACTTCCTGCCGTCGTCGGGATGGCGATGATCGGAAGCGCCGGCCCCGCGTACACCCGAGGGGCTTTGAAATCGCGCATGACGCCGCCCTGCTTGAACAAGACGGCAAGTGCTTTTGCCGTGTCCATCGGGCTGCCACCGCCGAAGCCGATGATCGAGTCGGCATCGTGGGCGGTCAGAGCGTCGAGACCAGCCTGTAGAGAATCGGTAGTGGGGTCGGGAACCGTCTCGGAGAAGAGTGCGGCCTTCTTTCCTGCTGCTGCAACGATCTTCAGCAATCGATCGGCTGAACCATTGGTGACCATGAATGCGTCGGTGACGAGAAGCGGACGCTCGATGTTCAGATCCGTCAGCACTTCGCCGAGACTCTCGACGGACCCAGGACCAAGTTTCAAGAACCGGGGAAATGAAATGTTGGCAACCATGCCGATCCCTTCGAATGTTGTGAATGTATTTCCCAGCCCGTGGTATTCGGACGGGACAGGGACTCAGTTGTTTTCGGGGAAGCCGAGGTTGATGCCGCCGTGGCTGGGATCGAGCCAGCGGGTAGTGACGACCTTCCCGCGGGTGAAGAAGTGGACACCCTCGGTACCGTGAGCGTGCGTGTCGCCGAACAGGCTGTTCTTCCAACCACCGAAGCTGTAATAGGCCATGGGGACTGGAATAGGGACGTTGATCCCGACCATACCAACCTCGATCTCGTTCTGGAAGCGACGTGCTGCGCCACCGTCATTGGTGAAGATCGCGGTGCCATTCCCGAATGCACTCGAATTCACCAGGTCGAGTGCTTCGTCGTAGGAGTTCACCCGCACGACCGAGAGCACAGGGCCGAAGATTTCGTCTGTGTAGATGCTCATGTCGGTGGTGACGTGGTCGATCAGGGTCGGGCCGAGCCAGAATCCGCCCTCACCACCGTTCGCCTGCACTTGCCTGCCATCGACGACGAGTGTCGCGCCGGCGGCCTCACCGGCGTCGACGTAGGAGGCGACCTTGTCGCGGTGGGCCTTGGTCACCAGAGGGCCCATGTCTGAGTTCTTCGTGCCGTCACCGGTTTTCAGGGTGCGGGTCCGCTCGGCGATCTTGCCGACGAGTTCGTCGGCGATGTCGCCGACGACGACCAGTGCCGAGATCGCCATGCAGCGCTCGCCGGCCGAGCCGAATCCGGCGTTGACCATTGCGTCGGCGGCCAGATCGAGGTCTGCGTCAGGCAAGACGATCGCGTGGTTCTTCGCTCCTCCGAGAGCCTGAACGCGCTTTCCATGGCTGGTGCCGGTGCTGTACACGTACTGGGCGATGGGGGTTGAACCGACAAACGAAACGGCCTTGATCGCAGGGTTGGTCAGAAGTTCGTCGACAGCTGTCTTGTCGCCTTGCAGGACGTTGAACACGCCTGCTGGAAGTCCTGCCTCGGCCCAGAGTGCCGCGATCCACAGCGAAGCAGATGGAACTTTTTCGGACGGCTTGAGTACTACCGTGTTTCCGGTGGCGATCGCGATGGGGAAGAACCACATCGGGACCATCGCGGGGAAATTGAACGGCGAGATTATCGCGACCGGGCCGAGTGGTTGACGGATCGAGGTGACGTCGACGTTCGTCGAGGCATTCTCGGTCATACCGCCCTTGAGCAGGTGCGCGATGCCACAAGCGAATTCGACGACTTCCTGGCCTCTTGACACCTCGCCGAGTGCGTCGGAGAGGACTTTGCCGTGCTCGGCGGTGATTATCTCGGCGAGTTCGTGCTTGCGGGCATTGAGCAGTTCGCGGAACGCGAAGAGGATTGCGGTTCGCTTGGCGAGCGAACTGTCGCGCCAATCGGGAAACGCAGCAGCAGCTGCGTCGATAACGGCGCGTGCGTCTTGCACGCTGGCGAGCGCGACACTGCCAGTGACGGCGCCGGTCGCAGGGTTCGTGACCGGAGCGGAGTTTCCGCTCGAACCGGGGGCGATCGTGTTGTCGATCCAATGTGCGATGACAGTCATGACTATTCACTCCTGAGGCTGGGGTTGATTCGAGTCTGTGCCGCAGAATTGCCGTCGTCAACAAGTAAGATCGCAGTACTCAATGCAAAATTGCAGCCAAGAACGGGAATGGCGATGTTTACTTCTGACAACCTGCGCTTTCTGCTGGAACTGTCACGCACGGGGCGCATTTCGGATACGTCGAAGCGGCTGGGGGTCGATCAGACCACTGTCTCCAGGAGAATCTCTAGGCTTGAAAAAGACATGGGAGCAAGGCTTTTCGATCGCGGCGTCTCGGGCTGGCAGCTGACCGAGGCGGGCAGGCGATTGGTTCCCTACGCGGAGAGTATCGAGTCGACGCTACTTTCTGCGCTCGGTGAGACGACCGCCTCGGCGTCGCCGAGCCTCAACGGGACGGTCCGGATCCTGACCCCAGACGGCTTCGGTGCCTTCGTCTTGGTTCCGGGCCTGCGCTCTGTCCGTGTCCGGCACCCGGATTTGTACACCGAAGTGCTGACTTCGACTACCCACGATGTGTTGACCGGGCGTGACTTCGACGTCGCCGTCACGTTGGAGCGTCCCTCTCCCCGATCTGTGGTCGTCAGCAAACTTGCGGACTACAACTTGCGGCTTTACGCCTCGCGTCGGTATCTGGAGACGCACGAGTCGATCTCGTCGGTGGACGACCTACGTCATCACACGCTCGTCTGGTATGTGGACGCGTTCTTGGATGTCGAACCTCTGCGTATCCTCGACCGGATACTGCCTACCGGGCGGGCGCAGATCCAGACCAATAACATCGCTGGTCACTACGAGGCGGTCAGGCACGGTGTGGGAATCGCGCCCTTGCCGACATACATCGGCGCGACCGACGATGACCTCGTGCCGGTGCTGCGTGACGAGTTCGTAATTCGGAGGTCGTATTGGCTCGTTGTCCCGCGCGAGCTGATCAGATTGGCCCGCGTACGGGCGATAAGCGATGCCTTGCATGAGATTGTCGACAGGAATCCCGACCTCCATGCGCGGTGATGTGCGTTTCCTGTATTCCCCGGGTTGGGCGATGGTTGACGGTCAGTTTGTAGCGCCTGAGGAATGATCGCGATGTCAGGTGTGGACGCTGTCGAAGGGTCTTGTGGAATGTGCGAAGAGGGGTGGGTTACCCTGAGGTCTTCAACAATTCGAGGGCTGCGTTCCGGCCGGCACCGAAGGGGTCGGTGCCGATACCGATCCCGTCTGCGACGAGGGCACCTTCGTGAAGCAGCATGATTGCCTCGACGAGACGTTCGTCGGCTAGTCCGTCCGTCGCCAGAATGCGCCGGAAAAGGTCTGACATCTCCCGCTTTTGTTCGGCGATGACAGCGAACACCGGATGTGAGTGATCGCTGAACTCGGCGTGCGCGTTGATCATGCTGCACCCTTTGCCTCCGCTCGCCTTGGACCAGGAGGCGGAAGCGTCGAATACCGCACTCAACTGTTCGGCGCGGCTAGCTCCGGCTGATGCGAGCTTCTCGTCGCGAAAGATTCGCCACCGCCGATCTCGAGCCCTCAGGTATTCAACGACGAGACCGTCTTTCGAGCCGAACCGTTCGTACAAAGTCTTCTTCGTGACCCCGGCGTCCAGTGCGACGGTATCCACGCCTACGGCATGAATCCCCTTTTCGTAGAACAGCTTCGACGCAGACTCCAGAATGCGACGCGCTTTCGGAGTCAATTCGGGTGTGGATTCCTCTGCCATGGACAAAAGTATACCGATCTGTATAGTCGGGCTCATGAGTAAACAGATCGGTATACCTCGGATCGTGACCTCGAGATCTGCCGTGACGGCTACCTTGTCGGTCCTGTTCGTCGCGTGCTGGAGTTCGGGATTCATCGGAGCCAAACTAGGCGCCGGCAGTGCCGGGGTCCCCACGCTGCTGATGTGGCGTTTTCTCCCGCTCGCGGTGGTACTGCTCCCGATTGTCTGGTTCTCCGCCCGGCGCCGGAACACGATGCCGACACCACGGGCTCTCGGCAGGCAGGTGGTGATCGGGATGCTCTCCCAGAGTGGCTACCTGTTGTCGGTGTACTGGGCAGTCGATCTCGGCGTGAACACCGGAACAACTGCGCTGATCGACGGTATTCAGCCGCTGGTGGCTGCCGCGCTGCTCGGTCCGGTCCTCGGTGTCGCAGTCCCGCGTATGCAGTGGGTCGGGTTGGCGATCGGAATGGGCGGCGTCGTGATGGTCACGGCAGCCGATGCCGGGGCCGGCACATCGGCGCCGTGGTGGGCGTACGCGATTCCGTTCCTGGGGATGCTCAGCCTGGTTGCATCCACCTTCGTCCAGCAACGCGCTCCCACGTCCACACCGCCACTGCAGGCTTTGGCCATCCACTGCTCAACCAGCGCAATAGTTTTCACAACTCTGGCGATCGTCTCGGATGCTGCCGTACCGCCGAGTATCAGCACATTCTGGATCGCGTTGCTCTGGTTGATCGTGTTGTCCACCTTCGGTGGTTACGGGCTGTACTGGTTGTTGCTCCGCCGCATCGGCATTACGTCCGTCAACACCCTGATGTTCTTGATCGCCCCCGTCACCGCGGTCTGGGGCGCACTGATGTTCGGAGAATCCTTCACTCCGTTCACCGCGCTCGGCTTGGCGGTGGGCATCGTCGCCGTCGTCGTGGTCACCCGGGTGGGCAATCGCCCGAAGAAGCAGGACGAGGGCACGGATTCCTGCCCGGCGAGAGCTTCGATCACGTCGCGCTGATGAAGGCCGATCGGGATGTGAACCGCTCGCGGAGCGCGGTGAGTTGCTCTGCGGTGAGCTTCAGTCCGTTGATTGCGTAGTCCTCGACGGTGCCGAAGTGCGTGCGCATTTCGTCGAGAGCTGCGTCGAAATAGCTGTCACGGACTCCGAGGAGGGGTCGTAGCACTTCTGCGTCAACGCCTTTGCTCGCGGCGAAGTCGAGAATCGGTTCTGTCATGGGGGCCAGATCGGTGTTCGTCTCCAGGTAGTCGGCGCGTACATCGGCTTCGTCGGCCCCGAGGAGGAGTAGGAAAGAGGTCGCGGCCCACCCGGTTCGATCCTTGCCGGTGGTGCAGTGGAAAAGTGCTGCCCCGGAGCGTTTTTCGTCGATGAGGTCGAGATAGAACGTGCGATAGGCGTCGAGAGCGGACGGCAGGCTGACGAAGTTGCGGTTGGCTTCCTCCATCTGTGCGATCCCACGTCCATCGCTGATGGTCTCGGCGTATGCGACCGGGTCCGTCATGAGTAGTCCAGTGGCCGCGGCGTTTTGGGCATTGTCGGCAAGTACGTCGAGCCAGACTGTGCGCGTCGAGTCAGGGAGATTGTCGAGTGCGCCGTCGCGCTCGGCGGCGGTCCTCAGGTCGTATACCGTCCGGACGTCCAAGTCGGCGACCGCGGCAAGGTCGTCGCCGTCGAGTTTCGCCAGAGTCGCCGAACGATAGAGCGCGCCCGCGCGGACGGTGCCGTCCGCAACAGGAATGCCACCGAGGTCCCGGAAGTTCGGAGCGGTCTTCAGGAGAACGCGGCGATCGAGCGGGTGAGTTGGCATGGCTGACTCCTTGTGGGTTCCGTTTCCGAACTGATCATTCATGCCTTCTGCACACTGCGCACGAGCTTTTCGGCATTGCGTCTCTTGATCCACTTGTCGATGACGAGAGCCATGAAGATCCACCCGCCCAATGCCGTGATCACCCACACGATGATCGGGGCGAGGATCCAGGACCCGACGCCGCTGATCTCGATACCGTCGGGGACCAGGGTCGCAACCCAGAGCGCGAGCAGTGTGGCGACCAAACCGACACCACCCGCGAGCGGAGCTGCGTAGTGCAGTGCCACGCTGAGCACGAATGGGCCGAGGATCATGTGTGCGAGGGTGAATACACCGATAGCGGCCAAGAAGCCGTTCACGCCCAGGCTGACCCCGGGAAGAGCAAAATGCACGACGATCAGCGCGATCGCGCCGAGAACACATTGCGAAATGAGCTGAAATAACAGACGCATGGCTTGTACCTCCGTGGTCAGGTCGAGTCACCCGAGAGTGGTGTGTGCGTGGGGAACGCTTTGCTGCAGGGCTTCGGGACGAGGCGCCGTCCAGGTGCCGTCGAGCACGGAGGGACGGGGGCGGTACAGGCGCAGTACGTAGTTCCACCCGGGCATGATGGGCAGTGCGTTCGCGACGCCGTCGAGATGGACCCCGAAGCGAATGGTGGTGCTGCCGTCGGAGTCTGGGGTGGCCGTGAGGCTGTTGATGCTGTTGACGCCCAGAGCGTTCTCTTCGAAGTATCCGGCCGCGTTGTACAGCGAGACCGACCAGAACGCATCCACGGGAACATCGTTCAGGCGGAGACGGTATTCCCCGACCGGGAGACGTTCGTCGAAGTTGACGTAGGTGGCCTCGTACTCGGGAAGGCCACCCCAGCCGGATGCGGTACCGAGCAGGTGCCTGATCGGATCGACTTCCGCAGCGGTACCGAATGAATGGTCGTACGTGGTGATGCCTCGCGCGAGTGCGAGGAGTGCGTCGCGGGTCTCGGTCTGCGATTGCTCGTCGTAGTCGGGCAACGGGAACTCTCCCGTTCCGCCGCCGTCGATGTTGAGGGCGTCTTGCAACCGGTTCACCTCGGCGACGTCTTCGGGGCTGTTCGGATCGACGAGGATGCGCACGATCAGTGCGGCGTAGTCGGTCCCGACCAATTCACGCGTGAGCAGGTGCTCTCCCGGGTCGCGCAGGATGACGGGACCGAAGTGATCTTGACTGACCACCCACACGGAGATGTAGCGCTCGCCGGTATCGGGCACCGTGATGGTGACGTTCTCGCGCACGTCGATGATCGCGCTGCTGTACAGAGTGTCGCGGTTCTGGCGGATGATCGGCTGGTTGTCGAGTGACCCGAGATCACGAGTGTGGTTCCACGTGCCCAGGCCGACGCCCGCGGCCAGGCGAGCGAACATGAGATCGGACTCTGCCCGATTGAAGTTCAGGACGTTGACGGCGATCGTGGACATAGTGGGTTCCAATCGGTGTCGGGGTACGGAAGCGGGCGCGGTAATCCATGGCCCGTCGGGGTGAATCAGCCGAGCAGTCGCGCTTTCGCGGCTTGGAACTCGGCGTCGCTCAGCAGGCCTTGTGATTTGAGGTCGCCGAGTTTCTGCAACTCGGCGACGAGATCGACCGGGGCCGCGGGTGCGGGTGTGGGCATCGGGAGTGCGGCATGCTGCTGGGCGAATTCGTACTGCGCCTGCTCGTAGTCGGCCTGAGCTCTCCTTTGCCGGCGGGTGGCCATACCGTCGCTGACGGCGGTCGCGGTACCGGTGACGACCGCGGTGCGGGCGGCGAGGCCCAGCAGTCCGGGGCGGCCTCGTCTCGGGATGTACGGCATGTCAGACCTCCAATTTCGGGATGATCGTGTCCATGAGGGCATTGACGACGGGTGCGGGTATCCGCTCGTAACCCAGTAGCACCGCGCCTGACGCAGCGGTGCGTGCGGCGAGTTCGCGCTGATAGACCAGCTCGAGCGCGACCAGCAGCGCTGTGGCACCGGTGGGAATGGCTGCCGCGAGTTCGGTGATGTCCTCATGCCCGAGCAGACCGGACGCGCCGAGCATCTCGACGTTGATCTCGAAGCCGTTCGGCAACTCCTCGACTTCGATGAGGGTGAGTTCATCGTCCTCGGACTTGGAGATGACGATCAGATCGAGCAGCCGCACCAGGCCGGTATCCGTAAGGTCGGTCAGTGCGGAGAGCGCGGCCGGGTCGAGGCTCTGCCCAGGCAGGCCGAGAAGGTAGAAGTCGACGGGGCCGAAACGCGCGGCACTCACGAGAGGACCTTCAGCTTGAGTGCGGCGAACTCGTCCTCGCTGATCGCTCCGGCTTCGAGCAGTGCTGCGGCTGCGGCGATCTCCTCGCTGGGGCTCTTCCCCGCGACCTCGCGGATATACGATTCGGCGGCCTTCTCGGCGTCGCGTGCGGCCTTGTTGCTGCGTTCCGTCATCCCTTCGCCGCGGGCGACGAGATAGACGAGCGCGGTGAGGATGGGCAGGAAGAGTAGGAAGAACACCCAGACGGCCTTCAACCAACCGCTGAGCTTGTGGTCGCGGAACAGGTCGGCGATGATCGCGAACAGCGCGAAGAGATATCCGATGAAGACGGTTGCCCACAGCATCCAGCCGAGGCTTTCCCAGAAGCTCATGTGTCTTATCCGTTTCGTGTCAGGCCTGCGCACCGGGATTCCGCCGACTAGCGCATTTCGGTTGATTCCGGCAATTCTCACTGGTTTCCGCAGGCTTCGATCGCGGTCTCATCCGAAGCGGATGAGACCGGATTTCCACGGACATCGAACGTCTCGAGTATCTTCGACACATGATCGAAGCCGTGCGTGACGCACTCGCCTCTGGTGAGGCGGAGCAGGCTCGACGAGTCCTGCGGAAAAACTGGCTTCGTTTGATTCTCGAATCTCACACCAGGGAACTCGAGCAGCTCTGCCTTGCTCATCCCGATCCCCACGATCCGCACATCCTGCTGATACGGGCGTGCTGCCGCGATCTCAGCGGTGATCCGTACGGCGCTGAGTTTCTCCGCGGGCAGGGTCTGCGGGTGGCGTCCGACGATTTTGTCGTCTGCTTCACCGACCTGCTGCTCGCTCCGGACACCTCGACCAAGGCCGTCATCGCCGATCGCGCGCGTCACGCGCTCGCCCAGTGCGAGCCCGAGGACGATTACCCGTCCGCGCTTTTCCTCCTCGGATGGACCGAGGTCAGGCTTCGTCGTGACCTTCCTCGTGCCATCGCGCTACTTCGCTCGGCCGGCGACGAGGCGCAGTTGCAGTCGCGCACGGAGACATTGCGTCTTGCACAGTCCAACTTGGCCTTTGCGCTGACCCACGCGGGAGCATTCACCGAAGCCGAACAGATCCTCGACGGCCTTCCTGCGCGAGATGTGGCGTCCGATTGGGAACGCTTCGAAGGTGGACTCCCACAGTCGAATCGAGGGTGCATCGCTTACTGGCGTGGCGACTTCGAGGAAGCGATCGCTCAGTTCGACTCGATCATCGTGGAGGGCAGTCCCGGAACCAACTTCGAGGCGCTCGCCCGTCTGTACCTGGTGATGAGCCTGATCGCTCTGAACCGGGAAGACCGGTACCACAACGCCGCTCGTCTGCTGCGAGGCGTGAGCACTGCGGACAAGCACGGCATTCCTTGGGATACGCTGCGGCGCGTCACCACGGCCTGGCTCGCCCACGCTCAAGGACAGGACGAGCAAGCTCGCCGCATCGCAATGCCCACGCTGACCAGAACAGGTGCTGCGGTCGCTCACGCGCTTCTCGCGGAGCTCTACCGAGTCATGGGGGATCCGGAACCGTCGGCTCAAGCGCTTCGCTTGGCAACCTCGGCCGCGCTGCCGCGATACGCGCTGGTGAGCACCCTTGTCACGTCTGCCGCCCTGAGCTCCGTCGCAGGGTGTGGACCGCAGGCACACGAGCAGTTGGATCGTGCGCTGGCCGAGGCAATCCCCGAGCGCATTCTCGCCCCATTTCTGAGCGGCGATCCGGTAGTTGTCGACCTCCTGACAGCGCACGCGGTCCGGGGGTCGAGACACCACGAGCTCCTACGCACGATTCTGGAAAAACGGGGCCAGCTCTCTGCCAAACTCGCCGGAGTCCTGACGGAACGTGAGAAAGAGATCCTCACTTTTCTGCGAACTACGATGACTGCAGACGAGATCGCTGCGCACCTCGGCATCGCCTATCCCACTGTGAAGACTCACATTCGCTCGATCTACCGCAAACTAGGCGTGACCAAACGGCGTGCCGCAGTCCAAGCAGCCGACAACCTAGACCGCGGGATCGGGGGCGATTCCGCGGCGGAGGCTGCGAACCGTCAGGTCCAAGGCTTGTAGGCGCGTCCCGGAACCACGGTTCACGTAGTCCATCGACGTGTAGAGCAGTGACCACAGCAGGTTCTGCACCCAGTCCGAACCCATGTCGGGGTCGATGGAACCGTCGGAGTGTCCGCGCTCGATGGCATCGGTGACTGAGTCGTCGTTCGACGCGGACTCGGCAAACGAATCTTCCTGATACACACCGGGAGTGAAGAACAGGACCGTCAAGAGGTCGGCCAGTTCGAAGTATTCATGGCACAGGCGAACCAGCGCTTCGGCTCCCGTACCCTCGCCGAGTCGAGCTGCTGCTGCTGCCTCTCCGACGGCGCGGGTGGCCTCGGCCGCGACTGCGTCGACCAGGTCTGACCGTTCGGGAAAGTAGCGGTGCAAAGTGGTCCGGCCGACCTTTGCGGCCGAAGCGATCTCGCTGAGGGTCGCAGCAGGCTTGGATGCGAACACCGAAACGGCAGCATCGAGGATGGCCTTCCGTGTGCGCTCGCGGGTCGCGCTTTGTTCTGGCGCGCTGTGGATCGTTGTCACGAATCCGAAGCGTAGCCGTGTCCGGTTTCGGTATCCAGTGTTTCCGAATCGGAATTTCTCTTGCCCTTTATGGAACATTCGTGTTCCATAAATTCATGCTTGAATCCGACGCTTCTCAGCCCGCACCGAAATGGAGCAATCTCCGCGTCCTCTCGGAGTTCGCTCGACCGCATCTGCCGTCGCTCCTCCTCGGATTGGTACTGGCGCTGTGCGGCTCCGCGGCGACGCTGGCAACGCCCATGGTCACCAAGTGGGTTCTCGACACCCTCGATACCGGTGCGTCGCTGAAAGGACCTATCCTCACGCTCGTCGTCCTTCTGATCGTCGGTGCCGTGCTCGGTTGTGCTCAGTGGATCGTTCTCGGAACCGCCGCCGAGAAGGTTGTCTTCGACGCCAGGTCGTCGCTGGTGAAGCGATTCCTGGCGGCGACCGTACCTTCGCTGCAATCGCGATCCGTGGGTGAATTGGTCACCCGGGTCACGTCTGACACCTTGCTGCTGCGGGAGGCTGCGTCGTCGGCCGCGGTGAATATTCTGAACGCAGCCGCGTTGACCATCGGAACGATTGTTCTGATGGGCGTACTGGATCTGCCGTTGTTGGGCGTCACCATGGTGGCAATCGTGTTCGCCTCCATACTCTTTGCCGTTCTGATGCCTCGGATTTCCGCAGCCGAAGCGCGAACCCAGGAATCGCTCGGTCAGCTCGGCGGCGTACTCGAGGGTGGCTTGCGTGCGATCCGGACGGTCAAAGTTTCCCTCGCCGAGGATCGCGTCGGCGCTCTGGTGACGAACAATGCGTCCGAGGCGAAAAAGCATGCGATCACGGCAGTTCGAGTGTCGGCAACCGCGTGGACTGTCGCGTGGACCGCCATTCAAGGATCGATCATTGCCATCCTCGGCTTTGGTGCCTGGCGAGTCGCCGACGGCGAAATGGCAGTCTCGACGCTCATCGCGTTTCTGCTCTACGCCTTCACCCTGATGGGGCCGGTGTCGGAGCTTGCGCAGAACGTGACCTCCGTTCAGTCGGGAATCGCGGCAGCTATCCGGATTCGCGAGATGCAGTCGTTGCCCACCGAGCAGTACGACGAGGTCGTGGACGTGGTCGCGAAAACCAACGCTGCCGCGCCGCTGATCGAGTTGCGCGACGTCACCGTGAGCTACCACGGATCGAACCAGCCGGCGTTGCGCGATGTCTCGCTGGTCATTCCGACGCGTGGGCACATGGCCATCGTCGGCCCGTCGGGTGCAGGAAAGACGACCTTGCTCTCGACCGTGCTGCGATTTGTCGAACCGCGATCGGGTGAGGTTCTCCTGCATGGAGTCGGTTACGACGCGCTCGATCACCGCGCTGTGCGCGAGAGTCTCGCATACGTGGAGCAGGAGACACCGGTGGTGCCCGGAACGATTCGGGAGAACGTCGTCTTCAGCCATCCCGATGCGACGGACGAAGAAGTCCAGGCCGTTCTGCGCTTGCTCCGGCTCGACGACGCGATCGAGGCCCTGCCCAACGGACTCGACACCGCTCTGACGGCCACTTCGCTGTCGGGCGGCCAACGTCAGCGGATCGCGATGGCGCGCGCAGTTCTGCGGCCGAGTGCTTTGCTTCTGCTCGACGAAGCCACTGCCCAGGTCGACACGCTCACCGAAGCCGCGATTGTCGACGCGATCAACGAACGTGCGCGCACCGGGGCCGTGGTGACTATCGCTCACCGGCTCTCGACGGTGCGTGACGCCGACTGGATCGTGGTCATGGAAGACGGTCGGATCCGCAACATCGGCAACCATGACGAGCTCATGGACAAGGACGATCTGTACCGCGACATGGTGGTTGCCGGCCGGCTCGATCAGGGCGAGGCAATGCTCGAGGATTGTTGACCCGACGCGTCGGCGTGTGCGAGAGTGCTGATACCGAGCGATCGCTCGGTCGGGATGTTCTTTCGGAGGTGGCTGGTGGCAATCGATCTGACGTACGCGCCCGAGGTGGTGGCGCTGATCGAGAAGACGCGCGACTTCACGCGCAACGTAGTGCTCCCCATCGAAGACGAACACGCCGGTGACATCGCTGTAGCGGGTGGCGATGCAATCCGCATCGAGATGCAGTCGGCAGCAAAAGAAGCCGGTGTCTTCGCCCCGCATGCGCCGATCGAGTACGGCGGACACGGACTCAACATGAGTGATCGCGCGCCGGTCTTCGAGGAAGCCGGCTACTCGCTATTCGGGCCGACGGCGCTCAACATCGCGGCGCCGGACGAGGGCAACGTTCACATGCTGGCCCACGTGGCGAACGAAGCACAGAAGCAGCAGTTCCTCGCGCCGCTCGCAAGCGGGGACATGCGGTCGGCATTCGCCATGACCGAACCCGCGCCGGGAGCGGGATCCGATCCTTCGGCTTTGAACACCCGCGCCGAGAAAGTCCCCGGTGGCTGGAAGATCAACGGTAAGAAATGGTTCATCACCGGCGCCGACGGCGCCGGGTTCTTCATCATCATGGCGCGCACGTCCGGTGAGCCCGGGCAGCGCGGCGGAGCGACCATGTTCCTGGCGCCGACGGACACTCCCGGCCTGGTAGTGGGTCGACACATCGACACCCTCGACAAGGCCATGATCGGCGGGCACTGCGAGGTCACGTTCGAGGATCTCTTCGTACCCGACGAGGCCGTTCTCGGTGAGGTCGATCAAGGTTTCGCCTACGCGCAGGTTCGCCTCGGTCCCGCCCGCATGACGCACGTGATGCGCTGGCTCGGTGCAGCGCGCCGCGGCCACGACGTCGCCGTGGCCAGGGTTGCCGAACGAGAAGGCTTCGGCTCGAAACTCGGTGATCTCGGAATGATCCAGAAGATGGTCGCCGACAACGAGATCGACATCGCAGCCAGCCGCGCACTTCTGGTGCAGGCCTGCTTCGAACTCGATCAGGGCGGGCACGCGAGCAACGCGACGTCCATCGCCAAGACCTACGCTGCCGAGGCGATCTTCCGGATCGTGGACCGCTCCATTCAGATGTGTGGCGGAATGGGCGTGTCCGGCGATCTGCCGCTGGCACGCTTGTCCCGCGAAGTGCGTCCCTTCCGCGTCTACGACGGCCCGTCCGAGGTTCATCGCTGGGCAATTGCGAAACGTGTTGTCGGAGCTGCGAAGCGCGCTGCTCGGGAGGAGTCGAAGTGACGGACTTTCCAGGACTCGATCTCGCGGCGCTCCACAAGTATCTGCAAGCCGCAGGCGTCGAGGTGAGCGGTGAGTTGCGAGCCGAACTGATTTCAGGCGGCAAATCCAATCTCACCTACGGAATCTTCGACGACAACTCGAAGTGGATTCTCCGTCGTCCACCCACGGCCGGCCTCACGCCGTCGGCGCACGACGTTGCGCGTGAGTTCCGAATCACCTCGGCGTTGCAGAACACCGCCGTGCCGGTCGCGCCGACCGTCGTGCTGTGCGAGGACGCCTCGGTGATGGGTGCGTCGTTCACGGTGGTCGAGTTCGTCACCGGTCAAGTGATCCGAACCAAAACCGAGTTGGAAGCTGTTCCGGCAGCGCAGGTCACGCAGTGCACCGACGAGTTGGTGCGTGTTCTCGCTGCACTGCACGACGTCGACTACACCGCAGTGGGTCTCGGCGAACTCGGCAGACCCGACGGTTACGTAGCCCGCCAGGTGAAGTTGTGGGCCGGTCAATGGTCACGCGTCAAGACCGAGGACTCGGCCGACGTGGACAGGTTGGCGTCGAGCCTCGCGGAATTGATTCCGGCGGAATCAGCCTCGTCGATCGTGCACGGCGACTACCGGATCGACAACACGATTCTCGCGGCGAACGACGTCACCAAGGTTGCCGCAGTGGTGGACTGGGAACTGTCGACGCTGGGAGATCCGCTGGCGGACATCGCGATGATGTGCGTCTATCGGCATCCCGCGCTGGATCTGGTTCTGGGTGAGCCTGCTGCGTGGACGAGCCCGTCGCTACCGTCCGTTGTCGATCTGGCGCAACGGTATTCGTCCGTTTCGGGTCGTGAACTGGCGCATTGGAACTTCTACATGGCGCTCGGGTTCTTCAAACTCGCCGTCGTGGCGCAGGGCATCGATCACCGATTCCGAGCAGGAGCCACCGTCGGCGGGGGATTCGACAAGGCTGGATCTTCTGTGCCGGAACTGATCTCGGCCGGACTCAACGCACTGCAAGGGAAATTCGAATGACTCGATCAGCACTGGTCACCGGCGCCTCCAAGGGAATCGGGCTCGGCATCGCAACACGCTTGGCTTCGCAAGGGTACGGGCTGACCATCACGGCGCGTGATACCGAGCGGCTCGCCGTTGTCGCCGAAGAACTTACCCGCGCCGGATCGCCGGACGTCGTCGTCTCGGCCGGCGACATGGCGGACGAGAACTTCGCCGCAGCACTCGTCGCCACACACAATGAGCGATTCGGCTCCATGAGGGCTCTCGTCCTCAACGCCGGAGTGGGAACCAGTGGGCGAGTAGCGGATTACCCGATGCGACGTTTCGACAAGACCGTTGCCGTCAATCTCCGAACACCGTTTGCACTATTGCAAGCGTCGCTGCCGCTCCTGCGTACAGCGGCGGACGCGGACCTTGCCGGCGGAGCGAAGGTGATCGCTCTCGCCTCGATGGCCGGTGTGTATGCCGAGAGCGGCCTGGCCGTCTACGGAGCCACCAAAGCTGCGCTGATTTCGATGGTCGAGGCACTCAACGCCGAGGAATCCGGAAACGGCGTCAGTGCGACGGCCATCGCTCCCGGTTACGTCGACACCGACATGTCGGCATGGACACACGATCGGATCACACCGGACACCATGATCAAGGTCGACGACGTCGTGGAGTTGGTGGACGGTCTGCTCAAGCTCTCGTCTCGAGCGGTCGTTCCGAAGGTCGTCATGGCGCGGGCCGGGACCAACGGCTACTCCGCCTGAAATTTCAATCCAGCTTGGCTTCGCCCCGCTTGCGAAAGAAGTGAAAGCCAGGCACCCCGACGATCGCCTGCCGCAGGTCCTTGACCACTCCGAGGAGTTCGTGGATCTCGGGCGAGACGGAGTCCAAGGTTCCGAGGATGGGCAACACCGCGGCCACCCGGTCGGTGAGCTCCGGTAGTTGGTCGATCAGCTTGATCGCGGCGCTGACCTCTGCCTCGGAAAGGTCGTCGGCGAACCTGGCGGCGAGCGGCGCGAGCTGTAGGGCGATGGGCTCGTAGATCTCGAGGAGTTGTCCCGCGATGTCCGACGTCTGCTCGACGGCCTCGACCAGTGTCTCAGCGCGAACGGTCACGGCGGCAGCTCCGATGACGACGCGGTCGGCGTTGTCGGCGATCTGGTTGATGCGCGCCACCAACCTCTCGACCGAGAAGAGGAGCGCCTCGAGTCGAGTGGGCAGGGTGACCGCAAAAGCGACCGTGGACAGGGACCAGTGCACCACGTCGCCGACGGAGCGGACGACGGTGGAGCTGCCGGGCAAAACTAGAGCCATCCCTCGATACTGCCTGATGTGACGTCAAAGTACAGGTAAATCTCACATTCACGAGGCCCGCGGCGTCTTCGAGGTGTCGGTGCCGGCGCGGACAATCAATTCACCCGCTGCCTGCCGCACCGCGCAACCTGGAAGGATCGAGACATGACGGCTATCCGTACGCACACTGTGATCGACTCGCCGATCGGAGCGTTGACGCTGGTAGCAGCAGGTGACGACCTCTGCGGTCTGTACATGGCGGAGCATCGCCACAAGCCGGACGAGTCCACGTTCGGTGATCGTTCCTCGGCGGTCTTCGGTGAAGTCGAATCGCAGCTCACCGAGTACTTCGAGGGTGATCGCACGGAGTTCTCCGTGCCGCTGGCGCCCGTGGGTACCGAGTTCCAGAAGCGGGTGTGGGACACCTTGCGAACGATCCCGTACGGCGAAACCTGGACCTACATGGAGCTCGCGCAAACTTTGGGTAACCCGCTTGCGATCCGTGCTGCCGCCGCGGCAAACGGCAAGAATCCGATCAGCATCATCGTTCCCTGTCATCGCGTGGTCGGTAGCGACGGAAGTCTGACCGGTTTCGCCGGCGGCCTCGAACGTAAGCGGTTCCTGCTCGACCGCGAGCACGGCGGCGAATCGGATGTCCTCTTCTGATGCGCTCGGCTCACAATTCGGTGATCGGGAACGTCTACCGGTCGTGACACTCAAACCGTTCGAAGACGTCGTGACCGAATACGGTGCAGTGGTCCTCCGTGTCTGCCGCGCGGTGGTCGGGCCCGTCGACGCCGAGGACGCGTGGTCCGAGACGTTCATCGCGGCGATGCGGGCATACCCGGATCTGAACCCGGACGCGAACATCGAAGCCTGGCTGGTCACCATCGCGCACCGCAAGGCAATCGACATCACCCGAGTGCGTGCCCGCGTGGCCGTGCCGACAGACGACGTTCCGGAGTTGCCGACGCGAATCGGCGTGCCGGGCACGTGGGATCACGAACTCTGGGACGCACTCGAACAACTACCACTCAAACAACGTGCGGCGGTCGCCTATCACTTTCTGGGTGGGCTGCCGTACGCAGAGATCGCGGACATCCTCGGCAACACGCCGGCAGCCGCCAGACGCGCGGGTGCGGACGGTATCGCCACCCTACGAAGAACCTACTTGTCCGCTACCGCTGCGGAAGGGAGTCACTCATGAGTAACGATGTGTTCGAGGCGCTTCCAGCCGTTGACGCTGACGCCATGATCCGCCTACGGGCGCGCCTGGCTGCTCAGGCGTCCGAAGCTGAATTGATCGACGTGGCATATCGAACCGTCGATTCGCCGGTCGGAAAGCTGCTCCTGGCGGCGACCGATGTCGGCCTGGTGCGGGTTGCCTTTGCCGTCGAAGGGCACGACCTCGTTCTGGAACGTTTGGCGGACACCGTCAGCCCCCGTGTGCTTCATTACCCGCGCAGGCTGGACACTGTCGCTCGCGAGTTGGACGAGTACTTTGCCGGTGCGCGTCGAGAATTCGATCTGCGCTTGGACTTCCAACTCGCGAAGGGGTTCCGACGCGAAGTGTTGCGTCATCTCCCCGAGATCGAATACGGCCACACTGCAAGCTATTCGGTGGTCGCAGCAGCGTCGGGAAGCCCGCGTGCGGTGCGTGCCGTCGGGACCGCATGCGCAAAGAATCCGCTGCCGTTGGTGGTCCCGTGTCACCGCGTGGTGCGCAGCGACGGCAGCCTCGGACAGTACGCCGGCGGCCCCGAACTGAAAGCGATTCTGCTGGATCTGGAAGCCGGCCGGTGAGCGCAGCGACGCTGCGCTTTCAGGCGCCCTATGCAGTCGAACCGCTCACCGGTGCCTTGCGGGCTCACTGCGTCGCAGGCCTCGAGCGTCACGACGACGGTGTTCACACCAGAGTCATACCGTTGCCTTCCGGCCCGGTAGTTGTGTCGGTGTCGTGGACAGACGACGGTGTCGTCGTGGATTCCGATGTGCCGGTAGCGGATTCCGCAGTGCTGGAGGTGATCGTGCGCCGTTGGCTCGACCTCGACGCCGATCACACTGCTGTCGAAGCAGCGTTCGGTAGTGATGAGTTGTTGGCCCCACTTGTTGCCGCCCGTCCAGGATTGCGTGTGCTCGGATCGGTGGACGGGTTCGAGACCGCAGTGCTCACCGTTCTGGGACAACAGGTTTCGCTCGGCGCGGCGAGGACGTTCGGTGGTCGTTTTGTCAGCGCATTCGGAGCGCCGGTGCAAGGGGATTTTCTTGCCTTCCCTGATCCGGACGTGGTTGCAGCGCAATCAACGGAGGGCATACAGAAAGCCGTCGGATTGACCACAGCGCGCGCAAGAACAGTGCACACGCTGGCAACTGCGGCAGCGAACGGCCTCGATCTCTCCTGGAATGCGGATCCTGTCCAATTTCGGCGAGAGCTGTTGGCGCTAAAGGGAATCGGACCGTGGACCGCTGACTATCTCACTGTTCGAATTCTCGGTGATCGCGACGCCTTCGTACCCGACGATCTGGTGTTGAAGCGAGCGTTGGGGGTTTCGTCGGGCAAAGAAGCCGCAGCGTTGTCCGAGCGCTGGCGACCCTGGCGAGCCTACGCGCTCTTTCATCTGTGGACCAAGGAAGCGTTTCTGTAGTCGGTCAGTCTTTCGCGCGCGCCAGTTCGGACGGCCACCAAATACGTTTCCCGATGTCGTGAGAGAGTGCCGGCACCAGGACGCTGCGCACGATGATCGTATCGAGCAGCACGCCGAAGGCCACGGCAAATCCGATCTCGGCGAGGAAGACCAGTGGCAGGATGCCCAGTACGGCAAATGTTGCGGCCAAGACGATTCCGGCTGACGTGATCACACCGCCCGTCACCGCAAGACCGCGCAGTACACCTGCGCGGGTGCCGAATTCTCCGGTCTCCTCCCGGACTCTGGTCATCAGGAAGATGTTGTAGTCGATACCCAGTGCGACGAGGAAGACGAAGGCGAACAGCGGGAACGATTGATCCGCCCCGGCGAACCCGAATACGTGTGTGAAGAAGAATCCGCTCACACCGAGGGTCGCCGCGAAGGAAAGCACCACGGTGACAATGAGAATCACCGGGATCAGCAGAGCGCGGAGCAAAGCGGCCAGAACCAGGAAGATCACCACCAACACGATCGGGATGATCAGGTTTCTGTCGCGGACCGAGGCGGCCTGGACATCAAGGGTGGTGGCCGTGCTGCCCCCGACGAGCGCGTCGGCGCCGGGCACGTCGTGGACGGCAGTCCGCAGTCGCTTGACAGTTTCGAGTGCCTGCGGCGAATCGTAGGAGTCGGCGAGGGTTGCATTGATCATGGTTCGGCCGTCGATCGGTGCAACGGTGAAAGCCGCAGGGGCGCAACCCGCAGCGGCGGCTTGTGCGACGGCAGCGGGGTTGGTCTTGATCAAATCGCTGACCTTTGCGACGTCCACCTGGGTGCAGACGGCGCCGGGATCCTGCGAGATACTTTCGACGCCGCTGGCTGCTTTGATGACGGCGTCGGCCTGGTCGGCGTTTGCGGTGATCACGGCCGGTGCGCCGGCTCCGGGATCGAACTTCGAGTCGTAGAGTTCCTGTCCGACAACGGCGTCGGGACGATTGGTGAAGCTTTCGGTAGACGTCAGGCCATCGGTTTTGAGACTGCCGATCCCGGCCGCGAACAGGATGATCAACAACACTGTGGCGCCGATCCACAGTGGGCGGTCCTTGCTGCCGACGGCCTCGGCGATCTTGCCCCACATCCCGTGCGTCGTAAGGTCTGCGGCGTGATCGACCTTGGGCTTGCGCGGCCAGAAGACCCACCGTCCGGTGGCGGCCAGAGCGACCGGCATGAACGTCATCATCACCAGATAGGTGCAGGCGATCCCGATGGCGGCGACGGGTCCGAGGCTCTTGTTGGAGTTGAGTTGAGAGAACGTCAGGCAAAGCAGACCGAGAATGACGGTGACAGCCGAAGCGGTGATGGCCGGCGCAGACTCGCGCCAGGCCTTGATCATCGCGTCGAAGCGGTTGGGATACGTGTGCAATTCTTCGCGATAGCGAGAGATCAAGAGTAGGGCGTAGTCGGTACCGGCACCGATCACCAACACGAAAAGGATGCCTTGAGACTGTCCGGTCAGAGTGAGTAATTCGGCTTTCGCGAGAAAATAGATCACCATCGACGACAAACCGATGGCGAGGAGCGCGGAGAACAGCGGGAAGAACCACAACACCGGCGATCGGTACACGACAAGCAGGATGAGGATCACGACCAGGAGTGCCGCGCCAAGGAGCGCTCCGTCCAGACCGGCAAAGGCGTCGATGAACGCAACGAGTAGCCCACCTGGCCCGGCTGGGAGTACCTCGACATCACCAGCTGCTTGTTTTGCTGCGTCGATGACGTTCTGCTCGGTGGTCGCCAGGACATCGCCTGCCACGGATGTGTCTCCGTCCTTGGCGACGAGTGGCACGAAGATCGACGCAGTTGTGCCGTCGGCGGAGTACTGAGTGGGCTGCATACCGTCGGCGTCTACCCCGGCGACGCCGGCAATGGCGCCGTAGGCCGAGTTGATTGCAGATTTGTCCGCCTCGGTGAGGGCCGAATCTCTATGGAACAGAACAAATCCAGGGATCGTCTCGACTGCGAGGAAGTTCGCGGATTGGTTGCTGACGATTGTCGATTCGGCGGAACTCGGGAGGTACGAGGCGTTGTCGTTCTTTTGAACCTCGGCGAGTTTGCCCTGGAAAGAACCGCCGAATCCGCCTGCGACGAAGGCGAAGATCGCAAGGGCGATCACGGTGAAGATCGGCACGCGAAGGCGCTTCACGGCTCCGCGCTCGTTCCGTTCTGCGTCAGTTGTGTCCAGCTTGGTCATGGTTCTCCTCGAACGCAGTCGACCAGCACCAACAAAGCAACGTTTTCCAGTAGAACACGCAATACGGGCGCGGTGGAACCACTTGGCGTGGAATTGACGACGCTACGAAGTGCCTTTGCCGTATGTCTCGCGGGCTGCGACGTCCATGGGAAAACGGACGACTGTGTCGCCGAACAACAATCGAGTTGCCGAAGCAGCTGCGGCCAGCACGTGCGCGGTACCGGTTTCGGGGTTGCGGGTATGCACGACTACCTCGTCGTGCTGGAAGAAGACCAACTCGCCGTCCGGGTCTTCGGCGAGGCGGCGCCTGAGGTCGGCCAGGAGGCACAGCGCCCACTCGGACGCAGTGGCCTGCACGACGAAGTTTCGCGTGAAACGACCGCGGGCGTGAGCGTCGCCGTGGGAGTAGAAGTCGGGAGACGGTGGGGGACAGGCCCGGCCGAGCAGTGACTTCACCACCTCGCCGCGCTCACCTGCCTTGGCAGCTTGCTCGACGTACTCGACGGCGACCGGGAATCGCTTCCGCAACAAGATGAGCAGTGCTTTGGCTTCACCCGCCGTCGCCCCGTACAGGACTCCGAGGATTGCGACCTTGGCTTTTGCGCGATCACCGCCGAAGGCTTCGGCACCGACAAGTGCGTACAGGTCGTCGTCCCCGGCGGCGGCCATCATGCGGCGGTCGCCGGACATGGCGGCCAGAATTCGGGGCTCGAGCTGACCGGCGTCGGCGACGACGAACACGTGGCCCGGATCGGCGACGACGCTCGAGCGCATTGTCTTCGGAATCTGGAGGGCCCCGCCGCCTCGACTCGCCCACCTGCCGGACACGACACCACCGGGAACGTAGATCGGACGGAATCGATCTCCCCGCACCCAACTGTCCATCCACTGCCACCCGTTGGTGCTGTACAGCTTGGCGAGTTCGCGATGACGAAGGAGTAGCGGCACAGCCGGATGATCGATCTCCTGCAGAAACCACTTGCGCGTCGACGGAAGTTCGATGCCCTGACGCCCGAACGCCTCGGTGATCTCCACCGAAGACGAAGGATTGACGGTGCGCCCGAAGACCTCACTGATCTGTGCGGCAAGTTCCTGCATACGAGCGGGGAGGTCGTATCCCGTCGGCCGCGGCCCCAGCCGTTCTTCGAGGAGTTCGCGATGCTTCTGCGTCGAGAACGGAAGGCCCGTGTGCGTCATCTCGGCGGCGCTGAGAGCGCCGGCCGATTCTGCTGCGATCAACAAGTCCAGTCGAGCGTCCGCGCCGATGGTTGCGCGCTGCTCGGCGAATTCGGTGACGACGGCGAGGGGATCGAGAACGGGTGCAGTGTCGAAGAGTCCGAGTCGATCGTCGTCGAACTCCTCGGCGGGCGGTGACGGTTTGCCGGCGCGCATTCCGAGTATCGCGCGGGTCAGGGAGATGTCGTGGCACCGCTGAACCCGTGCGCCTGCCCGCAGTAGCGGTGGGTACACGGTCGCCGTACTCGGCCACACCCACCGCGGGTGCTCGGCTTCCTCGATGGTGCGTACCGCTGCGATCAGGTCGGGGTATTCGACGGGATCGGCGAGCGGCGTTCCAGCGGGATCGGTCCGTAGGACAGTTGCCGTCACAGCTCCCGTGGACGTCGTACTACCGGGGACCAGGACAACTCGCACGACATCAGTGTGACGGCTGGGTCCGACACGCCATCGCTCGGCGTGCTCAGGCCCTGACGAACCGGATGTGTTGACCCGGGCGGGCTTGGCCGAGTCGGTCGATATCTGCGTCCGCGACCACTCCCACCACCGGATAGCCGCCGGTGATGGGGTGATCGGCGAGGAACACGACAGGTTGGCCGCTGGGTGGGACCTGGATCGATCCGAGTGCCACGCCTTCGGTGGGCAGTTCGGTGTCGTCTGTTCTTCGAAGTAGTTCGTCGGCGCCGACGCGATCGACGCGTGCGCCGATTCGGTCCGAGTCGGTCGAGATCGCCCATCGGCCCTGGAGGAGTGTTTCGGGGTTGGTGAATCGATCTGCGCGAGGACCGAACACCACTCGAATGGCGAGAGTCTCGTTTGCCATCGGCGGCACCGGTGCGAGGTCGACGGCTGAGAACGTGGTCGGCGATGGCCCGATCGGGAGAAAAACACCAGGCTCGAGAGGCGCCGGACCGATCCCGGACATCGTGTCGGTGCTGCGCGATCCCAGGATCTCGGGAACCACAATGCCGCCTCGGACGGTCAGATACGTCCGCAGTCCACTCGGTGCGTAGTCCAGGCGGACGGTCTGCCCAGCCCGCAGATCGATCACGCTCGAATGCCCGACCGGAATGCCGTCGCGGTAGGCCTGTGCAGGCGCACCGGTGAACGCGAACGTTGTCGGTTGCTGCGCCCGAAGACTCAGCCCACCCAGGAGGACCTCGACACCGGCTGCGCCCTCGTTGTTGCCGACGAGCCGATTGCCAAGCCTGAGAGATCGCCTGTCTGCCGCACCGGAAACCCCGACACCCGAGCGAAGATGACCTATCCGTCCGAGGTCCTGGATCAGGCTCAGCGGCCCGGTGTCGAGTATCTCCAGACCGTTCATCGTTGTTCCTCGTTCACGAAGCGCACGCGTCTGCCGGGCTGAACGGTGGCCGGTGGTGTGGCGTTCAGATCCCACATCACGGCATCGGTGCTCCCGATGATCTGCCAGCCACCCGGTGATGCACGCGGGTAGACCGCGCTGTATCCAGCGGCCAGGGCGACGGAACCGGCAGGCACAGCGGTTCGTGATTGCGTTCGACGCGGAACGTCGAGCCGAGTGTCGCCTGAAGTCAGGTAGGCGAAGCCGGGTGCGAATCCGATGAAGGCGCAACGCCACATTGCCCCGGTGTGGGCCGCAACCACCTCGGATCGGCTCATACCAAGTGACTGTGCGACGTCGTCGAGGTCGGGCCCGTCGTACCTGACGGCGATGGTGAGTGCATCCGTCTCGAAATGCTCGTCTGTGGTCGCGGCAGAATCGGTCTGCTCGAGATCGTTCAAGCGCTTCCGGACGTACGTGAGATCTGCCGCCGGGGTGCACGTGACCAGGACCGTGCGAGCTGCGGGGAGGAAGTCTTCGACCCCGACCGGGGTGTTACGCGTCAGTGCTTCGGTGAACGCGAGAACGCCAGCTTCGGAATCGAAGTCCACGAGCAATGCGCGTTCTCCCGCGGGAAGTATGCGAGTCACCGGGAGGGCTCCCTATCGACTCGAGTCCGCTCCACGTCCGCTCGCATCGCGGCGATGAAACTCGCGATGGTGGCTCGCTCTGTGGCGGTAAAATTGCCGAGGGTGCTCACCGCCCGTGAAATGAGTGGGCCGAAGTAACTCTCGCCCAGAGTGACCGCCGATGGTGTGACCTGCAAGAGCACCCGCCTGCGGTCTGCTGAGTCTCGCTCCCGAGCTACGTGGCCCGCTTTGACCATCCGGTCGACGAGCGCGGTCACCGACGCCGAGTTGATACCCAGCTGTGCGCCGAGCCAGCCTGGTGTCGCCGGTGCGTCCGAGCGCTCGGCATCGAGAAGGCAGATCAACGCGCGCACGTCGGTGGAGTGCATTTTGTACTTGTTCGCAAAGCCGGAAACCGCCACGTTCAAGTCGACGGTAAGTGCGCGAAGCGAGTGGACGATCGCCATCGCTTCGTCTTCTGCATCGCCGACGCTCAAGGATGCCTCCAGCCCTGGTGTGTTGTCTCTTGATTGTCTACTATCTCGATAATCGAGAGAAATGGGGGTGGGGGATGGACTTCAATCGCGCATACGACGCTGTACTGACCAAATGGCCGCAGAAACCGCTGGGTGTGGATCTCGCGGGGCGGTTCGGTAACACGCATGTGAACGTCTGTGGGCATGCAGACTCGCGGCCGTTGATCCTTCTGTCCGGGGGAGGTGCCACTTCGACGGTGTGGTTCGACAATGTTGCGACGCTGTCGAAATCCCGGCGTGTCTTTGCTGTCGACACCATGGGCGATGCCGGGCGGAGCGTTCCGAATGGTGATCCGATGAAGTCCGTCGACGATCTGATCGAGTGGATGGACTCGATAGTCGATTGCACCGGGGCCGGCACCGTTGATGTGATCGGACATTCCTATGGCGCAATGATTGCGTTGGCCTTTGCGCTGCATCGACCGAATCGTGTCGGGAAACTCGTTCTGCTCGATCCTAATTCGAGTTTCTCCGGCATGAAGGCGGGCTACCTTCTGCGTGCGCTTCCGCTGTTGCTCTCCCCGTCGCGAGCACGCCGACGGCGACTGTTGGAATGGGAGACAGGCGAGTTGAGTATCGACTCCGACTGGCTGTCTCTTGTGGAAGTGGGCACTTCGGATCTACCGCGACCCGATCTCGTAGTGCCTCGACGTCCGTCGAAGGAGGCCTTGAGCGCACTGGATGTCGAGTTGCTGGTGGTCCTCGCACAAGACGGACGGGTGCATGATGCGGAAACCGTGTCGAAGTCAGTGCGGGAGAGGGTTCCCGCAGCGCGTGTCGAGGTGCTGAAAGATTCTTCGCATCACAGCATTCCGATGGTTCCCGCCGATGAAATCAACCGGGTGCTCGTCGACTTCTTGGAGGGCTAGCGGATCAGGGTGCGACGACGCACCCCGGACCGATCGGGGTGGCCGGATTGACCATGACCGTTGCGACCGGCCCGCCCGCGGACGTCTGGTAGGCCATCAGGGAGTGCTCACCGGGTGCGGTCGGAGTCCACAGCGTGACTGCGTGGCCGAGCACCACCGGCAAGGTGAAGTAAGGATTGACGGTGTCCCAGATCAATTCCTGCGGGAACATGGTCGACGCCCGGTTCATGTCGACAATCGAGACGTTCGGCTCGTTCAACGCTGCTGTCCTGGCAACCACCAGATATGTGCAGCCCGCTCCGTACGGCGTCGTCGGTCCGCTGCTGAGACCCGGAAGGATCGTGACGTCGACTACGTCCGCGGAAGCTGACGTCGCGGAACAGATGGCTGCGCCCGCGCAGAGGGCGGCGGCGATCACGGAAGTGCGAGCGATACGTGAAAGTGTCATACCAGCAGGTCGGTTTTATCTGGGTGGGCGTTACAGGCAGACTGACCGGATGCGCGCACTTCACGTTCTGCTGGCCGGCTTCGGCTTCCTGCTGGGGTTCCTGATTATTGTTGTCTCCGGCCTGATCGAGTGGGCGTCCTTCGCCTCCCGAACCGATTTCGCCTTCGTCGGTGACTCCGCCGTGTCGGTTGGTGTTTCCAACGAGGCGATCTACACCGCCGTCGCTGCTCCACTGGTGGGTGCGCTGATGGGCTGGCTGTCAGCTGTCATCGCGACGAGGTTCGGGTGGAGCCTCACTCGTGGGAGTGTCACTCTGGCAAGCGAGTGACCAGGCAGCGGACCCGCTTGCTGGTCCGTGGGTTATGAGGAAAGGCCCCGACCTCCATCGAGGTCAGGGCCTTCCTTTGCGCCGAGCTACTTCTGTGTCGAACTACTTCTGTGTCGAACTACTTCTTCGAGACGCGGAGCAGCTTCTTGTTGACGAACTCGTCCATTCCCCACGGACCCAGCTCGCGGCCGACTCCGGAGCGCTTGACTCCGCCGAAGGGCAGACCGGGCAACGTCGTTCCGTGCTCGTTGACGAACGCCATTCCCACGTCGAGATCTGCAGCGACCGACCGGGCGGAATCGAGATCGCTGCTCCAGACGGATCCGCTCAGGCCGTAGACCGACGAATTGGCAAGTTCCACAGCCTCGCTGGCCGACTTGACCTTGTAGACGACTCCGGCAGGTCCGAACAGTTCTTCGCTGTAGGCCCGCATGTCCGGTGTCACGTCTGCGAGCAATGTCGGTTGAACGTAGGCGCCCGGGCCGTCGATCTTCTTTCCACCGGTCAGCAGCGTGGCACCCTTGGACACAGCGTCGTCGATCTGCTCGATCAGAGTGTCTGCCGCGCTCTGCGAAGAGAGCGGACCCAAGACTGTGGATTCGTCCAACGGGTCACCGGCAGTGACGGATTCGAAGGACGTCGCCAACTTGTCGGTGAAGTCGTCGTAGAAATCTTCGGTGACGATGAAACGCTTGGCCGCGTTGCAGGCCTGGCCGGCATTGGACAGACGTGCCTTGGTTGCGGACTTGACGGTGGCATCCATGTCGTCGGAATCGAGGACGATGAACACGTCTGATCCGCCGAGTTCGAGGACGACCTTCTTGAGATTGCGTCCGGCAGTTTCGGCGACGCTGGTTCCGGCGCGTTCGCTGCCGGTCAGTGACACACCTTGAACTCGGGGATCGGCGATCATGTCCGCGATCTGCTCGTTGGTCGCGAAGACGTTGACGTAGGCGTCGTCCGGCAATCCGGCTTGTCGCAGAATCTCTTCCATCAGCAGCGCCGACTGCGGACAGTTCGATGCGTGCTTGAGAATGATCGTGTTACCGAGCATCAGATTCGGTGCCGCGAAGCGGGCGACTTGGTAGTACGGGAAGTTCCACGGCATGACGCCGATTAGAGCGCCGATCGGTCGCCGGTACACAACCGACTCCTCGGCCCCGGGAACGTCGAGTCGTTCTTCCTCGAGCAGTGCCGGACCGTGGTCTGCATACCACTGATAGATCGCGGCCGAGAGTTGTACTTCGCCCTTGGCCTCGCGGACCGGCTTACCCATCTCCAAGGAGATCATTCGGGCCAGTTCGTCTGCGCGCTCTGTGTACAGTTCGGCGGTCTTGCTCAGGACTGCCGCACGCTGCTGTGGCGCACTGTTGCGCCAGGTCAAGTAGCCGCGATGCGTGTTCGCAAGTGCGGCTTCAACTCCGGCGTCATCCAAAGTATCGAATTCCCTGACGGTTTCACCTGTCGCGGGATTGACTGTTTTGTAATTAGCCATAGTTGTACAACGTGCGGAAGGGGCTCGAAGATTCCCGAAACGCGCGATCACATTGAATCGGCTCAACAGGTTTCGATCAAATCCCGGCTGGGTACCATGTCACGCCACCTTGGGACGGTGGGTGCGCTCGTAGCCCTTGCGGTCGTAGAAACGGGTGGTCACGATGCCGAGTACGACGCCGATCAGTAGACCCACCAACGTCATCCAGACGGCATGCAGCAGGCCTGCCTCACCGCGTGCGCCGAAGAACAGGATCGATCGCGTGCCCATGTAGATCTGGTGCATCGGCTCGAATTGCGCCAGCCAGGCATACAACCTGGGGCTGGCTTCGAGGGGGATGGTGCCACCGGACGAGGGCAGCGCGAGAATGACGAACACGAACAGGTTGATCAACATGCCCAACGAGCCGAACGCGGCCATCACCGACATCGCCGTGATGCCCACCGCTGTGATGACCAGCGCGCCGTACTCCCACAATGCAAGCCCGTGAGTGACCGGCATTCCGAGGGCGCGACTGATCCACTGGAACAACGCGGAGACTATGCCGGACAACACGATCATGAATGCCCATTTGACGAGCAGCGTTCGAAACCTGTTGATACCCACAACGTCGTTCTGAACGAAGAGTGGACCGAATTCGGTAGGCGCGTATCCGAGCATGCCGTCCACCAAGGAATTGACCACGGTTGCTCCGGTGAATCCCGCAAGGACCAACAGCAGCGCGAAATAGAATGCCACCAAACCGAATCCGGTTCCGTCGGGAAGCGGATCGTGGGCAACCGTGAGTACGTTCACCGGGTTTTCGAGCAGCAGGCGGCTCGCTCCGGAGATCTGGGTTCCGGTGCCTCCCGCTTCCAACTGCGCGGTGACAAGGGCGGTGAGTTGCTCGCCCATGTTCTTGTTGACCGAGGCGAGGGCTGTGGTTCCGATCGACTGGACCAGCGATGCCGAGACGGAACCGGCGCGAGGATTGGTGTAGATCGTGATGATCGGTTGCTCTACGTCACCGGCGACGACGCTGGCCTCCGCCAGGATGATCGTCCTCTTCGTGAAATCACTGGGAATCACGATCGCGCCGTACAGCGTGCCGGAGTTCAACCGCGATTGGGCTTCGGCGATACCGATCTGCTGCAGGTCGATCTTCTGGTGGTCGATTCCGCTTTCGAGGCCGGCGACGATGTCGTTTCCGAAGTTCTTGCGGTCGGCGGGGTCGCCACCGGGGAGGGTGTCGCCCTCGTCCTGGTTGACCAGGGCGATCGGGAACTGGTCCAGGTGTTTCTTGGGGTCGAGTATTCCGCCCATGTACAACGCTGCCAGCGCAGACATCAAGAGGGTGACCACTATCAATGGTGTCAACCAGAATCGTGGTGTGTGCATGACGGTGCGGGCAGACGGCTCCGTGTTCTTGCTCATCGTCAGTCGACCGGCTTTCGTTCGCGCGGAGTTCCTCGGGCTGAGCGTAAACGCAAAGGTGCGCCGGGGCAGTCTTTCGATCTGCCCGCGGCGCTGGAGACCTGTCCGGTCGGCGACAGGCCGGATTGCCGGCAGTCTCATCCGAAAAGGCTGAGAACGGATCGGTAGGGTATGGCCCGCGGCAACCCTGCCGAGACGATTTCGGAGAAACCGTTGACCAACGTGCTGATAGTTGTCCTGATACTCGTAGTGATCGCTGCCGTCGTGTTTGTGGTCCTGCGTGGACGCCAGGGCAAGCCGAATGCTCGCGTCGACCCGCTCGCCGACTATCCCGAGGTGTACGACCCCCACAAGATCGGGGTCGGCGACATCATCACGTACGCGGGTATCGACCATGTTGTTCGAGGGACCATCACGCTCGACGAAGAGGGGTACATCTGGCGTGAGCACCTTCTCGACGGTTCGACCGGTCGTCGTTGGTTGACGGTCGAGGACGACGAGGGCGAATTGGAGATGACTCTCTGGATGCGTCGAGAAGGAACCAACCTGGTCCCGAACGGCGACGTCATTCTCGACGACAAGGTTCACCGCAAGATCGAAAGTGGAACGGCGAAGTTCACGGCCGAGGGTACGACGGGTACGGCCCCTTCCGGCTCGATGGAATACGCGGACTATGCGACCGCAGACAAGACCGGCCTGATTGCATTCGAGAAGTGGGCGCGCGGACAGTCGTGGGAGGTTTCCACGGGACGGGCGGTCACTCGCAGCGAACTCACTGTCATCCACTCGGGCCCCCCGGAATGAGCCTGTATCTACTCGACGTGGAGCCGACCGACGTGGATGCCTCGGCACTGGGGTTGGTACTGGGAGCTCCTGCGCCACCGACCCTCGCCGAGTTGGTGATCGGAACTTCCGACGCGACGCTGACACTCGGAGTGCTCGGGGCTTCGCACGTGGTGACGGCCTGGGCGTCGGGAAAGGAACTGACCGAGCAGGTTTCGTGCGATGCTCTTGCCGCCGGCGGTGAACCCTTGCCGGCAGTGGAGTCCACGGAAAACTACCGGTTCGAGTCTTCCTCGCTGATCCTGGACCGAGTCGAATTCGATTCGGAAGCTGCATCGTTGAGAGAGTCCGCCGGCCAGGACGGTTGGATCTGCGGATCCTTTCCCGGCGACGACACAGCGTTGACCGCGTTGTGTGGCGTGCGAGACCGCCAGGGGTGGAGTTGGCAGAGTTGGCATTTGTACCCGGGGGAGGGGACAGGAGTGATCGTGAAGACGCGCAGTAGGTGGCGCCCGTGAGGGGGCGGACGTGGTTTGCTCCGGTGATGCTGGCGGCCGCAATTATGTTGTCGGCGTGCGGTGGTGGAGCCAAAGACTTCATCGCGGACAACTATTCCAAGACGTCCCAGGATGGCGACGTCGTGTTGTACTCGTCGAAAGATCCAGTGGGCACGACCGTCTCACGGATTGTCGACGCGGACGAACCAGCGGCCCGAAGTGCTGACGGCGGCAACGAATACCTGCGCTACGACGACGACATCGTCACTGTCAGTTCGGCTTCGGGCGGTGGCAGCACCATCAAGGTAGAGGACATCGACGGCACGTATCGCAGCGGCGGATACGCGTACCTGGGACCGGGCTTCAACCCGGGATCCCCGGCGGGTGGAAGCAGTGGCAGCGGCGGCTCGGGTAGTGCCAAATGACGGTAATGCTCAATGAGAAGGAGAACGGCGTGACGAACATCTTTGCATCCACTTCCGTCGAGATCGGAACGGTGGATCCGGCATTGCTCGTCGGGGGCGTTCTCGGCACCCTCGCCTACTTCGTCGTCGGTGCAGCGGTTCTGGCGACGGGATTCCTGGTCCTCGACCTCATGACACCCGGAAATCTCCGCCACCAGGTTTACGTCGACAAGAACCCGAACGCTGCGATTCTGTTGGCCTCCAATCATCTTGCGCTGGCGATCATCGTGGTGACGGCAATCCTGACCAGTTCGGACGGCTTTGCTCAGGGACTCGCCGACTCCGCGGTGTACGGACTGTTCGCGATCGTGTTGCAAGCGATCGCGCTGCGATTGATGAACGCATTCCTTCCCGGCAAGTTGGTTGCGCTGGTGCAGGATCCGAAGATGTGTGGCGCCGCGTGGGCTGTGGGTGTGAGCTTGCTGTCCATCGGTTTGGTGAACGCCGCAGCGCTCACCTGATGGTTGCCGCTGATCCCGATGTGACAGTTGACGAGCGTTCGACGATGCTCGGCCCGCGCGCACGCGTCCTTCTCCTTGCGGCTGTTGCGGCGTGCGCTGCGTGTGGCCTGATCTACGAGCTGGCCCTGTTGACACTCAGCGTGAGTCTGACCGGCGGCGGCATCACCCAGACGTCGTTGATCGTCGCGGGATTTGTTGCGGCTCTGGGTATCGGAGCGCTGGCCGCCAAACCTCTGCTGGGACACGCTGCCGTTTCGTTCGTGACGGTCGAGATACTGCTCGGGCTGATCGGCGGATTCAGTGCCGTCACGCTGTACGTGACCTTCACGTTCTTCGGTTCCAGCGCAGCAGTTCTGGTGGCGGCGACCGCGCTGATCGGCATCCTCGTCGGTGCCGAAGTGCCTCTGCTGATGACGCTCTTGCAGTCCGGTCGCAGCGACAACGACGCACAGAGCACCGGAAAGGTACTGGCCAACCTCAATGCCGCCGACTACCTCGGCGCATTGATCGGTGGTCTGCTGTGGCCGTTCGTACTGTTGCCGTGGGCGGGAATGATTCGCGGTGCCGCACTCACCGGCATGATCAATCTCGTGGCTGCGGCAGTGGTCGCGCTGATACTCCTTCGGTGGCAGCTCAGCCTGCGCGCACGATCGATCGCCGTCGTCGCAATGCTGATGGCAGCAAGTTTGATCGGATGGTTGCTGATCGCAGCGTCGGACATCGAGACCACGTCGAGGCAGCGGCTCTACACCGATCCCGTGGTGGCCGCCGAGCGATCGGTGTACCAGGAAATCGTCGTCACCGAGCGGGGGAACGACGTGCGCCTGTTCCTCGACGGAGACCTGCAGTTCTCCAGTGTCGACGAGCATCGGTACACGGAGTCGCTGGTGTATCCGGCCCTGGTGAACGACCCCCGGCGCGTGCTGATTCTGGGCGGCGGTGACGGCCTCGCTGCACGGGAAGTGCTGCGAATGAACAGCGTCGAGCAGATCGTTCAAGTGGAACTCGATCCGGCAGTCATCGAGTTGGCCAACACGCGTCTTCGTGATCTGAACGCGGGAGCGCTCGAGGATCCACGGGTGGACGTCGTACTCGACGATGCGTTTCGGTGGCTGCGAGAGCGTCCGGAACCGGGTTTCGATGCGGTGATCGTCGACCTCCCAGATCCCGACACCCCCGCACTCGGCCGCTTGTATTCGATGGAGTTCTACGGACTTGCCGCTGCCGCGATGAATCCGGGCGGGCTGATGGTCGTCCAGTCCGGCAGTCCGTACTCGACACCGGATGCGTACTGGAGAACGGTGTCGACGGTATCGGCTGTCGGACTGAGTGTCTCGCCCTACCACGTTTTCGTGCCGAGCTTCGGTGACTGGGGATATGTGCTCGCGCAAGCGGGATCCACTCCACCCGACCTTCGTCTGCCCGCTGATGTGCCGGAACTACGGTTCCTCGACGAGCCGACGCTGGCGTCGGCCTCGGTGTTTCCTCGCGATCGCCCGAGGCGGGAGTTGGAACCCTCGACGCTCGACCGGCCACGCATCGTCGACGATATGCGCAAGGGCTACGAACGCTGAACTCCCGACCGAGTAGCTTGAATCGAGACTCTCGGCCACGACGGAGGTACGGATGACTGTTCGGATCGAGGAGCACGCACCGGGAGTTCGGTTGCTCACGATGAAGCGCAGGAAGCATTCGCAGCTTTTCATGAAGAAGAGGTGATCGAAATGAACGGTGCACAGTCGCTCATCCAAAGCCTGGTCGACTCGGGCGTCGAGGTGTGCTTCGGCAATCCAGGAACGTCCGAGATGCATTTTGTCGCCGCACTCGATTCCGTTCCGCAGATGCGGGCGGTACTCGGCTTGTTCGAGGGCGCCGTGACCGGTGCCGCGGACGGCTACGCACGGATCGCCGGAAAGCCTGCCGCGACGCTGCTCCATCTGGGCCCCGGTATGGCGAACGGACTGGCGAACCTTCACAACGCGCGCCGCGCCCACACACCGATCGTGAACATCGTCGGGGACCACGCGACCTACCACCACGGTTTCGACGCTCCTCTCGAATCGAACATCGATGCGCTGACCGAATGGTTGGAGGGGTGGAGTCGACGTTCCGAATCCACCGCGACCGTCGGTAGCGACGCGGCCGACGCCGTTGCCGCCTCGATGAATCCGCCCGGGCACATTGCCACACTTGTCCTCCCTGCCGACGTCTCGTGGGGCGAAGGTGGAGTTCTTGCGGGTCCTCGGGACATACCGCCGCGGGCGGAAGTTTCTGCAACACAGATCGACTCGGTGGTGGGCGCGCTCAATGCCGAGGGTCGCGCCACGCTACTGCTGGGCGGCGCAGCCTGTTCCGAAGCTGGGCTGCGCGCCGCTTCCCGAATTGCGGTCGCGACCGGTGCCCAGATTCTGATCGAGACTTTTCCAGCCAGGCTTCAACGAGGTGCGGGGCTACCGTCATTCGAGCGTTTGGGATACTTCGCCGAGCACGCCACCGAACAACTTCGCGGAACAACTCAGCTGGTTCTGGCCGGAGCGGTTTCGCCGGTCTCGTTCTTTGCGTATCCCGGAAAACCGAGCGATCTGGCACCGGAGGGTGCTGCGGTGACAACGCTGGCAAGCGTCGGCGACGATGTTGCCGGTGCACTGGAGGCAGTGGCCGAACTCGTGGCACCGGGAGTCGAACCTGTTTTGCAGGAAGCGAATCGGCCGGCGCTGCCGAGCGGGCCTCTGGACGTTCGAAATTGGGCCGACGTGATCGGCGCCCTGCTGCCAGGCGACGCCATCATCTCCGACGAGGCGGCGACTTCCGGTTGGGCGATCCCGATTGCCCTTGCCGGAGCGCCGCGCCACGACGTGCTCACGCTCACCGGAGGTGCCATCGGCCAGGGCATCCCGGTGGCGACGGGCGCCGCTGTGGCAGCGCCGGAGCGACCGGTGATCAATCTCGAAGCCGACGGAAGCGCGATGTACACCATCACGGCGTTGTGGACGCAGGCGCGAGAGCAGTTGAACGTCACGACGATTCTGCTCAACAATCGCGCATACGCCATCCTGCGTGGCGAACTGCAACGAGTCGGCGCAGAAGGTGGCGGCGTCGTCGCACAGTCGATGTTGGATCTGTCATCTCCGAACATGGACTACGTCAAGATCTCCGAGGGGTTGGGAGTGCCCGCGTCGCGGGCGAACACAGCGGAGGAGTTGGCCGAACAGTTTGCCGCAGCGCTGGCGGAACCCGGCCCGCATCTCATCGAGGTCATGCTGCCTCCGACGTCGTGATTTCGACGCTCGAATCGATCGTCGATCGTGCATTCAACTGGAGGTTTTCGGTGCTAGCTGCGATCGGATTGTCTCTTCCGATTGCCCTCGGCCTGCTTTTCGTCTCGATGCCCATGGCGGTGATCGTGCTCGTCATGATCACCGCTGGAGCACATCGAGGGGCGGCATCTTTTCTACTCGGGTGGGTCCTCGGAATCTCGGCAGTCGTCGCGGTGACCATCGTGATCGCGGACTATTCGTTTGCGGAGTCGCAGTCGTCGCAGACTTCCGTGTGGTCGAGCGTCGTACGAATCGTGTTGGGTCTTGTCCTGTTCGGCTTGGCATACAAGCAGTGGCGCGCGCGTCCGCGAAACGGGAGTGAGCCGACAGTTCCGAAGTGGATGAAGAGCGTCGACGGGTTGACTCCGCGGAAGGCGTTCGGGTTGGCGTTCTTGTCCGCGGCGGTCAATCCCAAGAATGCAGCGCTGGCGGTATCCGGTGCGGCCACTATCGCGGTCGCCACGAATGTCGTTGTCCAACAGATTGTTGCCGCGGTGATCTTCACGGTCATCGCGAGCGTCGGCATCGCGTCGCCGATCCTGGTGAAGGTGTTCTCCGGCAAGCGTGCCGACGAGATCCTCGCGTCCGCGAAGGCATGGATGACCGCCAACAACGCGGTGATGATGACGGTCATCCTGATGATCCTCGGTGCGACCGTGCTGGGCGAGGGGCTCAGTGGGCTGCAATAGGTCGCCTACCATTGGCGGGTGACTGATTTCGACGACGACGCTGCCGGTTCCATTGCCTCCGCTGCTTTGGCTGTTCTGCGCGAGCAAGGCCCGCTGAGTCTCGAAGAGTGGGCGACCCATCTCGAGGAGTACGGAACTGCGACCGAGTTGGCCGATGTACTCGAGTACCTGTCCGAACCGATGCTCGGGTACCTGCCCAACGGAAAGTACGTCGCTCTCGACACGGTCCTCGAAGGGCTCGTGTTCACTCACCGGCTCAGCGAAGTCGAAATTGCGTCGGACATCCTTGACGCGAGCCCCGACCTGGAACCGATCTTGGCATTCGGCGACGACGACGGGGCGATCCGGGTGGCCCTGGCGGAAGAAGCAGCCTCCGAACGCGGAGCTGCTCCCTTCCGGAGTCGACGAGTTGTGGTACTTCCGGCCGGAACCCTCGGCGAGTGCGCCGACGGTGATCTCGTCGGCTTGGCTGTCGAAGACGGAACACTTGCGTTTCGTCTGGTCGAGATCGAGGACGAACCCGATCTTGCTCCGGCGCTCGGCGAACTCTTCGAGGAGGACGGAGTCGAGGCCCTGGATTCTGTGTGCTGGCAACTCCTGATCGAGGATCCGTCACTCTTCACGGTTCCTGTTGCGCCGCTGGGTGAGATCTTCGAGGTGGCAGGTTACGAGCACGAGCGTGAGCTACTGGCTCGGCGGGGATTCGACTTCGACGCCTACGACCTGCAGATTCGGACAGCCTTGGTGGCCAGTACCTACGACCTGACCCACGACGAGGCAGTCTCTGCCGTTGCGTTTGTCGATCTGGCGGACCGCGGATACACCGACGCGGTCATCGCCGACTTCGATATCGCGGACTGGGCCCACCGTCATGTGAGCGCTGCTCCGGACTCTTTTGTCTCACTGGCAGATCCGGGTGCTGCAGTGGCCGTGTTCGATCTCGGATTTCGGAATCAGGACCCGGTGACCGACGCAATCCTCGAATCGCTTGCCTCCGAACTGGCCGAGCGAGGGCCACGGTCGGTGCGGGCGGCGGCTCATTGGCTCGCCGGTAAGGCTGTCGATCGGCTGGGGCGCGTCCTCGAAGCGGAGGCGCACTACGAGAAAGCGCTCCTTGCCGAATCCGGTTGGGGTCCGGCCTTGTTCGAGCTGGCTCAGTTCGCGTCGGACCGCGGCGATGCGACCCGGGCGCTGTCACTGCTCGGGCGGATCGACGGCGGAACCGAAGAGAATCTCTACGCCGTACTGCAGGACTTCGTCCCAGCCGATCACCCGGAACTCGGGCGAAACGACAAGTGTTGGTGCGGTTCCGGCCGCAAATACAAGGTCTGCCACCTCGGAAAGGCCGATGAATCCGTCAAGGCGGACGGTCGGTGGCTGTACAAGAAGGCATGCCTGTTTGCGTTTGCCTCCGAATTCGTCGACATCGTGACCGGGCTCGACGATCTCGAAAACGAAAATCTCTCCGAGGACGAACTGATCGCGGCCACGATCTTCGACGGATCGGCACTGGACGTCGCTCTGTTCGAGGGTGGAATCTTTGCCGAATTCTTGGCCAGACGCAGCGAACTACTTCCGGAGGCGGAAGTTGTGACAGCCGCACAGTGGCTCGGAATCCGGAGGTCGGTGTACGAGGTGATCGAAACGTCCGACACCGGCGTCGTGCTGCTCGATCGTGGGTCCAAGGAGACCGTCACGGTTGCTCACTCGGTCGAAGGCAAGCCAGGTGATGTGATCAGTGCTCGGGTCCTGACGGCCCCCACTGGCGCGTTTGCGGTGGGTGTTGTGGTCATGGCAACGGAATCGCAGGCTGCGAGGGTACTCGAAGTTCTCGCTTCCGAAGATCTCGAGGCCGAAGAACTGGTGCGCGAGTTGCGTGGAGGCGCCGATCACTCGACCGATGACCGGTGACGATGTATCGAGTCGACCCCGTTAAAGTTGGATAGGTGAACGAACCGATGGATGCCAATGACTTGATCGCCGAAGCCGCGATGGAGTTGTTGCGTGAGCACGGCCCGCAGACAGCGGCGGACTGGGGCACCCTGTTGGCCGATGCCGGCCACGGTACAGCCGACGACATGGCCGAATTCGTAGAGTACGTCGAGGACCCACTGCTCGGCTACTTGAGTGAGGAGCGGTACGCCGCACTCGACACGTTGTTCGAGCATCGAGTGCTGACCCATCGGCTCACCGAAGCCGAAATAAAGTCCGGCGTTCTCGACGCGAACCCCGATCTGATGATGCTGCGGGTGTTCCTCGATCGTGACGACGACGAGATTCATGGCATCAGCGTCGTGCACCGCGGGATAGACGACGACCTGTTGGCTGATCGTGGGATCGAAGATCCGGAGTTCCCACACGACGAAGGCTTTCTACTCGACACCGACACCCTTGCCGAGTGCTCGGCAGGTGACTTGATCGGATTGTTCGTCGCTGACCGTGAGCTGACGCTCTGCACCATCCCCGAGGTACTGGATCCCGCACCCGGATTCGGCGAGCACCTGGCGACGGTCCTTGCCGACATCGGTGCTGACACCCTCGATGCCATTGTCTGGCAGTTGATGCTCGACGAGCCGTCGCTGTTCCGTCAGCCGACCGCCCCGCTGGGCGAGATGCTCGAGGCGTCAGGTTACGTCCGCGACGGTGACTACGTTGCGGTCGACGGATTCGATTTCGAGGCATACCACCTGGCGAACCGGGCCCGCATGCTCGAGGTCCGCGAGAATCTGCACCCCGAAGAAGCCGCGTCGGTGATCGCCTTCGTCGATGTGGTCATGGCCGCGAAAGCCGAAGGCGTCGACGATGTCTCGGACTGGGCGCGCAAGCAGATCAAGGAGGATCCGCAGGCCTTCGCAGGCCTCGCCGAGCCGCCCGCGGCTGCGGCAGCGTTGGAGCTGTTGTCCGAACTCGACGATCATGATTCCGTATTGCATTCTGTTGCAACTGCTCTCGCCGAAAAAGGGTCGCGTCGTGTCAAGCCGGCAGCGCACTGGCTGGCGGGCAAGGCTTCGGATCGTCTCGGCAAGATCCTGGCCGCTGAGGCGTCGTACGAATCAGCGCACGATCTCGATCCCGACTGGACTCCCGCGATCTTCGATCTGGCGCTACTGGCCGCCGATCGAAGCGATGTGACGCGCGCGCTGGCTTTGCTGGGCCGAATCGAGGGTGGCGAGTCCGAGGTTCTGCACGAGGTTCTTCAGCGCTACGCCCCGGCCGAGCACCCCGAACTCGGACGAAATGACAAGTGCTGGTGCGGTTCCGGTCGAAAGTTCAAGGTTTGCCATCTCGGTAAGTCCGAGGTGACGTTCGACGACCGGGCCAGCTGGCTCTACGTCAAGGCTCAGTTGTTCTCGCGCACACCGGAGTACTTCGACGCCGTGTTCGATCTTGCGCTCATCCGTGCCGAGCAGTTCAACAGCGAAGAAGCACTGACGCTGGCCGTCGAAGGTGGTTTGGCCGTCGACGCTGCCTTGTTCGATGCGGGTATTTTCGCAGCTTTTGTCGAGCGCCGCGGAGAACTGCTGCCTGCCGACGAACGCGAACTGGCCGATCAGTGGTTGTCGATTCCGCGCTCGGTGTACAAGGTCGCCTCGACGGAGCCGGGACAGTTGGTGACCCTCAGCGACGTCCGCAACGGGCATCTGGTGAAGGTCACGGACGAGTGGGGCTCGCTGAACCTCGAGCCAGGCACACTCGTGTGTGCTCGTGTTCTTCCGGCCGGGTCCACGATGCGCACGTTCGGTGGCATCGAACCGCTTGCGGTAGAAGACAAGAAGGAGTTGATCCAACTGATCGAGTCGGTGGATACCGAACCGGGTCAGCTGGTGGAGTTCCTCAGCCGCGGCCTTGCCGGTGCGCCTTTCCGGTAGCGTGCACTACCAAAAAGGCGCACGGGGCCGGAGGCCCTAGGGCGTTACCTGAGCCAACATCATCTGCTCGAAACCCTCACCGTACGGCGGGAGCATTCCCCATTCACCGCGTGGGTCATGCTGCGCTGCTTCGAATACCGTTCGCGCGTGACTGAACTCGAGGAAACCCTCACGGCCGTGGTAGTGCCCGATGCCCGAAGCTCCGACGCCGCCGAAGGGTGCGTCGCTCAGCCCGGGGTGAGACATCGCGTCGTTGATGGTGACGCCGCCCGAGACGGTCCGTTCGAGTACGGATTCCTTCTCGTCCAGATCGGTTCCGAAGTAGTACAGCGCCAACGGTTTCGGTCGTGAATTGATGTCGGCGACGACGTTGTCGAGTTGGTCGTACGGCAAGACGACGACGGCCGGCCCGAAGATCTCCTCCTTCATGATCTGCGCGTCGGTCGGAGGGTCGACCACGATTCGCAGTGGGCGACGACGAGTGTCTGCGGAGAGTTCTTCGTCGGGAACGGTGATGATTCGTGCCCCACGTTCTTCGGCGTCCGCGATGTACCCCTCGATGCGTGCGAGGTGACGATCGCTGACTATCGAGACCATGTCTTTGTTGTCGGCAATCGTGGGAAACAGTCCCGTGAACTGGTCGGTGAACGCGTCGATGAATGCTTCCGTGTTCTCGCGCGGAACGTAGATCAGATCGGGAGAGACACAGAGTTGACCGGCGTTGGTGGACTTCGCGATAGCCAAACGCGAAGCAGCAGAGCTGATATCGGCACTGCGGCTCAAGACGCTCGGTGACTTGCCGCCGAGTTCGAGGGTGACCGGCACCAGGTTCTTCGCAGCATTGGCCATGACCAGCTTTCCGACGGTCGTGCTGCCGGTGAAGACGAGGTGGTCGAAAGGCAGCGACGTCAGCCGATCAGCGACTTCCGGGCCGCCGGTCACCACCGCGACCTCCACGGGGTCGAGAGTTCGACGCGCCGCCTCGGCCAGGACGGCCGCAGTATTGGGCACGATCTCCGACGGTTTGAGAACGGCGCGATTTCCTGCTCCGAGGGCGCAGGCGAGCGGGCTCAGGAGAGTGAAAAGGGGAGCATTCCAGGTTCCGATGATGCCGATCGAACCCTTCGGCTGGTACGACACGTACGCCGTGGCACCCAACTGGTCCTGCATCGCTCCGGTAGCTCTCGGTGAGCGAATCATCCACTCTTCGAGCGAATCACGAACGTGCTTGAGTGAAACCATCGACCCGAGAACGTCATTCATCACCGAGTAGGCCGGGATTCGACCGCCGAAGTCTTCGTTGATCGCCTCGGTCAGATCCTTGTGGTTTGCCACCAGGAGATCGACGACGCGTTGAATGCGCTCGCGTCGTGTCTGCGCGGACGGAAGACCAGCGGCTCGAGTTGCTTCCTGCTGAGCGCGCAGAATCTCTTCGAGATCAGTGGTGACGGCGGCATCGGTGCTCATGGGCACTCCTCGTAGTGGCGAAGTATTGACCGGACCGTATCGACGCGGTGCGAGTGGATGTCCTTTTCGTCTCGTTGACCGGGACGGATTCGATTGGTAGAGAGAACACATGTCGCAGACACAGGTAGAAGACACTGCAGTGAAGATTTCCGTCGAGGAATCGGTGGGACTCGGTTTCCTGACGCTCGATCGGCCGGCGCGGCGCAATCCGCTCTCGGCGGAGACCATGCGTGAGGTGACGGCTGCCCTTGTCGAATTGTCTGTAGACGAGCGCGTGCGGGTCGTGATCGTGCGCGCCGAAGGCCCGGTGTTCTCCGCCGGACACGATCTGACGGAGATGATCGGGAGAACCCTCGAGGACGAGCGGGCGATCTTCGACGGCTGTACCGAGATGATGGAGACCGTACAGCGGATTCCGCAGCCGGTGATTGCCGCAGTACAGGGCCCGGCTATCGCGGCGGGCTGCCAACTGGCCGCGTCGTGTGATCTGGTTGTTGCTGCGTCGAATGCTGTCTTCGGCACGCCGGGCGTCAAGATCGGACTGTTCTGCTCGACGCCCATGGTGGCGCTGAGCAGGGCAGTAGGGCGCAAGCGCTCGATGCAGATGTTGCTCACCGGGCAGACGATCGACGCCGACACCGCTGCGGACTGGGGTCTGGTGAACTTCGTCGTCGCGCCCGAAGACCTGGACCGAGAGGTGCGCGAACTGGCCGCCAAGATCACGACGGCCAGCCCCTTGACGGTGAAGATCGGTAAGCAGGCGTTCTATCGCCAGATCGATCTGCCGCAAGCGCAGGCGTACGAGGCGATGGCGGAAACTATGGCAACCAACGCCGTGACCTGCGACGCTCAGGAAGGTATGCAGGCCTTTGTGGACAAGCGAAAGCCCGAATGGCGCAATAAGTAACGATCACTCTTCCGGTTTAGTTGGACGTCCTATAACCTGAGGCGCATGAGCCTGGATCCACGCACCAACACTGTCGACGGAGTGCTTCGGCGCTCGGCAGCCAAGTACCCCGACCGTGTAGCCGTCGTATTCGAAGATCGCACTCGCACCTACCGCGAACTCGACGACGCGGTGACGCGGGTCGCCGCCTACTTGCTCGGTCTGGGGCTCGAACACGGCGACCGCGTCGCGGCATACGGAACCAACTCCGACGCCTATGCAATCGGATTTCTTGCCTGTGCACGAGCAGGTTTGGTGCATGTTCCGGTCAATTACGCACTGAAGGGGGAGGAACTCCGGTACCTCGTGGCGCAGTCAGGCGCCCGCGCGGTGTTGGTGGATCCGGCATTGGCGCCGACGCTCGACTCGGTACGCTCCGACCTCGATCTCGATCACGTGATCGCACTGCGGGACGCGGAACTGTCCGTGGTCACGATCGGTGAGGCGGGCGAGGTGCCGGTCTTCGAACCGCGTGCGACGTCGACCGATCTGGCGCAACTCCTGTACACCTCGGGCACCACCTCGAAGCCCAAGGGCGCCATGATGTCTCACGGTGCACTGGTTCACGAGTACGTGTCCTCGGTGATCGCGCTCGGCCTCGACAAGAACGACAACCCGCTGATCTGCATGCCGATGTACCACTCCGCGGGCATGCACGTCTTCATGCTGCCGTACCTGTCCGTCGGCGCGACGGTCAGTCTGATGCAGGCGCCGGACATCCCGGAAATCCTGCGCCGTGTCGAAGCCGAAAAGATCGGATCGCTGTTCCTGGCGCCGACCGTGTGGGTGCCGCTGGCCAACCATCCGGACCTCGAGACCCGCGATCTGTCTTCGCTGAAGAAGGCGCAGTACGGCGCCTCGATCATGCCGGTCACCGTGCTCAATCGTCTGCGCGAGCGCTATCCGGACATCGGTTTCTACAACTGCTTCGGCCAGTCCGAAATCGGCCCACTGGCAACAGTTCTCCAGCCCAGCGAGCATGCTGATCGCCCGTCTTCCTGTGGTCGCGCGGTGTTCTTCGTCGAAACCCGCGTCGTCGACGCCGACGGAAACGATGTTGCCGACGGTGAGTCCGGCGAGGTTCTCTACCGCTCACCCCAGCTGTGCAACGGCTACTGGGAGAATCCGGAAGCCACCGCCGAGGCCTTCCGTGACGGCTGGTTCCATTCGGGCGATCTGGTCGTGCGGGACGAAGAAGGGTTCATCACGGTCGTCGACCGGATCAAGGACGTCATCAACACCGGCGGCATCCTGGTGGCGTCACGCGAGGTCGAAGATGCGGTCTACACGCACCCCGCCGTGGCAGAAGTTGCCGTGATCGGTACGCCCGACGAGAAGTGGATCGAGGCCGTCACCGCGATCGTCGTGCTCAAGGACGGCAACGACGAGTTGACGCCCGAGGCGTTGATTGCCCACGTCAAGGAGCGAATCGCTCCGTTCAAGGTGCCCAAGCATGTCCGTTTCGTGGCCGAGCTTCCGCGCAACCAGAGCGGCAAGCTACTGAAGCGGGAACTGCGCACCGTCTGAAGCTTGCTATAGGTTCTGCCTTACCTTCGGTTCGTTTTCAGGTCTTTGACTCCGATTGCCTCACGGTATTGACTTCGGGGGACGGCATGGACTTCGGAAACAGCAAGGTGAGTGGTGGGAATGCAGGTCGACGCAGATGACTTCGCAGATATCTTGGCGACTGCGCGGGAGTTCATCCGTAAGGAAGTAGTTCCGCGTGAGCAGGAGATAGCCGACACCGACGCCATTCCTGAGGACATACGCAAGAAGGCCGCAGCTATCGGGCTCTTCGGTTACGCGATCCCTCAGGAATGGGGTGGGCTCGGACTCGACCTCACCCAAGACGTCGAACTGGCAATGGAATTCGGCTACACGTCTCTGGCGCTGCGTTCGATGTTCGGTACCAACAACGGAATTGCCGGACAGGTGCTGGTCGGCTTCGGTACCGACGAGCAGAAGGCTCAGTGGCTCGAGCGCATCGCCTCCGGTGATGTCGTGGCTTCCTTTGCTCTCACCGAACCGGGCGCGGGCTCCAACCCGGCCGGCCTTCGGACCAAGGCAGTGCTGGATGGATCCGACTGGGTGATCGACGGCAACAAGCGGTTCATCACCAATGCTCCACTGGCGCAGCTGTTCGTGGTGTTCGCGCGCACTCGCCCGGCGGATTCCGATGGTCCGGGAATTGCAGTGTTCCTGGTTCCGGCTGACACGCCAGGTGTCACGGTCGGTCCCAAGGACAAGAAGATGGGTCAAGAAGGTGCTTGGACCTCCGAGGTCACCTTCGACAACGTCCGGGTTCCCGAGTCGGCCCTCGTCGGTGGCGACCAGGACACCGGATACCGCGCAGCGATGACGTCTCTCGCGCGCGGACGAGTCCATATCGCGGCGCTCTCGGTGGGAGCAGCACAGCGAGCGCTCGACGAATCTGTCGCGTTCTCCGTGGTCACGGAACAGGGCGGCACCGCGATCGGCGACTTCCAGCTGGTTCAAGCGATGTTGGCAGACCAGCAAGCCGGTGTGATGGCAGGGCGCGCGATGGTGCGCGAGGTGGCCGCGCGGTACGTCAGCGGTGAGGATCGCCGTCTCGGGCCTTCGGCGGCAAAGCTTTTCTGCACCGAGATGGTGGGCAAGGTCGCAGATCTCGCCGTGCAGATCCACGGGGGCAACGGGTACATGCGCGGTGTTCCGGTCGAACGCATCTACCGTGAAGTTCGCCTGTTGCGCCTGTACGAGGGAACCAGCGAGATCCAGCGTCTGATTCTCGGTGGTGGGCTCGTGGCGCAAGCGAAAAATCAAAACCAGCGCTGACACATTTTCCAGACGAGCTTTAACCTCACGAACGGAGTGGACATGGGATTGTTGGACGGCAAGGTTGCGGTAGTGACCGGCGGAGCCCAGGGCATCGGGCTCGAAATTGCGCGCACCTTCATCAAGGAAGGCGCGACCGTCGTTCTCGGCGACATCAACGAAACCGTGGGAACGGCTGCGGTCGCCGAACTCGGTGGAGAGTCGGTCGCCCGTTTCGCTTCCTGCGACGTGCGTGACTCCGGACAGGTCGAGGCCATGCTCGATCTGGCCGAAAGCGCTTTCGGTCCAGTCGATGTCATGGTCAACAACGCCGGCATGACGCGCGACGCCACGATGCGGAAGATGACCGAGCAGGACTTCGACGACGTGATCGCCGTTCACCTCAAGGGCGCCTGGAACGGAACACGCGCTGCCGCCGCCCGCATGCGCGAGCGTGAGACGGGCGCGATCGTGAACATCTCGTCGATCTCCGGCAAGGTGGGCATGCTCGGGCAGACCAACTACTCGGCCGCGAAGGCCGGGATCGTCGGTCTGACGAAGGCCGCGGCAAAAGAGGTCGCGTTCAAGAACGTTCGCGTCAACGCCGTTCAGCCCGGACTGGTCCGCACGGCGATGACCGAGGCGATGCCCGAACGGATCTGGAACGAGAAGCTTGCCGAGATTCCGATGGGGCGCGCAGCCGAGCCTTCGGAAGTTGCTTCGGTTGTGCTGTTCCTCGCGAGCGACCTCTCGAGCTACATGACCGGAACGGTTCTCGAGATCACCGGCGGCCGCCACATCTGATCCGTCCTGTTCGAGTGCAAGAATTCAGAGTGTGAGAATTCTGGGTGTAAAACTTCTGGGGTGACTACTGACATGGGACAGCCGAACTCGGATCTTCCGCTCGACGGAATCACCGTAGTTGCACTCGAACAGGCGGTGGCGGCACCGCTCGCCACCAGACATCTCGCGGACATGGGTGCGCGGGTGATCAAGATAGAACGCGTCGGCGAGGGTGACTTCGCGCGTCACTACGACCAGGCGGTTCACGGTCAGGCATCACACTTCGTGTGGCTCAACCGTTCCAAGGAATCGATCGCCGTCGACGTGAAGTCGGAAGCCGGCCGGCAGATCCTTCTCGATCTGGTCGCGCGAGCCGATGTGTTCCTGCAGAACCTGGCTCCCGACGCAGCCGCGAGACTGGGGTTCGGCGCGGAGGAACTGCGCGATAAATACCCACGGCTCATCGTGATCGACATGTCCGGCTACGGCAGTGCCGGCCCGCGGCGCGAGCGCAAGGCCTACGACATGTTGGTCCAAGCCGAGACCGGAATGATCTCCGTGACAGGCACACCGGAGACGGCCACCAAGACCGGCATCCCGGTCTCCGACATCGCAGCAGGAATGTACGCGCTGACTTCGATTCTGAGCGCCCTGTTCCGTAGAGAGCGAACGGGCAAGGGAGCGCTCGTCGAGGTCTCGATGTTCGATTCCACCGTCGAGTGGCTGGGTCATCCGATGTACATGAAAATGTATGCAGACAAGCAGATTCCACGTGTCGGTCTCGGCCATGCCGCGATCGTTCCCTACGATTCGTATCCCACGGCCGACGGCGAAATCCTGATCGGCGTCCAGAACGACCGTGGATGGCGAGCGCTGATGGTGGACGTGTTCGAGCGAGAGGATCTGGTCGATCATCCGCGTTACCGCACCAACATCGTGCGCGTCGAAAACCGTGGCGAGGTAGACGAATTGGTGGGCTCTCTGACGCGTCTGTACTCGACGACAGATCTGGATCAGCGTCTGGCCGCCGCTGGTGTTCCGGCCGCGGCACTCAACGACATGGCCGGTCTGCTGGAACATCCGCAGCTGGAGAAGCGTGCCAGATGGCGGTCCGTGGGCACCGAGAACGGTCCGATCGATGCCGTGCTGCCTCCGATGACGTATTCGGATGTCGAAATGCGCATGGGTGACGTTCCGGCACTCGGCCAGCAGACGGATTCTCTGCTGGCCGAGTTGGGACTTACGGGCGACCGGATCGCGGAACTTCGCCGCGACGGATCGATCGGTTAACGCTTCTAGCGTCGCAGGTTCTCGAACACCGCGGCAATCCCTTGTCCGCCACCGATACACATGGTTTCGATCCCGTATCGTGCCTGGCGCCGGTCGAGTTCGCGCAGCAGATTGGCGAGGATCCGTCCACCGGTAGCGCCGACAGGATGTCCGAGCGAGATTCCGGAACCGTTGACGTTGAAGCGTTCTTCGATGTCCTGCGCGCTCAATCCCCAGGCTTTGGCGCACGCGAGAACCTGGGCCGCGAAGGCCTCGTTGACTTCGATGAGGTCGATGTCGTCGAGCGACAGATCGACACGGGAGAGAGCCTTCGCCACGGCAGGCACCGGTCCGATGCCCATCCGGTTCGGCTCCACACCGGCCACACCCCAGCTGACCAGTTTCGCGAACGGCCGCAGGCCCAGCCGTTCGGCGTTGGCCGCAGTGGTGACGATGGCCGCGGCTCCGGCGTCGTTCTGGCCGCAGGCGTTTCCGGCGGTGACTGTTGCTTCAGGGTCGACGCGACCTCGAATGGGGCGCAGTGCAGCAAGATCGGACAGTTGTATCCCTCGGCGCGGATGCTCGTCTTGGGTGACGACTGTCTGCTCACCACGGCGTCCGGGCACCGAAACGGGAATGGTCTCGTCGTCGAAATACCCGCTGTCCTGGGCGTGAACGGCCCGTTCGTGCGATCGCACCGCGTATCGGTCCTGCTCGTCGCGGGTGATCGAGTACTCCCGGCGCAAGTTCTCGGCGGTCTCGATCATGCCGCCTTCCACCGGAAAGTTGACTCCGCCGGAGTTCGTGCGCGGTTTGGCCAATCGGTCGTGGAACTCGACGGAAGGGCGCTTTGTGCCCCAACGCATGTCGGTGGAGTAGAACTCGGTTCCGCTCATGCTTTCGGCGCCGCCGGCGATGACCAGATCACTCATTCCGGTCTGTACCTGCATCGCGGCGTAGATGATCGCCTGCAATCCCGAACCGCAACGGCGATCGAGTTGTATTCCGGGAACGGACACGTCCAGACCGGCGTCGAGTGCCGCGATTCGCCCGATGGCCGCGGCCTCTCCGTTGGCGTACCCCTGACCGAAGATGACGTCGTCGACATCGGTGGCCGCAATGCCGGTTCGTTCGACGAGGCCACGCACAACAGTGCCGGCGAGTGTGGTGACGGGAACGTCCTTGAAGACTGCGCCGAATCCGCCCACCGGGGTGCGAACGGGTTCACAGATGACTGCGTCGTGCATGGAATGCGCCTGTCTCGAGGAGAGTGGGGAATGCGTCGCGTGAACGGGCCGATCGAAGGGCCCACCGCGACCTGGCCTCTCGAATATCCAGCACACGTGGCGCGGTTGTCAACAGCAGGAACGACCTGTTCGGACATAGTTTCCGCCATACGGTTCGTATGCGAAATCGACTTTGACACATATACCGTTCGGGGATTGAATGGATGCAGCGTCTCTGCCGCACACACGTCGCGGTGGGATGAAAGTTCCTGGAGTCGAATCAATTTCGTCGACCGGGAGGGCACGAAGTACCGACTGACAGGTGGAACAGTGACTCGTTTGGCGCAGACGGCGGGATTGACCGAAACCCAGACCGATATCGTCGGGGCGGTACGCGAGTTCGTCGATCGTGTGGTCATCCCCGCGGCGCAGGAACTCGAACACTCGGATACGTACCCGACCGACATCGTCAAGCAGATGAAGGACATGGGTCTGTTCGGACTGACCATCGACCCCGAGTACGGGGGTATCGGCGAATCATTGCTCACCTACGCGCTGTGCGTCGAAGAATTGGCCCGTGGATGGATGAGCGTGTCCGGTGTCATCAACACGCATTTCATCGTGGCTCACATGATTTCGGCGCACGGGACGCCGGAACAGAAGGCGAAGTACCTGCCGCGTCTGGCGTCCGGGGAACTCACCGGTGCATTTTCCATGTCGGAGCCTGCTCTCGGTTCCGATGTTGCTGCCATATCGACCAAGGCGAAGCGGACGGACTCCGGCGATTACGTGATCACCGGCCAGAAGATGTGGCTGACCAACGGAGGTTCCTCGACCTTGGTGGCAGTCCTGGTCAAGACGGACGAGGGCGCGGAGAAGCCGCACAACAATCTGACGACGATATTGATCGAGAAGCCCGCAGGTTTCGGCGAGGTACTCCCGGGCCTGACCATTCCGGGCAAGCTCGAGAAGATGGGGTACAAGGGAATCGACACCACGGAGATGATCTTCGACCGTTTCGAGATCGGAGCCGAGGAGGTTCTCGGTGGCACCCCTGGCTCGGGATTCCGGCACATGATGGACGGCGTCGAGGTCGGCCGGGTCAACGTCGCCGCGCGTGCCTGCGGAATTGCCCAGCGCGCTTTCGAACTGGCTGTCACCTACGCCAAGCAACGCGAGACTTTCGGCAAGCCGATCGCCGAGCATCAGGCCATCGCGTTCCGGATCGCCGAGATGGGCACCAAAGTCGAAGCGGCGCATCTGATGATGGTCAACGCTGCCAGGCTCAAGGACTCGGGTGAGCGCAACGATGTCGCAGCGGGTATGGCGAAGTATCTGGCGAGTGAATTCTGCTCGGAGGTCACCCAGGACAGCTTCCGTATCCACGGCGGATACGGCTATTCCAAGGAATACGAGATCGAGCGGTTGATGCGTGAGGCGCCGTTCCTTCTGATCGGTGAAGGTACCAGCGACATCCAGAAGCAGATCATCAGCAAGGGCCTGCTTCGCACGTACAACTGAGCCGAGAAGCGGCACCGCGAATATGCGCGGTGCCGCTTTGTCGTGTCGGGTCAGCGGGTGAAGGCCAGGGTTGTCACCGGTGACCGGTTGCCGTATGCGTCAACGGCTTCGACGCGGGCTTCGTATGCGGTGCCCGCTGCGGCATCGGGAATCGGAATGTCGAGGCTGTTCGGCCGCGGCATGAAGTAGAAGTCCGAGAGCACCTTCGACGAGACCACCTTCGCTCCGGTGGCTGTGTCCGTGACCTCGACGGCGTAGTGGTGCACCATCTGATCGTCCTTGGCCTGCGCGATCCTCAGTGCGGTCGCACCGTTTTCGCCGGTCGTCACCGAGAGCGGAGTGCTCGAGGTGAACTCCGGCGCGTGCGTGTTCCGTGCGCCCGAGGTGTAGCGGAAGTTGTCCTTGATCTGCCGGTTGGTCGACCCGTCGAGTTCGACCGTCCACCCCGAACCGCTCAGCGTGCCCGCGCTCGAGTACGGCGGCTGCCAGTTGGCTGACCACGCGCCACCGGCGTAGATGTCGTGCTTGTCTGCGGCCATGTTGATTCGGTTGATTTCCGTGCGGTCCTGGTAGACCTCGACGAAGAGCGCTTGGGCAGTGGGTGATTCGAAACGGTTCGCGAGACCGGACTCGGTCGCCATCTGGTAGCCGTGATCGATTTCGATGTACGACATCGAGCCGTCGTTGACCGACGTGAAGTCACGCTGATGGATCGACCGGTCGTCGTTGTTGTTCAGATGTGAGTGCCCGGAGAAGAAGATTGCCTGAGGGAAGGCACTCAGGTCTTCGGTCAATCGAGGGTTCGACGCCTGCTGCCCGTCCATGGCTGTGTTGCTTGCCGGCCGGTGTCCCTGGACCAGGATCGGCTTGGTCAGGTTCCCGGACTCCGCGGTGATTTCGGTCAGGCGGGACTTCAGCCAATTGCGTTGCGCTGAATCATTGTTGTAGGTTTCGGTGTTGACCGTGAAGAGATGGACACCATTGACGTCGGATTCGTAGTATCCGCCACCGGAATCCGGGAACCACTCCGCCGGGTATCCGGCTCTGATCGCCGCGAGACTTGCATCGTGATTGCCGTTGGAGATCAGGAGTTGTGTGTCGTTCATGCCCTTCCGGGCGAGGTTTGCCTGGAAGATTTCTGCGACGATCTTGTGGTCGGGCCCCTTGCCGTCTCCGTTGTCGTTGATCATGTCCCCGTTGGAGAGGATAGCGTCGGGTTTCGGGAAGATGGAACCGATTGTGTCGAAGAAGCTTTCGTACTTCTTGTCGTTGTTCGCGTGATCGCCGACGTGGACGTCGGACATCACGACGACCTGAGCCAGCGGCTTTTCCGAGGTCTTGATCAGGTAGCCGAACGAGACGGCCGCGCTCGCGTGATCGCCGCGGAAAGCTGCGACAGTGACGTTGGTGTCCTGTGCGATGTGCAGCGGACGTCCCGGCGTGGCAGCTTGGCTGTCGGTGGTGGGTGTCGTTCCGTCCACGGTGTAGCGGACGGTGGCGCCGCGCTCGGCGGTGAAGGTCAGGTCGACGGGGTGCTCGTACCGTCCGCCGGGGACGCTGACGCCGGGCGCTGCGGGCGGCGTGTTGTTCTCGCCCGAAGAGCTGCCCCATTCGAAGGACGAACTGCCCCAGCCGGGTTCGGCGTGGGATTCGGCGGGGGCGATGCCGGGAACGGCGAGAGCCGCGGTCACGGCTGCTATCGCGATGGTCGTACGTCTCACGAGGATTCCTTGTCTTCGACGCGGTGGTTCAGACCTATCCGTAATTGGTCTGGACCAATTACGGTAGGTGGCGCCGGGTAGAAGAAGGTGTGTCCTGAATGTCCGATTAATGAAGCGTGTGTGAACACCCTGCAGTGCTTGGTACCGGTATACCTGTCTGCGTTTATGGCAAAGTCGATGGAGTGGACCTACGTCAGATCGAGTACTTCCTTGCCGTTGCCGGTGGTGAGTCCTTGTCGACGGCTGCGCAGAATCTGTCGGTCACCAAGCCGTCGCTGTCGCAGGGTATTCGTGGCCTCGAGCGTGAACTCGGAGTCGAACTGTTTCACCGCGTCGGTCGCGGTTTGGTGCTGACGGCAGCAGGTCGGGCATTGGTAGGGCCGGCGAGGCAGATGACTCGCAGCAGCGCGGCCGCGTTCGACGTCGCGATCGGTACGGCCGACGAGCCTCGTGGCCGGCTCGACATCTGCTCCGCGGCACATGGTCTCGAAGGTCCGATCGCACGCATCGTGGCAGACTTTCGTGAGCGGTGGCCTGCTGTGACCGTTCGGGTCGGTGAGTTGCCGCAGGGTGCAACGTCTGAGCAGGTGTTGGCAGACGGCGCGTGCGAGGTGGTCTTCAGTTACTGGCCACCCGACATGTCGGCGCTGTCCACGAAAGTGTTGGGGGTGAACGAGTACTGGCTGGCAGTGCCGTCGGGGGTTCATCCTGACGTCTGGCCGAATGGTGTGAAACCCGCTGCGGGAGAGCCGGTGTCATTGACGGCATTGCCCGATCTCCCCGTGGTGGGTGTGCTCAAACACTCGCGGGCTCGCCTTGCCATCGAGTCGTCTCTGCAGGCCGCCGGGGCCCGGACTCGGATGTCGACGGAGTTGGCGCAGCGGGAGACCGTCGGCGCGTTCGTCTTTGCTGGTTTGGGCATGGCATTCATGGAGCGTTCGTTGGCCGAGAGATCGGTCGCGTCCGGCGCGGAGATATTTCCGGTGGAGCCGCCGATCTCACTGAATTACGGCGTCGAGTTCGATCCGGAGACGCTCTCGCCGTTGGGCAGGCTGTTCGTGGAGGGCTTGTGACGTGGGGAGATGTTCTCGATGTACGCAGACCCGGCCGGTGAGAGCGGGCCGTCGCGGTAGACCAAGATCGTCTGCCGGGTGATCGGTGGGAAAAGCGAGCGAACCTCAGATGCCGGTGAGTCTTGTTCGGCGATCGATCTGGGCAGCAGCGCGGCGCCTACACCTTGCCCGACCATTTCCCGGACAGCAAGGCGATCTGGCACTTCCACGACGACGTCGGTGAGTTCCAGATCGTCGTCGATCGAGTGCCCGCGCCGAACTGCGGATGCCTCGACCACCATCGGCAGGCGCGCGACCACCGTGCGCGGAACCGGATCGGGGAGGTCTGTGGCCAGGCGAATGGGGATCGACAAGACCGTTTCCTGGGTGCTCACGGCAATTTCTCGAAGCCCGTCGGAGACTTCGGTACCCGGGTGGGTCTCGAGAAACCCGAGTTCACACGTACCTGCTCTGACGAGCGCGCGCACGTCCTGTGCGTTGGCGGAGGCGTTCGTGGAGAACCGAATTCCGGGTGCCGTCAGATGGAGGCGTCCGGCGACCTCTGCAACAGGGTCGATGGCGAGATCGGACTGAACTGCTATGGCGAGTTCCCCGGCGCGCAAGGCGGTTACCGCAGCCACCGCGGCCTCGGCCCGAGCAACGTCGGCGAGCAACGTACGGGCAGAATCGGCAACTGCCAGTCCGACCGTGGTGGGAGCCAGACCGCGAGTGGTGCGCTCGAAGAGTGTGGCTCCGAGAGCTCGTTCGAGGTTGCGCACGGCCTGCGAGAGGGACGGTTGCGAGATACGCAGGACGTCCGCGGCGGCAGTGACGCTGCCGTGATCGACGACCGCGACGAGATACTGCGCGCTGCGTATGTCCATCCCGGGTGCCTGCATCTGACGAATTCTCCCAGATGACGGAGCCTTGGCGGCGGTGACTTGCTGCGACCTGCGGACATAGGTCTGAGCTATGGCTCTGTGCGCCTTCTCGTCTTTGTGGCGCAGGCCATAGCGATGGTCGACTGTTCCAGTACCACCGACCGCGGTTCGTGCTCGGTGAGTACCTGGAACACAGGAGCGTGATGTGAGCGAGCTTCACCTACCCAACCGGATACGCCACTCGGCGTCGACACGGCCGTCCGATCCGGCAATCACGTGCGGCGACCGAACGTTGACTTGGGCTGAGCTGGATGGCGAGACCAGCACCTTGGCGAGTGCGCTGGCAGAAGTGACCACAACGGGTGCTCGTGTCGGTGCGCTACTGCGTATGGGGCTCGAAGGTGCGGAAACCTTCATCGCATGTGCGAAGGCAGGCGCTGTGTTCATACCGTTGAACTGGCGGCTCAACCCACTCGAACTCGTCGACATCGCCGAGGACGCGGAGCTCGACGTCTTGATCGTCGATGACGAGTTCGCCGCGGGGGCGGCGGCGATGTCCGCAGCGTTGCCGGACATCGAGGTCATAACCGTGGGAGCTGCAGGGGGCCTGCCGGATTCGCGAACCTGGGCGGAGTTCGTGGCATCAGGTACCGGTGTCGACCCCGGACACGGGCACGATCCGGACGCAGCAGTTCTGCAGCTGTACACGTCCGGGACAACCGGCCGGCCCAAGGGCGTCGTGGCCACGCACCGGAATCTGTACAACGAGCCCGAGGGGTTCGATGTCTACGAATTCGGTTCGAATGCAGTCGCACTCGATGCACTTCCCCTCTTTCACATCGCCGGTGCCGGCTGGATGAGTACATGCTTGTCGGCCGGAGTGCCTTTGGTGCTGCTCGGAGACATGGCGCCGGCTCGGGTCGCTGATGCCATCGCGACCCACCGCGTCACCCACGCATTTCTGGTGCCTGCAGTCATTCAGACGCTGGTAGATCTGCCGACTCTCGACAGTTTCGATCTGACCAGCCTGGAGGTGGTCGCCTATGGGGCGTCACCGATCACTCCGGCGCTCCTCGCCCACGCGATGACTGTCTTGAACTGCAAATTCGTTCAGCGATACGGGATGACCGAGACGACGGGTTCGGTATCCGTCCTTCGTGCTTACGACCATCATGTGAGCGGGCCGCGTTCGGAGTTGCTTCGCTCTGCGGGCAAGCCGATGATCGGCGTCGAGATCTCGATTCGAGACGTCACCACTGGTGAGGAATTGCCGCCCAATAATTCCGGTGAGATCGTCGCGCGCAGTAGAAACAACACTCGCGGATACTGGCGACGTGACCGTGAGACCGCCGAATTGTTCACCCACGACGGTTTCCTCCGAACGGGGGACGCCGGCCATCTGGACGACGAGGGGTATCTGTTCGTCACCGATCGACTCAAGGACATGATCATCACCGGCGGAGAGAACGTCTATCCGATCGAGGTGGAATCCATTCTGGCCGAGCACCCCTCGGTCGCCGAGGTCGCGGTGGTCGGGGTTCCCGACAAGCGCTGGGGTGAATCCGTGACCGCAGTGGTCAAACTGGTCGACGGTGCCGACGTGCCGAGCGTCGACGAGTTGATCGCTTTCAGCACAGCGAAGTTGGCGTCGTACAAGAAACCTCGCCAGATCCATTTCGTGGACTCCCTACCTCGCAACGCGAGCGGAAAACTGCTCAAGTCGAGCCTGCGGACCATGCTGAACGCGAGCGGAGAAGCATCATGATCGTGACCGAAGACGTCGGTGTCGCACAACGTGAGGCATGGGCGAACAAAGTCCTTCCACCGGTCGAACAGGTGCGGGACGGATTGTGGTCGATCCCTGTTCCTATGCCGGACAACCCTTTGCGCTACGTACTCGTCTACGCACTCGCGCTCGACGACGGACTTGCCCTCATCGACGTCGGTTGGGATCACGAACAGTCCTGGCAGGCTCTCGTCGACGGCATAGCATCGATCGGATACCACGTTTCCGAAGTGCGCTATGCGGCAATCACGCACCTGCATCCCGATCACTTCGGCCTGGCGCCGCGTCTTCGGCAGGTCAGCGGCGCGACACTTGCGATGCACGTGGCCGACGCGACGCTCCTCGGGTACCACGGGCCCGAACAGACCCGCGACGACATCAGTGGCTGGAACCTGCAGTTGTCCGAACTCGGCGCACCGGCCGAAGTGCTCGACGCGTCTCGGGTCGACCTGGTGCGGTTCGCTGAGCACGAAACCATCGACATTGTTCTGGGAGAGGGGGATTCACTCGACCTGCCCGGTTGGAATCTCCGCGCCCAATGGACACCGGGGCACACTCCCGGACATCTCTGTTTCGTGGAAGAGGACAGAGGCTTGTTGTTCAGCGGCGATCACATGCTGCCGAGGATCAGCCCGAACATCTCCACGATTCCCGGTGAACTCGAGAACCCACTTCATCGTTATCTTCTCTCGCTCGAGGCGACGACAACACTGGGCGAGTGCGAAGTGCTTCCGGCACATGAATATCGATTCCGTGGGATCGCCGATCGTGCACGTCAATTGATGGGGCATCACGAGGAGCGATTGGCGGAGATCGTGGCTGCGGTGCAGGATGAGCCTGAATCCACGGCCTGGGAACTCTCACGCACGATCTCCTGGTCTCGCCCGTTCGAACAGATGTCGCCGCGACTACTTCGCTTGGCAGTCCGCGAAACCCATGCTCATCTTGTTGTTTTGGCCAAGCGGGAGATCGTGACACCGTCCGGCGGCACACCCGTGCGCTGGAGCATTCGCGCGCAGTGACCTTTCAAGAATCTCATCACGGAAGTAGGAACCGAACATGAGCGTCGTGCTCACCGACTTCGCCGACGGCGTTGCCGTCATCACCCTCAATCGTCCCGAGGCCAAGAACGCGGTCAACCTGGAACTCGCACAGGCACTCGCCGCCGCGATCGACGAGTTCGAGGAACGCCCCGATCTCACCATCGGCATTCTGACCGGATCTGGTGGAACCTTCTGCGCCGGTATGGATCTGAAGGGATTTGCGCGCGGAGAGCGGCCATCGCTACCGGGTCGTGGTTTTGCCGGTCTGACCGAGGCACCGCCGTCGAAGCCGCTGATCGCAGCCGTCGAAGGTTGGGCACTCGCCGGCGGTTGCGAACTGGCCTTGGCGGCCGACTTGATCGTGGCGTCCACGGACGCGAAATTCGGCCTGCCCGAAGTGAAGCGGGGACTTGCCGCGGCCGCCGGCGGACTCCTACGTCTGCCGAAGATTCTTCCGTATCAGTTGGCCATGGAAATCGCGATCACGGGGGATCCACTCAGTGCCACCGTGGCGCATCATCACGGCTTGGTCAATCGGCTCGCCGAACCGGGACACGCGCTGACCGTCGCACGCGAGCTTGCGGCCCGAGTAGCGGCTAACGGTCCACTGGCTGTTCGCGCGACCAAGCAGGTACTGGCAATGTCCGCCAAGTACACCGATCCGGATGCCTTTGTCGCGCAACGCGAATTCATCGATCCGGTCTTCACCTCTCGTGATGCCAAGGAGGGCGCCACGGCATTTGCCGAGAAGCGCTCTCCCGTGTGGAGTGGTTCATGAGTGCCGAGACGATCGAGCGTGCGGCCGTAAGCATCGAACGAGACGGTGCTGTCGCGACGATTGTTCTCTGTCGGCCGCACCGCCGCAACGCTCTCGATCTCGACGCCTGGATCGCTCTACGTGAAGCAGTCCTCGAACTTCAAGAGGACGCGCAGATTCGCTCGGTGATCCTGACCGGCGCGGATGGGACCTTCTGCGCGGGCTCCGATCTGGACAAGCGTGGCTCGTCGCACCCGCTCGATCGCATGCGTGTCATCAACGCAACGGCAATCGCACTGAGTGAGTTTCCCAAACCTCTGGTGGCGAAGGTCGACGGGTTTGCCGTCGGAGCCGGATGGAACATGGCGTTGCTCTGCGACTTCGTCGTGGCGGCCAAGGGTGCGAAGTTCAGCCAGATCTTTGCCAAACGGGGGTTGTCTGTCGACTTCGGTGGTTCGTGGATCCTGCCGAGACTGGTCGGCCTCCAACAAGCCAAGCGACTGGTGATGCTTGCCGAGACGATCGACGCACAGGAAGCCTACGAGCTCGGGTTGGTGACTTATCTGGTCGAACCGGCCGAGCTGGACGAACACACGTCAACACTGGCGCAGCGGCTCGCCGCCGGCCCGCCGGCCGCACTGAGTCAGTCTGCCGCCATGCTCGAACGTCACACCTCCCTCTCGTTGCGGGAGGCCTTGGACAACGAGGCGAGGGCGCAAGCGGTCAATTTTGCGACGGATGCCACCGACGCGGTTCGTGCCTTCGTGGAAAAGCGGGAGCCGATCTTCACCGGAGAGTGGGCCGTACCAGGGGCAACTCGGGTGGAGTGAGCGACGGATCGCTGGTCGTATGATGGATGAGTGGATCTGCACTTCGTCACCTACTTCGTCGCTGTTGTCGACCACGGTGGGATAACGAAGGCCGCTCAGGCTCTCTACATTTCGCAGCCCTCGCTGTCACAGGCAATTCGTACGCTCGAGCGTCGACTCGGCGCCACGCTGTTCGACCGGACGGGCAGGCGGTTGGTTCTTACCGACGCGGGCCGCACGTTCGATCTCGCGGCCAGGAGAATCCTTGCCGACGTCGAGCGCGCGAAGGCGAAAGTGACCGCCGTTCGCGAACTCGAGTTCGGTCGTGTCGACGTCGTCTCGTACTCGGCGTTCTCGATCGATCCGATGGTCGAGTTGGTCCGGCGATTCCGGGCCAACTTCCCGAAGATCGTCGTGCGTGTTCTCGACACGTACGGCCCGGCCGGGGTCGACAATGCGTTGCGGCGAGGGTCGGCCGAGGTCGGCGTCACCGATCTGAGTATCGGGTACGAAGGTTTGGTCACGGCTCCGATTGCCACTCAGGAGTTGGTGCTCGCCACCCATGCGTCGTTGTCCGGCCGACTTGCAACGCCGTTGGCGGATCCGGTTCCGCGAGCGCTCTTGCACAGTTTGCCGCTTGTGGTCGATCTCGGTGATCAATCGAATCAGTTCCGGGGCTTGCTCAGCGAAGGCGCCGAGAACGTAGTCGTGGACTGTGTCCACCCTGTGACCACGTGGGAACTCGTGCGTCGAGGAATCGGCGCCACTGTAGTGCCGAGAAGGGTTGCACAACAGCAGATGACAGACGTCTGCGCCTTCTCCTTCGATCCGCCGCTGACACGCGACGTCGGTATCGTCTATCGCTCGGGCGAGCAATCCCCGGCGGCCGCTGCATTCATCGCGACGGCTGCGGAAATGGCCACCTCCGCCGTTCCGTCCACGGAAGAGGAGTGAACTGTGGAGTTCCGGCAGATGGAGTACTTCCTCGCAGTGGTCGAGAACAAGGGGATCAACGGCGCCGCAGCGGCTCTCGGCGTTGCTCAGCCGACCGTGTCACAAGCGTTGCGCGGGCTCGAACGTGAACTGGGAGTGAGGCTGTTCCACCGCATCGGGCGCGGCATGGTGCTCAGTGCTGCCGGTCGCAGTCTGGTCGGCCCGAGTCGACAGGTTTTGCGAGACGTAGCTGCGGCGGCTGAACAGTTGACGGCATCCGATGGCGCCATCGTCGGTCGCCTCGACATCATGGCTTTCCCTGCACTGACCTCGGGGACGATCGTCGATCTGATTGCGGAGTTCTGTCGACGGTATCCGCAAGCACGAGTCAGATTCTCGGAACTCGAGCGTGAGGACAATCTGGAAAGTCTCATCCGGGACGGCCACTGCGAATTCGCGGTGGCTCATCTGCCGCTCGAGGCGGGCGAAGGGCTCGAAATCGTCGAATTGGGGGAGCAGGAATACCGCCTGGTCTACCCGGCGGGAACGGAACTACCCGAGGGGCCGGTACGCCTTTCGGAAATGCCGGACATTCCCATGGTATTCGTTCCTCGCGGGGCAGCGATGGGTGACGCGATCGAAGATTCGATCCGAAAGGCCGGTACCAGAACGGAACTCGCGGTGGTGACCGAGCAACGGGAGTCGCGGCTCCCGATGGTCATCGCCGGACTCGGCGGCTCGTTGGTCGAGCGCTCGGTGGCGAAATCGATGCCTGGTCAGGTGGTGGAACGGGCCTGCGAGCCGAGATTCCTGCGTGCGTACGGTCTCGCCTTCGACCCCTCGACGTTGTCGCCGGTGGGACAGGTATTCGTGAACCTGATCCACGAGTACCTGTCCGACGAACGCCGGTCACAGCACTAGAGTCGGCAGATACGTTCTCGCGCGGCAGAGTACTCGGCGGCGAGACGCTCTACTACTGCATGCGTCGGAAGGACTGCATCGATCGCTCCGATGCCCTGTCCGGCGCCCCAGATGTCACGCCAGGCCTTGGTATCGGTGTCGTTGGTCGCGAAACTCATTGCGGATGGATCGGATTCGGCCAGGTTGTCGGGGTCCAAGCCGGCGGCAACGATGCTGCCCCGCAGGTAGTTTCCGTGTACTCCGGTGAACAGGTTGGAATAGACGATGTCGGAGGCCCCTGAACCCACGATCATCTCCTTGTACGCAGGATCCGCGTTAGCCTCTTCGGTTGCGATGAAAGCTGATCCGACGTATGCCAAATCGGCCCCGGCCGCGAGCGCAGCGAGAATCGAATCACCATGAGCGATGGCACCTGACAACAGCAGTGGACCGGCGAACCACTCACGAATCTCCCGAATCAGGGCAAACGGCGACTGCCTACCGGCATGACCACCGGCCCCGGCAGCTACCGCGATCAGTCCGTCGGCGCCCTTCTCGATCGCCTTGCGTGCAAAGCGATTGTCGATGACGTCATGGAGAACGATTCCGCCGTATGCGTGGACTGCGTCGTTGATGTCGGTGCGAGCGCCGAGGGACGTGATGACGATCGGAACCTCGAACTCGGCGATGGTCGCCAGATCCTCTTCCAGGCGGTTGTTGGACCGGTGGACGATGAGGTTGACGGCAAATGGCGCCGACGGATTCTCCGGGTGCTCACGATCATGTTCCTCACGAGCCACGGTGATCAGTTTGAGCCAATCCCGAAGTGCCGACTGCGGACGAGCATTCAGTGCCGGGAAGGACCCGATGATGCCAGAGGTGCACTGCGCGATGACGAGGTCAGGAGTCGAGATGATGAACATCGGTGAAGCGAGAACCGGGACACGCAGTTGCGACGTCAGGTCTGCGAAGGTCGTCACCTGGAACCGCCTTTCTGATCGACGGATTCGAGAAGTCTCGAGCGGAGGTCGGTCTTGAGGACCTTACCGGCAGCCGATGTCGGAAGGAGTTCTACCTCGACGACTTCGCGAATCTTCTTGTACGGCAGCACCTGCTCGGCGACGAACGCCTTGATCCGCTCGGCGTCGAACTCGGCGCCCGGAATCATCACCACGAAGGCTACGGGCTCCTGGCCGTTGCTCCCCACTTCGCGGCCGACAACCGCAGCAGTCGAGATCGCCGGGTGCGAGACCAGAATCTCTTCCAGTTCACGCGGATAGACGTTGTACCCCTTGTAGATGAGCATGTCCTTGGCCCGGTCACAGATGAAGAGGTATCCGTCCGAGTCCAGGTACGCGATGTCTCCCGTGTCCAACCAGCCGTCGACGAACTGTTCTGCGGTGGTTTCCGGGTGTCCGAGATAGCCGTCGGTGACCTGAGGCCCACGCACCCACAGTTCGCCGCGTTCGTTCTCGCCCAGAACGGTCTTCCGGTCGAGCTGATCGCGAATCTGGATTTCGGTGTCGAAGATCGGGAGGCCGACGCTGCTCTGCCGATATTCCGAGCCGTTGATCAGCGGAGCGGCCGTGACCACACAGGTGGCCTCGGTCAGCCCGTAGCCTTCGACGACGAGCGCTTTGGGAAATGCCCGGCGGAGTGCGGCGAGCGTGACACTGTCGATCGGGGCAGCACCCGAAGACACGACGCACACGCTGTCGGTGTTGCGCACCGTAGCGTCGGGATGAACCGACAGTGCGTGCCACATAGCGGGAGACCCGGTGAGATAGGTGGCCTCGTGCTTTTCGATCAGCTCGAGCATCCGGCCGGGTTCGAACCGACCGGCAAACACCTGGGTGAGACCGGAAATCAACAGGAACGACGTGTTGAGCAACGAATGTGCGTGGAAGAGAGGGGAGACAACGATGGTCGCCCCGGTCCCGGGCGTCGGACCGAGCACGTCGAGGCCATCGATGCGTCGAGGAGTGACGAGACCTTCAGGACCTGCATCCAACTCGTGACCGGTTCTCCACCCACACATCTGCGTGATGTTGCCGACGACGTTGCGGTGAAGAACACGAACACCTTTGGAGACTCCGGTGGTTCCGCCGGTGAACGCGATGTGTGCGATGTCGTCGCTACGAACCGAGGCAGGGGTGAATTCGGTGGGTAGATCGGCGATGAAGGAGTCGAATGCGACGACCGACTCCGGTGTGTCGAGCGCGCCCTCGGTGTCCTGGACCATCACGATCGTACGCACGGAGGTTCCTGAAGCGGCCGCGAGCAGTACGTGCAGCTGCGAACTCTGAGTCACTGCAGCAACGGCGGACGTCTCTTCGATCTGCTTGCGCAGGCCGAGCTCTGGCTGCAGTGGGTTGACCAATGTGACTGTCGCCCCGGCCTGTAGGCATCCGTAGTAAGCCTGGAGGAACTCGACGCAGTTCCCGAGGTGCATCAACACCACGTCGCCGACGCCCACCCCGGCTTGCCGCAGTGCGCCGGCGAATTGCGCACTGCGCTGACCGAGTTCGCGGAAGGTGCACGTACGCTCGCCGTCCACGACGGCGAGGCGGTCACCGTAGAGCGCCGCCATGCTGGGCGCCCAGTACGCCATGGTGGTATCCGGGTATTGCATGTTGTGCCGCAGTTGTGGATTGGCGATCACGCTGGTGCCCGTCACCGGGGAGCCATTCGGATAGCGCCGTCGAGTCTGATGGTCTCGCCGTTGAGGTAGCCGTTCTCGAGCATCGAGACGGCGAGCTGGCCGAACTCGTCCGGACGACCCAGTCGTGAGGGATTGGGAACAGAGGCTTCGAGGGCCGTGCGCACGTCTTCGCGTAGGCGCGCCAGCAGGGGAGTGTCCATGATGCCGGGAGCAATGGTGTTGACGCGAATTCCGCGGCTGGCGAGATCGCGGGCAGCGGTGACCGTCATACCGACGATGCCGGCTTTGGACGCTGTGTAGTTGATCTGACCGATCTGACCCTCGAATGCTGCGACCGACGCCGTCATGACGATGGCACCTCGCTCACCGTCCACGGCGTCGAGTTCCGCCATCCGCTCGGCGCCGAGACGGAGTGCGTTGAACGAACCGACAAGATTCAGCTTGACGACGAACTCGAAATCTTCGACCGATCCGGCTTTTCCGTCCTTGTCGAGAATGCGCATACGACGCCCGGCACCCGCGCAGTGGACGACGCCGCGGAGGCCGCCGCGCTCGTGCGCCGCGTCGAGTGCTTCGGCGAATTGTTCGCTGTCGGTGACGTCGGCCGGGGCGAATTGTGCGGCAGCACCGAGATCGGCCGCCACCTGCTTACCGTCGGACGAAGGCAGATCGATCAACGTGACCTGCGCTCCGGCGTCGAGCAGCCGTCGAGCGGTTGCCAGGCCGAGGCCTGAAGCGCCGCCGGTGATCGCGGTGGAAAGTCCCTCGAGTTTCATGGATCAATTCTTCTTTCCTGCTGGATGACGTGTCGGCCCGAAAGCGTTGTCGGGTCAGATCAATTCGAGAATGGTCGCATTGGCCATGCCGCCGGCCTCGCACATCGACTGGAGACCGTAGCGAATTCCGTTGTCGCGCATGTGATGTGCCAGGCGAGTCATCAAGATCGCACCTGATCCGCCGAGTGGGTGGCCGACCGCGATAGCGCCGCCGAGCGGATTCACACGATCGATGGCTGCGCCGGTTTCAGCCTGCCAGGCAAGCGGGACGGGGGCGAATGCCTCGTTGATCTCGAAGGCGCCGATGTCGTCGATGGACAATCCGGAGCGATCCAATGCCTTTGCGGTGGCGGCAATCGGACCGGTGAGCATGATGACCGGGTCGTCGGCTGCGACCACTGCGGTGTGAATACGAACGAGCGGCTTCCACCCGCGTGCCCGGGCGTACTCGCTGGTCGTGACGAGTGTGGCGCCCGCCCCGTCGGAGATCTGAGAAGAGTTGCCGGCGTGGATGGCACCGTCGGCGTCGAAGGCCGGGGGCAACTTCGCGAGCGACTCCACACTTCCGCCTCGCCGAATGCCTTCGTCCTGGGACAAGCCCGCGATCGGAGTGATCTGCCCGGTGAATGCCCCTTCATCGGTGGCACGGGCCGCGAGTTCGTGTGAGCGGAGGGAGTATTCGTCCAGAGCTGTTCGTGTGAGTGCCCATTTCCGGGCCATCATCTCGGCGCCGGTCCCCTGGCTGAAACCGTCCACCCCGTAGCGTTCGAGTACCGAAGCCGGAAAATGCTCACCGTTCTTGCTGGCGGTACCCATCGGTACTCGTGACATCGATTCGACGCCTCCGGCTACGACCACGTCGTTCTGACCGGAGATGACGGTGGCCGCAGCAAAGGAAACTGCCTGCTGGCTCGATCCGCAGGCCCGGGTCAGTGTGACGCCGGGAACGCTGTCGGGCCAGCCGGCAGCGAGTGCCGCTGTGCGGGCGATGCTTCCGGCCTGCTCGCCGACCTGACTGACGCAACCCCAGATCACGTCGTCGACCGTCGCCGCGTCGAGTCCGGTCCGTTCAGCGAGCGCACGCAGTACATGGGCGGACAACTCGGCCGGATGGATCTCCGAGAGGGCGCGGCCGCGACGGCCGATCGGTGTACGTACTGCGTCGACGATGACGGCATCTCGCATGTATCTCTCCTGCTGTTCGTGCCCGGTTCTGCGACTGTGCGGTCGGGGCGTGTCTCGAGTCGATCACGAGCGGGTCGACCCGGCAATGTCTTTCGGTGAATGGCTTTGTTAGCGAATGGCTATACGTGGAGTACTCAGCCTCGGATGAGCTTGCGATCGCGCTCGGGATTGGCGAAGACGAGGACCAGAACCGCGGCGATCACTCCGATGACGCCGATTGCCTGGAAGGACTGGGCGTAACCGTCGGCCGGGGTTGCAGCGTTGTCCACGATGACTCCCGTTGCGTAAGGAGCAATCAGGCCACCGATCGACATGATGGCGAGGAAGAATCCCATCGTTCCGGCAGTCTGCTGCGGCGGGCACAGCTCCGAGATCGCAGCGTTGATGAGCGGGAAGGTGATTGCCGAGAACCCGTAGCCGATCGAGACCATGGCGACAGCGACGATGGGAGTGGAGATCTGTGGCAGGAACAGGAGAATCGATCCGCAGATCAGAACGCCGACACAGGGAACGATGACGCGAACCGTACGAGAGGTGAAGCCGCGGCCGATCAACTTGTCCGTGACGGAACCGGAGGTGATCATGAGGACGAGACCGACGATCGAGGGCAGCGCGAACATCGAACCGGCCTGCATCGCACTGTATCCGAGGCCGACCTCGAAGTACGACGGCAACCAGGTGAGAACGACGGTGGTCAGCGCGTAGATGGTCGCGATGAGGAAGCAGCAGCTGACGAAGGTGCGGGAGAGCAGGATCTTGCGCCACGGAACGTTGGGCTCGGTGACCGCCTTCGTGGCTGTCCCGGCTGCCTCGGTTGCTTCTGTATCTGCAGTCTTGGTCGCCTTGACGGCCTTGCTCGTGTACGGGCCCTCGGACCAACCGGCCAGCCAGCAACCCATCCACACGAGACCGAGAACGGAGAGCGAGAGAACTGCTGCGCGCCAGCCGTAATGAACGGCGATGAAGGTCAGTACCGGCGCGAGGGCGATCTTTGCGACAGAGGCGGATCCGGCGAGCATTGCGCCGGGAAGGCCGCGCTTGGCCGGCGGGTGCCACGAGTACGCCGCGGTGTGCATCAGCGCCGAACTGGGGCCTTCGGCAAATCCGAGGAGCATGCGCGAGACGATCAACATCGCGAGGCTGGCGCCGAGAACGAGGGGGAGCATGACCACGGACCAGATTGCGGCCAGGATCAACAGCGCCCAACGCAGGGTCAGGTACTTGTTGAGCGGTCCGGCGAGGAATCCACCGATGCAGAACATCAGGAAGAAGAGCGAGCCGACCATGCCGATTTGCGAAGACTTCAGTCCGAGCTCACGAGCGAGGGGCTGAGCGATGATTCCGAGGACTGCCTTGTCCGCGTAGTTGACGATGTAGAGGAAAACGACGAGCCCGGTCATCGTCCACGCACGCTTGCGGGTACCGAAGACGGGAACTGCTGACGAATCTGGCGTTGCTGTTGCTTCGGGCTGGACGTCGTTACGCTGTGGCGCGATGGGGGTCACGTGGCGTCCCTTCGAGACTGGTGGGCGGATGCGATCGTGCTCGAAGCGCGGCCTCGAAGCGATCGATGGTGGTGTGTTTGCCGGCTGACTCATTCAACGTGTTCTGGATCACTTTGAGCAATGTCGCGTCGATGATCGGAACGATAGCGGTTGCCTATGTATCGCAGGTCAGGCCATATTGGTACGCCCTATCGGACGCATAGCCGATGGGTGTTGGATCGAATGCGGAACATTGAGGCAAGGTGAGATCAGGATCACCCTGTCCCCTTGACCGACTGGAGTTCATACATGCAGCGCACCGTGTTCAACGAGGATCACGAGGCATTCCGGGCAACCGTTCGCGATTTCATCGCGAAGGAAGTAACCCCGGTCCACGAGAAGTGGGAAGAGGACGGTCACCCGCCCCGTGACTTCTACCGACGACTCGGAGAGCTGGGCGTACTCGGAATTCAGGTGCCGGAAGAATACGGCGGAGGCGGCGAGAAGTCGCTCAAGTTCAACGTCGTCGTCGCCGAGGAAGTTGCTGCCGCCGGGGCGTCATTCGGCTCGCAGTCGGTGCATACGAACCTGATCCTGCCCTACCTGCTCGAGTACGCGAACGAAGAACAGAAGAGCCGCTGGTTGCCGGGCTTCGCTTCCGGAGATCTGATGTTCGCGATTGCGATGACCGAACCGGGAACAGGATCGGATCTGGCGAACATCGCGACCACGGCCAAGCTGTCGGAGGACGGTACGCACTACGTGGTCAATGGTTCCAAGACGTTCATCACCGGTGGAGTACTTGCCGACCGCGTCCTGGTGGTGTGCCGTACCGCGCCCAGCACAGCGGAGAACCGGCGCACGGGGTTGTCGATTCTGGTGATCGATACGTCGTCGCCCGGATACTCGGTGGGGCGCAAGATCAACAAGATCGGGCTCAAGACCTCCGACACTGCGGAGCTTTCGTTTGTCGACGTCAAGGTGCCCGTCGAGGACCGACTCGGAGAAGAGGGCGACGGCTTCAGCTATCTGACCCACAACCTGGCTCAGGAGCGGTTGACCATCGCGTTCGGAGCGGCCGCCACTGCCAGTGCAGCGCTTCGCTTTGCCATCGACTACGTCAAGGACCGCAAGGTGTTCGGCAAGCCGGTCGCGGCCTTCCAGAACACCAAATTCGTTCTGGCCGAATGCGCTACCGAGGTTGATGCCATCCAGCTGGTGTCCGACAACGCACTCGAATGTCATGACCGCGGCACTCTGACGATTCCCGACGCAGCGAAGGCGAAACTGTTCTGCACCGAGGCGGCAGGTCGAGTGATCGACAAGTGCCTCCAATTGCACGGCGGGTACGGCTACATCACCGAGTATCCCATCGCGCGTCTTTACGCAGACACGCGTGTCACACGAATCTACGGTGGCACAAGTGAAGTCATGAAGACCATCATCGCGAAGGATCTTGGTCTCTGACGCACTCTCGACATGTTGTCGGCCTCGGAACAAGTGTTCCGAGGCCGAAAACATCTTCCGGGTAGGTCAGTTCGCCGGAACCCCGACCACGCCGTCCGCGATCAGCGTCGAGGCGTGATCGGCGTTGGTTCCGAGGATGTCGGCGAGCACCGCGATCGAATCGCCGCCGACCTCGGAGGCGGGTCCGGTACCCAGGTGTGCGCCGTCGAACGAGGCAGGATTGGCGGCAGCCAGGTAGCTTCCGATTCGAGGTTGATCGAGTGCGGAGAACATCGGGTTGTTCTCCAGTTCGCCAGATTTCACCACTTCCTCGAAACTGCGGTACCTCTCGAACAGAACCGACGATGTGTCCAGCGCTGCAGCGATCTCGGCGCCGCTGTGTTCCCGGAACCAATGTGAGAACAGAGCAGTGAGTACCTCTCGATGACGGTAGCGATCCGCTTCGGTGGAGAAGTCGGCTCCGAGCGCAGCTTCGACAGCGTCGACAGCCGCCGTGGTGCCGGTGACCGACGCAAGGTCGCGGAAATGGCGGGTAGTGAGTGCAACGATCATGAACCGTTCGTTGTCGCTGGAGACGAAATCGATTCCGTACGTGCCGTAGACGGCGTTTCCGCCGGACTCGCGACTGCGACCGTTCACTTGTACCTCGGTGAGGTAACCGAGGGTTCCCGCGGTGGCCAATGCGACGTCTTCGAGTGGGAGCGTGATCCGAGATCCATGTCCGGTCGAGTCACGTTGGCGCACTGCGGCAGTGATCGACAGGGCGGCGTAGAGCCCGCATGCGACGTCCCAGGCGGGCAGTGCGTGGTTGACAACTCCGGCGTAGTCGGCGGGGCCGGTGATCTGTGGAAATCCCAAGGCGGCGTTGACCGTGTAGTCGACTCCGGGGCTGCCGTCGCGGCGTCCGAGGATCTCGAGGGTGATGACGTCGCTACGCAACTGGGCCAGGGAGTCGTGGCTCATCCACTTACGGCCGCCGGCGTTGGTGACCAGGATTCCGCCGCCAGGTCCCGGCGCCGTGACCAGTTGGCGTATCAGTTCTTGGCCGCGTTCGGCGCGCATGTCCACTGACAGTGACCGTTTGCCTTTGTTGAGTCCGGTCCAGTAGATGCTCTCGCCCTTGTCTGTGACGGGCCAGCGGTTGTAATCGGAGGCACCTCCGATCGGGTCGATCCGGATCACCTCGGCGCCGAGTTGGGAGAGCGTCAGTCCGCACAGCGGCGCGGCGACAAAGCTCGAGACCTCGACGATGCGAAGCCCGGACAGCGGGCCTGGGCTCTGAGTCATGTGTGGTCCTCCGTGATAGAAGAGTGTGTGCTCATGCCATCAACACGGTGAAACGCCAGTCGAGAACCGGAGTTTGTGTTGCAGAAGCATTGTGGGAGAACACGAGCGAACGCAGTTGCACTGCGGTTCCGTGTTCGAGGGGCGACGAGTTTTCGACGTGCAGTTCGCTCGTGAGGGTATCGCCCTCGTGAACGGGTCCGGTGTGATCGCACGAGTGCCACCCGAGAACCGTCACCACGTTGGGCAGAGCGCGAGTCGCCTGGGCGAGTGCGATCCCGATGGTGTGGCCGCCGTAGACGAGGCGACCGTGGGCGCCGACGCGATCGTCATGGTGCGTCGCTGCGATGTTCAAGCTCAGCCGGGCAAGTTCGGGTGCGCTGGAGACGACGTCGCCGCTGCTGTGGAAGACGGAGCCCACCAAATCGGAATCGAAGTGCCTGCCGGGTACCCGCTCTCGATACGTGTCGAGGTCCCAACCGTCAGGTGATACGTACGGAGCCGGTTCGGACGGACCGATCGCCCCGAGGTCGTCGGCGTGGCGAGTTCTCGTCTCGATCGGGTCGGGGCTCAGGGGGAGCATGGCGCAGCGGTAGAAGTCGAGGACCGTGTTGCCGTTCTGATCAGCAGACGTCATCCGTAGCGCGGCAAGTCCGGTGGCGCCGCGTCCCGGCTTGGCCGAGTTCTCGCGTAGACCGACAACCTCGGTGCGCGTGTACAGAGTGTCGCCGAGTACCGGGAAACGGTGGAATCGCAGTCCACGGTAGAAGAGGTTCGCCTTGACGTGGTGTGTGACCACGGTTGACTGGCCGATGGCGATGTCGGTGACCAGTCCTGGATTCGCCACTGGTGCAACGGAACCCGTGACGCTCGACGACAAGTGTGCGTCGAGAGGCAAGCGCATGCGGTCACCGAGGATCGCCTGATGGGAGGCGGCGAGTCCACTGGTCAACGTCACCGCGGGGGCTTCGTCGAAGATCTGACCATGGGTGAGCTCGTCGAAGTACGGGCCTCCCACGTAGTGCTCGCTCATACGGTGACTCCTTCGGCTCGGGCAAGCGTACGACGCGCTGCCACGGCCACAGCTTCGTCGAGCATCTGGCCGTCGAGTTGGGCGGCACCCGAACCCAGGGTTTCGGCTTCTTCGAGTGCGGTCAGTACCCGTCGGGCGTCATTGACGGCGTCGTCCGAAGGAGTGAATGCGGTAGTGGCCGAGTCGATCTGCGCCGGGTGGATGACCCATTTGCCGTCGAACCCGAGAGCGCTGGTCCAGTGCGCGGCGCGGCGGAAAGCGTCGTCGTCGGTGATGCCGAGAAAGGGCCCGTCGATGGCTGCGACGCCGGCTGCGCGGCAGGCGATCAGGATTCTGTCCTGGACGGCAAGCCAGTGTTCAGGCAGTGCCGAGCGTGAACGGCCGAGCGCTGCACCGAGATCGGCGTATCCGATGATCACGGCTTGGAGACGAGGAGTCGCGCGGGCGATGGAGTCGGCATTCTGGACGCCGAGCGGAGTTTCGATCAGGGCTTGCAGGGTGGTGTGGTGCCCACCGGCAGTGAAGAGGATGTGCTCGGCCTCGAGTAGTTCGTCGGCGGACTCGACCTTCGGGACGATCACGCTCGTCAGCGATTCTCCGAGGGCGCCGCAGGCGATCAGGTCGTCGCGGGCCCATGGTGTGGTCAGGCCGTTGATTCGGACCGAGATGGTGCGCGCCCTACCGAACTCGTGCACCAAGGTGCTCACGAGGGTTCGCGCCAGGTCCTTGTTCGCCGAAGTGACGGCATCTTCGAGGTCGAGAATCACCTCGTCTGCGTTCGAGAAGAGTGCTTTGCGTGCCTTGCGCTCGTCTGAACCCGGCGCGACCAGGGACGCGCGACGTCTGGTGGCGCGGTAGTGGTTCTCGTCCATAGTGTGTCGATTACCTCGATCTGGAAATCAAATGTACGGCCAGTTGTGAAGTGGATGAGCTGCCGTGAACGGCGTTGATGTGCACGGAACTGCCTCGATGCTGGCAGTTGCTGCGTATCGATGTCAAGGCGCGGTATTGACATTGCGCGAACAATATCGAAATATGGCCGTACAAACTTATTTCAAGTCGAGGCGGATTCATGCTCAAGCTCAACGACGAAGAGACATTCCTGATCGAAACCGTGCGCCGGTTCGTCGACCGAGAGGTCAAGCCCACGGTCCAGGAGGTGGAGCACGCGAACGAGTATCCCGAGAAGTGGATCGATCAGATGAAGCAGATCGGGATCTACGGGCTCGCGATTCCCGAGGAGTACGGCGGATCGCCGGTGTCCATGCCCTGTTATGCGCAGGTGACGCAAGAACTGTCGCGCGGATGGATGTCCCTGGCGGGAGCGATGGGCGGGCACACTGTGGTCGCCAAGCTCATCTCGCTGTTCGGTACCGAAGAACAGAAGGTGAAGTACCTGCCGCGAATGGCAACCGGCGAGATCCGGGCAACGATGGCCCTCACCGAGCCCGGCGGAGGTTCCGATCTGCAGGCCATGACAACCAACGCCAAGAGCGACGGCACAGATCTGGTCGTCAACGGCGCCAAGACATGGATCACCAATGCCCGCCGATCCGGCGTGATCGCCTTGCTGTGCAAGACCGATCCAAGCGCAAGCCCTCGTCATGCGGGCATCTCGATCGTTCTCGTCGAGCACGGCGAAGGGCTGACCGTCTCCCGCGACCTCCCGAAGCTCGGATACAAGGGCGTCGAGAGTTGTGAACTGTCCTTCGACAATTACCGCATCTCCGAGTCGGCCATTCTGGGCGGTACTCCCGGAAAGGGTTTCGGGCAGATGATGAAGGGGCTCGAGACCGGCCGTATACAGGTGGCTTGCCGCGCACTGGGCGTCGCCACGGCCGCACTCGAGGATTCACTTGCCTACGCGCAGCAGCGCGAGAGCTTCGGCCAGCCGATCTGGAAGCACCAGTCGATCGGCAATTACCTCGCCGACATGGCAACGAAGCTGACGGCCGCACGGCAGCTGACGTGGCACGCGGCGCAGATGTACGACAGCGGCGAGCGGTGCGACATGGAGGCAGGCATGGCCAAGCTGTACGCCTCCGAGGTGGCGATGGAAATCGCTTTGTCCGCCGTCCGCATCCACGGCGGTTACGGCTACTCGACGGAGTACGACGTCGAGCGGTATTTCCGTGATGCACCACTGATGATCGTCGGGGAGGGAACCAACGAAATTCAGCGCAACGTGATCGTTTCGCAGCTGGTTGCCCGCGGCGGTCTGTGACGGACCGGTGAGCAAGTAGGATCATGTCGCTATGAGCGGTAAGGAAAGAGAGACGGAGCCGGCGTACCAACGCCTCTCTCGTGAGCTTCGTCAGCAGATCTCTGCCGGTACCTACCGCGACGGCATTCAACTGCCCACCGAATCCGAACTGGCGCAGCATCACGGCGTGAGTCGGCAGACGGTCCGCCGAGCCTTTCACGATCTGGTTGCCGAGGGCATCGTGTACCGAGTACCCGGGCGCGGAACGTTCGTGACCGAGAACAGCGGCCGCTATCTCCGTCATCTCGGATCCATCGAAGATCTCATGAACCTTTCGCGGGACACGACGATGGAAGTTGTGTCACCGCTGCAACGGCGCGTGGACATCGAGGCGGCCAGTCGGCTTCGGCTCGACACCGACGTCGTGTACACCGTGGTCTTCCGGCGGATACACGAGGGAGTTCCGTTCGTGCAGACGACGGCGCATCTGCCGGAGGCGATCGCGCGGCAGATCATCGACCTGCCCGCCATGGCGGCCGGTGCGGTGAGCGCCAATACGGTGATCGGCTTGCTGGAACCGCTGATCGACAGTCCGATTGTCGAAGCAGCACAATCGATCACGGTGTCCCCGGCCACGGCGGACGTTGCCAGGGACGTCGATTGCGAAATCGGCCACGCCATGTTGCGGGTGGACCGTTTGTACTCCAACGCGCAGGGCGTTGCCAACGAGTTGTCGGTGAGCTATTTCTTGCCGGAGCAGTACACGTATCGGGTCACGCTGCGCCGCGGCGCACATTAGCGCTGCACTTTTCTTTGCTGTTCAACACCTTTCAGGAGAGAACTATGCGAATTTTCAACGGAATCGACGAAGTGGAGACGGCTGTCGGTGAGCACTTGGGCTACAGCGCGTGGTTCCCGGTCACACAGGACCGGATCGACAAGTTCGCCGACGCCACCGAGGATCACCAGTGGATTCACGTGGATCCCGAGCGCGCAGCGCAGGGTCCGTACGGCGGCACCATCGCCCACGGCTATCTGACTCTTTCGTTGTTGCCGGTGCTCGGCGCTCAGGTGATGCGTGTCGACGGAATCTCCATGACCGTGAACTACGGAAGCAACAAGGTGCGATTCCCCGAACCGGTCAAGGTCGGTTCTTCGGTGCGGGCAGGTGCGGAGATTCTTTCCTTCGAGCGCACCGCGAAGGGCGCGACGATAGTCGTGCGGTACACGATCGAAATCGAAGGAGCGGGTAAACCTGCGCTGGTGGCGGATACCGTGCGCCTGTTGGTCTCCTGAATCCTTTTCCATTCTTCCAGAACGAGATTCGAGGTCAGTTGTGAAACGAGCAGCATTGGTGGCGCCGGTCAGAACCGCGGTGGGCCGTTTCGGAGGGGCACTTCGTGACGTGCCTGCGGAAAGTTTGGCTGCCACTGTCGTCAAGGAGACCGTGCGTCGTAGCGGAATCGATCCGTCCCGCATCGACGACGTCGCGATGGGGCAGTCGTATGCCAATTCGGAGGCACCGTGCATCGGAAGGTGGGCGGCGCTCGAGGCCGGGTTGCCGATTTCGGTAGCCGGCTTCCAGACGGATCGCCGATGTGGAACGGGTCTGCAGGCCATCGTTACCGCGGCCATGATGGTCCAGACGGGTGCGGCCGACGTGGTTCTCGCGGGTGGCGTCGAATCGATGAGCGGGATCGAGCACTACACCACCGGAGCGCGGTGGGGCACCAGATCCGGTGGGCTGCAACTGTTCGACCGCCTCGATCGTGGCCGCGAGCGCTCGCAACCCGAGTGGCGATTCGGTCGGATCAGCGGAATGATCGAAACGGCCGAGAACGTCGCGACACGCTGCGGGATCACGCGGGAAGAGTCGGACACCTTCGCCGTCGACAGCCACCGAAAGGCAACACTGGCAAGAGAATCCGGCCGCTTCGATGCCGAAATCGTCGCCGTCGAACTGACGGATCGAAAAGGGAACGTCACACAGTTTCGTGCTGACGAGGGGATTCGTCCGGATACCTCACTCGAAACCTTGGCACGGCTGCGTGCGGTGACCGAGGGAGGCGTCGTGACCGCCGGTAACGCCAGCCAGCAGAACGACGCTGCGGCAGCGATGTTGGTTGTCGCCGAGGATCGTCTGGACGAGCTGGGGCTGGAACCCATCGGGTTCCTCGACAGTTGGGCCGCGGCCGGTTGTGAACCGGCGCTGATGGGCCTCGGGCCGGTTGCCGCCGTCTCGAAACTGTTTGCTCGCACCGGGGCACGCTTTGCCGATTTCGATCTGGTCGAGCTGAACGAGGCGTTTGCGTGCCAGGTTCTCGGCGTCGTGAAGGAATGGGGATTCGAGGACCTCGATCGCCTGAACGTCAACGGTTCCGGCATCTCGCTCGGGCACCCCGTGGGAGCGACGGGTGCGCGTATGGCAACAACCGCGCTTCACGAACTCGGCCGACGCGGCGGCGGAAAAGCGCTGTTGACCATGTGTATCGGCGGTGGCCAGGGTATGGCGGCCGTGGTGGAGTCTGCCTGACGAGGTTCGCTTCTGGGTACACTTGCGGCGGGGGATCGGAAGTTCTACGGAGGCAGTCGGTTGACGAATGCAGGCGCAGCAGACACCAGTGGCGCGCTGAGCGTCGAGGATGTTCGTCGCGCCAGGGCCGCACTCGAGGGTTTGGACGTCACCAGTTGGTCCGGTCGCTTCGAGCTTCTCTCCGACACCAATCGTCTGCGTCTGTTGCTCTGCCTTCATCACGCACCGGGTATCTGCGTCACGGATTTGTCCGTGGCGCTGGGGATGAGCGGCACAGCCGTCTCACATGCGCTGCGGCTACTGCGTAGCCAGGGGTGGGTGAGCGCGACCCGCGACGGCCGATCGATGCGATACCAACTGGCGGACGACACCGTTCACCAGCTGCTGCATTCGATCGGCGCCACACATTTTCACGACGAGACACCCACCCCCGGGCACACGCACAGCTGAGCGCTACTCAAGGAGTCGCGAAGAACTTCTCGACGGCCGGCGCAGCGTTCGGGTTTCCGTTGGTGATTCCTGCGCCGACTCCGGCAACCGTGCCGATGACTCCACCGACGATGCAGCCGGCGATGAAGTTCGGGAAGATCGACAGGCAGCCGATTCCGACGCCGAGGTTAGCTCCGATCAGGGTCGATTGCAGACCACCGTTGTTCCAGCCGATATTGACCTCGTTGGCCATCGTGTCGAACGCGGCCTGCTTCGGATCGTTACCGGGGAAGAGCATCAACGCCGCCTGGCTGTTCGACTCTGCGGTCGGTGTCAGTAGGGGTTGGGACGGATCGAAGCCCGCATTCGGGGGCGCTGCGACCGCGGTGCCGGCTCCAGCGCCGACTGCGGCGACGACGAGAACGGACATGGTGAGAGTTCGGGACAGTTTCATGGGGACGGCCAATCTGTCTGTGTGGAACCAGTCGTGAATGGTGGCGGTGCAGTTCGTTAACCAGAACTCCACCGTCTGGATCGATCGTGCGGACCTCCTCGGGCACAACGGGACCCGTCGTCTCCGCGCGACGGGCCGTGTTTGGTGGCTACCCGACTCCGAGTGCCCTGAAACCGCCTAGTCTCATTCGTTTTTCGACAACCGCGCACGCAATTCTTCGACCTCGGCAGTAAGCCGATCTACCTCGGCTTGCAGGGGTTGGCGTGCCAGAGCGAGGGATTCGTCCATGCGCTCCTTGTCGAAGCGTGGCGTGATGTTTCGACTGCAGTTCCAGTCGAACGCTTCGACGTCGATGACGATGGAACGCTGGGCTTTTGCCGTCATGGTGCCGCCGGGGACTTGCAAGAGCTGTTGCAGTAGTGCAGGGTCCTCGTCCGCTTCGATCACCTGCGCGCGCCCGTAGATCTTCAATCTCGTTCGCGTCGGGTAATCGATGACGAACAGCGAGATGCGATTGTTCTCTTCCAGATTGCCGAGCGTCACGAATTGCTGATTGCCGGGGAGATCGGCGAATCCGATTCGATTCGGGCCCAACACATGCAGGAATCCGCGCGGGCCGCCGCGATGTTGGACGTACGGCCAACCGTCGGGCGTCACCGTGGACATGAAGAAGGAATCCACGGATTTCACGAATCCCTGCGCGCGGAAATCGAATTCCATCGGGCCTTCGTCGGGCTGATCGAGTTTCGAACCGTACACGGTGAAACTTCCGGTCGACCGCTGACGCTCCACCGCAGCGGGGGAGAAGGCGATGTGTGCGTATCGGGTCGACATTTTCCAACTCCTGATGCTCAGTGCCAACGGTGGTCGGCAACGGCAGTTCGCGGACCGAACTTGGGTTTGACGGCTTGCCCGCTGACCTGCAGGAGCCTCACGGCGCGGTATCGATGCGGTTGAAGGGGAGCGAGGTACTGCACCATCTCGGCGTCGTCGATCGGTTCACCCAGCAGTGACCACCCGACGACGGCAGCGAGGTGGTAGTCGCCGACCGAGAGTGCATCGGAATCGCCGAATGCACGCTGAGCCACTTCGGCGGCAGTCCAGATCCCGACGCCGGGTACCGCTCGCAACCGTTTGGTCGCCTCGGTCCTGGGGAACGTGGATGCCTGCTCGAGGCGGTCGGCGACGCGAGCGCACTGAACGATCGTCTTGGACCTCGCGGGATCGACGTTCGCGCGATGGAATTCCCATGACGGCATTCGACGCCATTGGTCCGCGGTGAGTGGAACCCGCATTCCGTCGGGCGCGGGGCCGGGTGGGCGCTCCCCGAACTTGGTCAGCAGGCGGCGCCACGCGGCGAATGCGTCGATGCCGTGGACTCGTTGCTCGAGGATCGCGGGAACGAGAGCTTCCATGACGCGGCCGGTGCGGCCGATGCGCAGATGAGGGAAGCGTCGATGAGCTTCGGCGAGCTTGGGATGTTCGGGGGCAAAATCTTCGGCTTCGTCGTCGAGACCGAGCAGCGCTTCGGCGCCGGTCAGGAATTCCGTGGCGCCGGGACCCCAGGCCTGTACCCGGACCGTATGGCGATCCGACTGGGTGATGCGGTAGGTCACAGGACCCGAAAGTTGGCGGGAAACTCGCCAGATCGCTCCGTCGGCTGACCGTCGATGTGCGGGGTCGCCGGGTCCGCGCTGATGCGGGCTGAGCGTCAGCGCGGCATCGAGTGGTCGCTGAGAAGTCACCGTGACTTCGTCGACCGGAGATAGCGGCGTCATCGAGGTCAGCGTATCGCCACCGTCCATCCTCCGTTAAGGCGTGTGTCGGTGGCGCAACGTATTGTCCGAGCCATGATCATCGTGAGCACCGACGGATCCTGTCTGCGAAACCCCGGTGGGGCTATCGGCTGGGCGTGGGTCAATCACGAGGGTCCGAGCATGTCCGGCGGAGAAGCGTCCGGCACCAACCAGATTGCAGAGTTGCGTGCTCTGTTCGAAGCCGTCGTCGCCCATCCCGGTGCTGATCCTCTACTCATCGAATCCGACTCGCAGTACGCCATCAAGTGCGCTTCCGAATGGTTGCCCAGTTGGAAGCGCAAGGGCTGGAAGACCGCGAGCGGCGGGGCGGTCAAGAACCTCGAACTGGTGCAGAGTATCGATCGAGCCATCACCGATCGAGTCGGTCCGGTGCGCTTTCGCTGGGTGCGCGGGCACGTCGGCAACCACTACAACGAAATGGCAGACAAGCTGGCCGGCGAAGCCGCACGCGCCATCGTCTCGGGGGACATCGCATCGGTCCCGCTTGCTGCCCCGGTGAAGAAGGAACCGACCGCCGTGAACTCTCCTTACAAGGAGAAGTCCACGACGGTCGAAGAACCGGCAGATCTGTTCACACTTTTCTGAGCGGTTCAGAATCCGTCGGCAACCTGAACCAGCGCCCGGCCGGTGTACTTGCCTTCGCGGACCTGATCGATCACCGAGACGACGTCGCTGACGGCAACGAGGTTCGTGATCTCCTTCAGATGACGTGGGGCCAAGTCGGAGCCCAGACGGGCCCACAGCGCGCGACGGGGTTCGATCGGCATCAATACCGAGTCCATGCCCAGCAGTGAGACTCCGCGGAGAATGAACGGCAGCACGGTCGTAGGCAGCGCGGCGCCGCCGGTCAATCCGCTGGCGGCCACAACACCGCCGTAGTTGATCGTGCTCAGAACGTGAGCGAGGGTCTTTCCACCGACGCAGTCGACGGCCGCCGCCCACTGAGATTTTCCGAGCGGGCGAGGCTTGGCGTCGGGATCTTCGGGGAGCCGGCCGATCACCGAAGACGCACCGAGTGACGTCAGAAGGTCTGCCGCGCCTGGCTTACCGCTGGAGGCGACCACGTCGAAGCCTGCGCTTGCCAGAAGGTCGACGCTGACGGTGCCGACTCCGCCGCTCGCACCCGTCACCAGGACGGGACCGTCGGCGGGCTTCACTCCGCTGGCCAGAATGGCTTGGACACTCATGGCCGCGGTGAATCCTGCCGTGCCGATCGCGGCAGCGTCGGCGGTGGAAATGCCGTCGAGCTTCACGACCCACTCGGCAGGCAAACGGGCGATCTCGGCGTAGCCGCCGTTGCGGGCGGTCCCGATCTCGTAGCCATGTGCGACGACCTTGTCTCCCGGGGCGAATGCGTCGGACTCGGAGGCGATGACCTCGCCGGCGACGTCGATGCCGGGGACGATCGGGTACTCGCGAACTACCCCGCCTTTCGGCGTGACCGCGAGCGCGTCCTTGTAGTTGACGCTCGAATACTCGACGCGAATGGTGACCTCACCTGCCGGGAGGAAGGATTCGTCGACGGTTTCGGGGGCGAAGTCGATGGTGCCGTCGCTGTCGCGGGCGACCCAGGCGTTGAAAGTAGTCATGGGTCGAACATAAAGGCCTTCGGCCCTGTGCGCCTTTTTGGTAGTGCGAACTACCAGAAAGGCGCACAGGGGCGGAGCCCCTAGATCAAGCTGCCCTCATGCACCGCTCGATCGAACGCCGGTAGCGGGCCACCGGCGCGCAGGGTAGTTGCCAATGCAGGATCGGCGAGATGGAGACGGCCGATCGCGATCAGATCGAACTCTCCGCTGCCGATGCGCTCCTCGAGCTGTGGGATGTTGTCGACTACAGGTGCGACGCCTTCGATGCGGCTGTCCCGCAGCGACTTTCCGATACCGACGCTGCCGACGGCCATCGTGACGGCGCCGGTCAGCTTCTTCGCCCAACCCGCCAACGAGAGATCGCTGCCTTCGAAGGCCGGCACGTCGAAACGCCTGATGCTGGCGTCGAGAACGTCGACTCCGGCGTCGACCAGCGCGCCCAGGATGACGCCCAACTCTTCGGGGGTTTCGGCGATCTTCGCGGTGAAATCTTGCTGCTTGTGCTGTGAGAAACGGTAGATGATCGGCAGATCCGGTCCGATGGCCGCGCGGATCGCGGCGACGACGGCGGCCGGGAACCTGGTACGACGCTCCAGGTCGCCTCCCCACGCGTCGTCGCGCTGGTTGGTGCCCTCCCAGAAGAAGGAATCGAGGAGATAGCCGTGACCGCCGTGGATCGCGATGCCGTCGAAGCCGAGTTCGACGGCGTGCTTCGCGCTACGGACGTACGCGTCGATGACGTCCTGGATGTCCTGCTCGGTCATCGCTTCGGTGCTGGCCTGTGCGCGTTCGACGTAGGCAGCGGAGTACGAGGTGACGCCGAGCGGGCCCCACTCGCCTGAGGGGCGCATCGGCTTGAGTGAGGGGTCCATCTGCGTCATCGCGCCCCACAAAGGTCCGACGTGCCAGAGCTGAGGCACGATCTTGCCGCCCGCAGCGTGCACATCGTCGACTACCTTCCGCCATCCGGCCTGAGCAGCGGGAGTGTGGAGGTTGGGGACGTTGGCGTGGTCGACAGCAGTCTCGTGATCGATCGCGACGCCTTCGGTGACGATCAGTCCGGTGCCGCCCTCAGCTCGTCGGCGGTAGTACTCGGCGACGTCCCGGCCAGGCACGCCCTCGATGGAGTACGTGCGCGTCATCGGCGACATGACTATGCGGTTGGACAGTTCGAGCGAACGGATGCGGAGCGGTTGGAACAGCGGGTTGGTCACTTCGTCACAGCGCTTTCATGAATCGGAAGAATCCGGGGTCCTGGTCGACACGGAGCCGGGTGAGGGTTCGGTAGCTGATCAGCCACTTGCCGTCTTCTTTGCGGTATTTCTCGTGGTAGTGGCCGTAGCCGTGTAGGTGCAGTTCTTTTTCGCCGTCGTTCCACCACAGCATGTCCTCCATCGCCCAGATGCCGGTTGCGGTGGAGGGCGAGGTCAGCACGATTTCGGGAGTGTGTGCGTGGTGCGCCGTGGTGAGGGGGATGTCGCCGTCGAGCATGTTCCGAATTGCCGCGGTGAGTTTGTCGATGCCCACTACCTGGTTCGAGGTGTCGCCGGTCTTGGGTTGCTTGTCTGTCGGGAGTCCGCCCCACGTCTCGCTGACGACGTCTGCGGTGTGCAGGGTTGGGTAGACGTGCCACTGCTTGGTGTCCATGCAGCGTAGGCGCGCGGCGAACACACGCTTGATTTCCTCGATTGCGAGCAGTTCCTCGACGGCACTGATCGACCCCACTTCGGACTCGGCCTGAGACATTCAACCTCCAACGGTGATCGGCAAGATGGGTTCACATTCGGGTGCTCCGGGCGGGCCGTCAACGACCTGTCCCGGTGAGCGCGACGGCACTCGGTATGGTCGAGCGAACGAAAGGGGTGTCAGACGTGTGTACCGAAGAGGTCCCATCGACTGGACCGGAGGAGATCGCCGAGGTTCGGGCTTTTTGGCGCGAGTTGGGTGTTCCTGGCGTGATCGACGTCCATACCCATTTCATGCCGAAGAGCGTCATGGACAAGGTGTGGGGCTACTTCGATTCGGCGGGACCGATGATCGGTCGACCTTGGCCGATCGCGTACCGACTTGCCGAGGAGGAGCGGGTACACCGTCTCCGCGAGTTCGGTGTCCGGGCTTTCACGTCGATGATATACCCGCACAAGCACGCGATGGCCGAGTGGCTCAATCAGTGGGCCGTCGAATTTGCCGCGCAAACGCCCGATTGCCTGCACACGGCCACGTTCTATCCCGAGGAGTCGGCGGCGTCGTACGTCGGCAAGGCATTGGAGTCGGGCGCGCGAATCTTCAAGTCCCACATTCAGGTCGGAAACTACGATCCGAACGACCCTCTGCTCGACAAGGTCTGGGGGCAACTCGAGGACTCCGAGACGCCCATCGTGATCCACTGTGGTTCGGGACCGGCGCCGGGGGAGTACACGGGACCTGATCGCATTGCTTCGCTGCTCGCACGGTACCCGCGCCTGTCGTTGATCGTCGCCCACATGGGGATGCCCGAGTACAGCGAATTCCTCGATCTGGCAGAGGCTTACGGCAACGTCCGCCTGGATACGACCATGGCGTTCACCGATTTCACGGAAGAGCAGTGTGCCTTCCCGAAGGCGGACGTTTCACGGCTCGTCGACATGCAGGACCGGATTCTGTTCGGTAGCGACTTCCCGAACATTCCGTACCCGTATCTCACGGCTTTGCAAGCGGTTACGCGTTTCGATCTCGGAGACGAATGGTTGCGAGCCGTCGTGCACGACAACGCTGCGAAACTCTTCTCGGTGAGCTGAGCCCACCGAGAAGTATTTCGCTCAGCGCAATTTGATGCTGCCGCCGTCGGCCATCAACGTCTGTCCGGTCATGTACTTGGAATCCTCGCTCGCCAGGAATACCACGACGGGAGCGATGTCGGTTTCGGGATCACCGATGCGTCCGAGAGGTACCTTGGCAACCGATGCGGCTGCGCGCTCGGGGAAGGCTTCCTGCCACTTGACGACGCCTTCGGTGGCGGCGAACGGGCAGACCACGTTGACCCGAATGCCTTCCGGCGCCCACTCGTTGGCGACGACGCGCGTCAGGCCTCGCACAGCTTCCTTGGCCGCAGCGTAGGACGTCTGGGTGGGCATTCCGTCCAAACCTGAACCCGATGCGAAGTTGACGACCGAACCCTTGGTCTTCGCGAGTTCGTCGTGGCACGCCTGCATGAGGTGGACAACGGGGTAGAAACCGGTGTTGAAGGACAGGTCGAACATGTCCTGCGTGGTTTCGAGCAACGGAGCCTGACGGGACGCGTGAGCGTTGTTCACCAGGATGTCGAGCTTGCCGAAAGCCTCGAGTGCGGCGTCACGGATCTGCTCGGCCGAACCGGCGGCAGCAAGGTCGACGTTCAGGAACTTGCCGGAGCCGGCCAGTTCTTGTTCGAGGGCCTGGCCCTGCTCGTCGTTGATATCGACGAACAGGACCATCGCGCCTTCACGGGCGAAGACTCGGGTGATAGCGCGACCGATTCCACCGGCGCCGCCGGTGACGATCGCTACCTTGCCGTTCAACCTCATGAAAACGCTCCTCTTCGTAAGTGCTGCTCAAACTGTTGCGGTCTCGTCGACTGCAAGTGCAATCTTTTCGAGGCCGGCGATGCTGTAGGCGGCGTAGGTCTCGTACGGCCCACGGCCGGAGAAGTAAGACGAGAGCTGGCCACCGAGCTCTTCGACGGTGAACGCGGATCCGGCTGCGTCGAAACGGTTCTCGACCTTGGGTGCTTCCATCAACGCCACCATCTTGCCGTAGACGACGAAGACCTGTCCGTTGATCTCGTCGGAATCGGGGGATGCGAGGTAGCTGACCAGGGTCGCGACGCGCTCGGGTGCAAGCGGATCGAGGCCGACGACGCCGGTGTTGTTCTCGCCGAAGGCTTCTGCCGTCATGGCGGTGCGCGCGCGGGGGCAGATCGCGTTGGTGCGGACGCCGTAGCGGGAAAGACCTGCTGCGCTCGAGAGCGTCAGAGCGGTGATGCCGGCCTTGGCTGCCGAGTAGTTGGGCTGTCCGGCGCTGCCGAAGAGGAAGGCCTCGGAAGAGGTGTTGATGATGCGGCCGTAGACCGGTGCGTCGGCTGCCTTGCTGGCTGCGCGCCAGTGGACTGCGGCTGCGTGCGAGGTGGCGGCGTGGCCCTTGAGGTGCACACGGATGACGTCGTCCCAATCGGATTCGGTCAGGTTGAAGATCATCTTGTCGCGCAGGATGCCTGCATTGTTGACGAGGATGTCGAAGGATCCGAAGTTCTTGACAGCCTCTTCGATGATGCGCCCGCCGAGCGACCAGTCGGAGACGTCGCCGGTGATGGCGAGTGCCTGTCCACCTGCGGCCTTGATCTCGTCGACCACGTCGTTGGCCGCTGCACCCATGTCGTTGACGATGACGGCTGCACCGGCAGCCGCGAGTCCGAGTGCTTCGGCGCGACCCAGGCCGGCGCCGGCGCCGGTGACGGCGGCAACTTTGCCTTCCAAGCTCAGTGATTGCGTCATGTCGTGCTCCTTCGATCCGGTCTGGCGGGTAGGTATAGCAAAATTAGTATTCATTCTAATTTGAAGTCGAGAGTTCGGTAGTCGTTCCGAAAAAATCATTCGAGCGAAATCAGAATTAGTTCTAGTTTTGAACAGAAGTTTGGCCGACTGAGGAGGAGTCTCACTCAGCGGGAGCGGTGATCTGGGTCACGAGCGCTGCATGCCACCTTGGGGCGACGCGGCGATCCCACCGCGTACGCGTTTGCGTCACCACCGATCCGCTCAGTTCTCGGCCGCATTCGTCGGCTCCAGGGTCGGATAGTTCCCACCGAAAACGCAGTACGGTCGGCCCCGAATTCACCGGGCCGGACATCAAGGAAGGCACCAGCAGTGTCACTGAATTTGGCAGATCTGTACGAGGGCATCTCGGATCTGATTCCGGACCGCACGGCGCTCGTGTGCGATGGTCGTCGTCGCACCTACGTCGAGCTGGACGAGGGCTCGAATCGCATCGCCCGCCACCTGGCGAGCGTCGGTGTCGGGCCCGGCGATCACGTTGCTCTGCACATGCGCAACAGCATCGAGTTCGTCGAGAGTTTGCTCGGCTGCCTCAAGATTCGTGCGGTCCCGATCAACGTCAACTATCGCTACGTCGACGCCGAACTGACCTATCTGTACAACGATTCGCAGTCGGTGGCACTGATCGTGGACGAGGAGTTCGTTTCCGTCGTGGAGACGGTTCTCCCGGCCGCGCCCGGCATCAAGCACGTCGTTGTCGTCGGCGAGTCAGCCGTCCGCGATATCGAAGGCGTCGACGTCGTTCGATTTGCCGACGCTGCCGCGGAGCAGGCCGCCACTCGTGACTTCGCGCCCCGCAGCAACGACGACCTCTTCGTCATCTACACCGGCGGCACGACAGGGATGCCCAAGGGCGTCATGTGGCGTCATGAAGACTTCTACTTCGCGGCGCTCACCGGCGGAAATCCGTTCGGTCCGCCGCACACGACCGCTGAGGCTCTGTTCGCCGCGGTGCCGAACGTCCCCGCGATGAACATGCTCAGTACCGCACCCCTGATGCACGGTGCGGCGTCGTACTCGCTGTTCACCGGATTCTTCATGGGCGCCAACGCAATTCTCATGGCGCGGTTCGACGCGAAGACGACGCTCCAGCTCGCCGGAAGTGAGAAGGCCGTCTCCATCACCGTCGTCGGAGACGCGATGGCACGTCCGCTCGCAGACGAATTGGCAGCAAACGCAGCAGATTACGACCTCAGCACGGTCGGAATGGTCTCGTCCGGCGGAGCCTTGTTCTCGCTCTCACTGCGGGAGCAGCTCAAGTCGATGCTTCCGAACCTGGTGATCCGCGACGGATTCGGCTCCTCGGAGTCGGGCGTCGACGGCAATCTGGAGATCGGCGAAGACGGCCTGATGCGCATCGCCGCTCGCGACGAGACCCGCGTCGTGGACGAAAGGATGCGGCCGCTGGAGCCGGGATCGCCCGAGACCGGCTACATCGCTCGCAGCGGTCACGTGCCGGTCGGCTACTTCAATGATCCGGTCAAGACCGCGGCTACGTTCCCGGTGATCGACGGGGTGCGGATGTCGGTGCTCGGCGACGTCGGACGCGTGGAAGCCGACGGCTCGATCGTCTTGCTGGGACGTGGTTCTCAGTGCATCAACACCGGCGGGGAGAAGGTGTATCCGGAAGAGGTCGAGCAGGCGCTCAAGAGTCACCCGGCGGTGCTCGACGCTTTGGTCGCGGGAATTCCGGATGCGAAGTTCGGTGAGCGCGTCGCTGCGGTCATCACGACCCGCGAAGGCTTCGACGTCCCGGACGCTGCCGAGATCGGTGAGCATTGCGCGTCGCAGGTCGCTCGGTACAAAGTGCCGCGCACCGTCATGAACGTTCCGTCGATCAGGCGTTCTCCCAGCGGAAAGGCCGACTATCGCTGGGCCAAGGCCACTCTCGCCGAGCAAGTCTCCTAGTCCGGCCGGAGCCGTCCAGCGCGTTTGTGAGGGACGCGTTGGGTGGCTCCGGTGCTCTAGCCTGTCACCGTCAGAACCAGCAGAGCGACGTTGAGTGCAACGATCAAGCCCGCCGCAATCCACGCCGCGACGGTCGTGAGCGGGGCATTGCGCGCGTCGCCCATGAGTTCGGGGTCCGAGGTCATTCGCACCAGCGGGATGATCGCGAAGGGGATGCACAGGCTCAAGACCACTTGGCTGAGCACGAGCGCCAGCGTCGGGTCGACGCCGAGTCCGAGCACGATCAGTGCCGGGATGAGCGTGACGATCCGGCGTGTGATCACCGGAATCCGAATGGCCAGAAGACCATGCATGATCTCGGCGCCGGCCGCGCATCCCACGGAGGTCGACGCGAGTCCGGAGGCGAGGAGGCCGATCGCGAACACCACGGCTACGCCCGGGCCGAGCGAATTCTCGATCGCGGCATGCGCGCCGTCGATGGTGTCGGTGCCGGGTACTCCGCGCAGCGCCGAAGCGGCCAGCAGCAGCATGCCGATGTTCACGCCACCGGCGATGATCAACGCGACAACGACATCCCAACGGGTGACTTTGAGTAATCGCTGCAACCGTGGGCCGGGTTTGATGTGGCCGTGGCGATCACGTGCCAATGCGGAGTGAAGGTAGATCGCGTGCGGCATGACCGTTGCTCCGAGCATGCTGGCGGCGAGCAGTACGGTCTCGGTTCCTTCGAAGCGGGGGACCAGTCCGGCGACGGCCTCGCTGCCGGAGACGTCGGTGAAGGCGAGCCCGGTCAGGAAGCCGATGGTGATGATGGCCAGCAATCCCATGACCACGAACTCGAAAGTGCGCTGTCCGCGCCGACTTTGGATCGTCAGGATGACCATCGACACGCATCCGGTGATCAGTCCGCCGAGGAAGAGCGGGATGTTGAAGAGCAGGTTGAGTGCGATGGCGCCGCCGATGACTTCGGCGACGTCGGTCGCGATCGCCATCATCTCGGCCTGGAGCCAGAACGCGCGGCGGTTGTTCTTACGCAGGCGCTGACCCAGCATTTCGGGCAGGGATCTGCCGGAGACGAGACCGAGTTTCGCGGACAGATACTGCACGAGGACGGCCATCGCGTTGGCGAGTACGAGTACCCAGATGAGGAGGTAGCCGTACTTGGCGCCGGCGGTGAGGTTGGCGGCGACGTTGCCCGGATCGACGTACGCGATTGCCGCGACGAACGCCGGACCGAGCAGGGCGATGGATCTCCCCGTGGGTCGTCGGCGCGGAGTCGTCGGCTCTTGCGTACTGGTGCTCATCGGTCTCCTGGTCACACATACTCGGACCTGTTGGTTCGAATAAGTGAACTATAGAGTTCGGGGAGCCGAACTTTCAACAGCTGTGCGCGGTTACCGACCGCAGAGGGTCCCTAACCGCGCACAGGCCGGTTAGGCCGTCACGCCGGCAGCCAGGAGAGCGCGAGCCTCGGGTCGGCCGTCGAGGAGGGCGTTGGTACGCAGTTCGACCTTCCACTCGCCGTCCGTCTTGATCAGTTCCCAACGGTTTGCGGTGATGCGGAGGACCTTGAATCCCGTCGGGTTCTCGGGATCTTTGATGACCAACTGCGAATGGCAGGTCGCGACGGCCTTGTTGCCGTCGATGCGGATGTGGGCGGGTGTCATCATGTGGGCCGCGCCGTTCATGATCCAGTTCTGGTGTGAGGCGCTGTGAACCATCGCGCGCAGTTCGCCGCGGCCGTGCATCGCACCTGTATCGACGTCGTAGACGCCGTCCTCGAGCCACAGGTTCGCGACCTCGTCGGCTGATCCGCTGTCGACGGCAGGGCTGTATGTGGTCAGCAGTTCGGTGATCGCGAGCTTGTCCTCGAGCAATTCCACTCGGGCGAGCAGGGATTCGATCAGGGCGGTCGAGTCGGTCATCGGTACGTCCTTTGCATTGAATTGTCGGGGAATCAGGAAGTGGTGAAAGAAAAGCCCTCGGCGAGGGCGATTCGGTGAAGTTCTTCGAGTTGTTCGCAGTAGTGCTCGACGCTTCGAGCGCCGACCGAGCAGCTGGCGATGGTCGCCCCGGCGTCACGGACGCGAGTCAAGGCGCGAAGGGTGGATTCGCGATTGCCGAGAGGATCGAGCGGCGCACCGGCGGGAAGCACCACGTCGAATCCGTCGGGGAGCGTCGTGGCATCGAGCATTTCCTTCAGTTCGGAGAATCGCAGCCCGAACGGCACCCACCCGTCGCCGTGTGTGGTGGCCCGGCGCAGCGATCTCTTGGTCCGGCCGCCGATCCACAGCGGCACCCGTTTCTGGACGGCGTGGGGTTCGACGACAAATCCGGAGTAGTCGTAGAACTCGCCGTGATACTCCGGAGTCGGCGTCGACAGTGATGCCCGAAGTGCGGCCAAGGCATCGTCAGCGCGCGCTCCTCGGTCGGCAAATGGAGCATTTATGAGATCGAATTCTTGTTTCAGAGTCCCCACCCCGAGGCCGAGTATCAGGCGTCCATTGCTGACGCGATCAAGCGTTCCGTAACGCTTGGCGATCTCGAGGGGGTGGTGGTAGCCCAACACCAGCACCTGGGTCGCCAGCAGGATTCGTGATGTACGCGCGGCGAGAAAACCAAGGGTGGCGAGCGGATCCCAGTAGGTTCCGCCGCGCTCGGCGGCAATCTCCTCGGGGACCGCCACGTGTTCACTGCAGGTCAGATGATGGAAACCGAGTCGATCCGCCGTGGCGGCCACTGTGGCGATCTCGCCGATGTCAGCACTTGCCTCCCACTCCGAGCGCGTGCTCGGGTGCTGAATCAGGACCGGCGTGACGATTCCCAGGTGCATCGGGCGTTTATAGCGTCCCCACTCGCCCAGCGGCAGGTGAATTACCGCTGATCGGGATCGAAAAGATCGATTCACTTTCCAGAAACTGTGACCTGGGTTATAGTCGGTAGAATCAATTCCAGTTTTCGGGAGGCGTCCATGACCATTGTTGACATGAACGACACACTGTCCACCGTCCAGACTGCCGGTGGGCAACCCAAGAAGGATCTGCCGCCGTCGATGGTCGAGCGGATGACACTGATTCTCGACGCCTTCGACGGCCGCGCCGCGCGGCTGACGCTGGAAGAGGTCGCGTGCCGTACTCAGTTGCCGCGCTCCACGGTCCACCGCATTCTCGATCAGCTGGTCAAGCTGGACTGGGTCGATCACGCATCGTTCGGCTACTGCCTCGGGCGTCGTGCGCTCGGCCTCGGTGGTGGCGACGGCGGCCACAGCCAGATCCGCGAAGCCGCTGCACCGCTTCTGCACGAACTGCACCTGCAGACCGGCATGGTCGTTCACCTATCGGTGCTCGACGGACGCGAGAGCGTCTATCTCGACAAGGTCGGCGGACGATTCGCCGCGGCGCTCCCGTCCCGCGTCGGCGGCAGAGTGCTCGCTCATTCGACGGCTGGTGGCAAGGCGATGCTGGCGTGGATCGACCCCGAGCGCGTCGACGCTCTGTTCGGGTCTTCTCTTCCCCGCTGTACCGAGAACACGATCACCGACGTCGCTGTGCTCCACCAGGAACTGAACCGCATCCGTCAGCGTCGGGGACTGGCCTTCGAACGAGGGGAGTCAGCGCGTGGAGTCGCTTGTGTGGCTTCGGCAATTCGCGGACACGAGGGTCCCGTCGGCAGCATCGCGTTGTGTGGTGACATGCGGACCGCTCAGCTCGAGCGAGTTGCTCCGCTGGTCGTCGACGCGGCTCGCGAGGTCTCACGGACGCTGTACCCCGAACTGGGTGCTCCTCGCCGCGGCCGCAAAACGCCTCCCGTTCCGACCAATACGTTCTCGGCGGAGACGATGGATCGCCTGCTGGCAGCGTCGTCCGACCACTGGATCTGACGTATTTTGATCGACTTGTCTCGCTGATCGGGACGAGTCATAGCAGCTCAGCGGTACTGATGGCACCGTTCGGACCATGACGACTGAACTGAGCTACGAGGGAACTCTGAAGGAACTGCAGACCGATCTCGGTGTGCTCCGGTACCACGAAGCCGGCGACGGCCCGCCGCTCCTGCTGCTGCACGGATCGGGCCCCGGCGTCACCGGTTGGCGTAACTACCGCGGCGTTCTCGCGGACTTCGCGGAGCACTTCCACTGCTACGTTCTCGAGTTTCCCGGATTCGGCGTCAGCGATCCCGGCCCCGACCATCCGATGATGATGGCGCAGGCGTCGGTCGGGATGTTCCTCGACGGCCTCGGCCTCGGCCCGGTCCACATGATCGGTAACTCCATGGGCGGCATCGTCGCCACCAAGGTCGCGATCGACGAGCCGCACCGGGTGAGCAAGCTCGTCACCATCGGCGGCATGGGAAAGAACACCTTCTCGCCAGGCCCCGGTGAAGGCATCAAACTCCTCATGGAGTTCACCGACAACCCCACCCGCGAAGCTCTGGTCCGCTGGTTGCATTCGATGGTCTTCGACCGCGCCGTCGTCACCGAGCAGCTCATCGAAGAGCGTTGGGCCCTGGCCACCGAGCCGACGACGCTCGAGATCGCCCGTCGTATGTACAGCAGCAAGGCCATGGCCGCCATGGGCGCGGCTGCCGCTGCGTCGACCGCCGTGCCGTACTGGGCGCAGCTGAACAAGATCAAGGCGCCGACGCTGTTGACCTGGGGACGCGATGACCGCGTCAGCCCCGTGGACATGGCGATTCTGCCGATGCGCGACATCCCCAACGGCGAAGTTCACATCTTCCCCAACTGCGGACACTGGACGATGATCGAAGCTCGCGACGCCTGGGTCGCGTCCGTTCTGGCATTTCTGACGCGTCCAGAAGGCAAGTAAGGCCCGTGCGCCTTTTTGGTAGCCCCCACTACCAAAAAGGCGCACAGGGGTGCTCCCACTCACCGGGAAGCGTTTCTGCACTTCGGTGGGCTACCTGCCACCGTTTCACCAACAGATTTTCATTCTGCCCAGGCACTCGCCGGGTAGCGAAACCAGAAAGCCGGAAAAATCATGGGTCAGGTTCTGGACAACATCTCACAGTTCGCCGACGAGATCCGCGCCGACGGAGTCGAGGGCGACAAGCTGATGCGCTTGACGGACGGCAGCGCGAAGCGCTTGCGCGACTCCGGCGTCATCCGGATGTTCCAGCCGAAGGAGTTCGGTGGCCTCGAGGCGCATCCGCGTGAATTCGCCGAGACGGCAATGGCTATCGGCGCGATGGACGGTGCCACGGGCTGGGTCAGCGGCATCGTCGGTGTGCATCCGTGGGAGCTTGCGTTCTTCGACCGCAAGGCTCAGGAAGAGGTGTGGGGAACCGATCCCGATACGTGGATGGCGTCGCCGTATGCGCCGATGGGTGTGGCGAGGCCGGTCGAGGGTGGGTACATCCTCAACGGTCGCTGGTCGTTCTCCTCGGGTACCGATCATTGTGACTGGATCATGATCGGTGCGATGGTCGGTGACGAGTCCGGCAAGCCGTTGATGCCGCCGAAGCACCTGCACGTGCTGTTGCCGCGTTCGGATTACGACATCGACCAGGACAGCTGGAATGTCGTGGGCCTACGCGGAACCGGGTCGAAGGATCTGATCGTCAAGGACGCATTCCTGCCGACGTACCGCACGATCGACGCCGGAAAGGTGTACGACGGGACGGCGTGGAAGGAAGCGGGCCGTACGGAGACGTTGTACAAGTTCCCGTTCTCGTGCATTTTCCCGTTGGGGATCACCTCGTCGTTGATCGGTATCGCCGAAGGTGCGTTGGCGTGCAACATGGCGGCGCAGCGTGAGCGTGTGACGGTCAGTGGTGTTCCGATCAAGGAAGATCCGTACGTGCTGTTCGCGATCGGTGAGGCGGCGGCCGAGATCGCTGCTTCTCGGGCTGCGATCTTGGAGACGGTGGATCGTTTCTGGGACATGACGGAGAAGGGGCAGGAAGTTTCGTTCGAGCTTCGTGCGATCGGTCGGCGTACGCAGACTGCTGCGGCGTGGCGGGCGGTGCGTGCGGTGGACGAGATCTTTGCTCGTTCCGGTGGTGGGGCTTTGCAGTTGAACACGCCGATGCAGCGGTTCTGGCGTGACGCTCATGCCGGTCTCGCGCATGCGATTCATGTGCCTGGCTCCATCTTCCATGCGTCGACGCTCTCGCAGCTCGGCGGCGAACCGCAGGGTATCCACCGCTCGATGATCTAGTCCCACAAATACTTTCGAAGCAAGGACGGTTAGGCATGACTGAAATTCGGGGCCTGGGGTATCTCAGGATCCAAACGCAGGACGTGGCTCGCTGGCGCGAGCTCGTGGTCGACGGACTCGGCCTCGCGGTCGGTAGTGGCCCGGAAGCCGACGGCCTCTACTTGCGCCTGGACGAGCGTCGTGCGCGACTGATCGTCCTGCCCGGTGAGACGGACAAGGCTCTCGCAGTGGGCTGGGAAGTGCGAGATCAGTTCGCGCTCCAGCGTGTTCGTGAAGCAGTGGAGAAGGCCGGAGTCGAGGTCGAGGTTCTTTCCGAGGTCGACGCCAGCTACCGCGATGCCGAGCAGGTCATCGCATTCGACGATCCCAACGGTAACCGAGTCGAGGTCTTCTTCGGACCGGTACTCGACCACAGCCCGTTGGTCACCCCGCACGGCGGCCGTTTCGTCACCGGCGATCAGGGCCTCGGCCATGTGGTGCTTCCGGTTACGCGTTTCGACGAGGCATACACCTTCTACACCGAGGTGCTCGGATTCCTCCCGCGCGGTTCCATCCGTCTCGGCGGTATCGATGCGCCGCCGCCGGCTCGCCGCGTTCGCTTCATGGGTGTCAACCAGCGCCACCACAGCCTGGCGTTGTGCCCGGCGCCGCCGGTTGACGAGCCCGGTCTCGTGCACCTGATGATGGAAGCCGAGACTCTCGACGCCGTCGGTCAGGCTCTCGATCGTGTTGCCAAGCTCGGCTTCTCGATCTCCTCGACGTTGGGTCGCCACACGAACGACAAGATGGTGTCGTTCTACGTGCGCGCACCGGGTGGATGGGATCTGGAGTTCGGTTGCGAAGGCATGCTTGTCGACGAAGCCTTCTACACCGCTGAGGAAATCACGGCCGACAGCTACTGGGGCCATGACTGGTCCGAGAGTGAACCGCTGGCCGCGTTCACTCCCAAGAGCTAGCTCTTACGCAACGAAAAAGCTCGGTCCCAATGCATATCGGGGCCGAGCTTTTTCGTGCGATAGATCAGGAAGCTGCTGCGGCCAAACCGGTTTCGAGGTCGGCGAGAATGTCGTCGATCCCTTCGATGCCGACCGCAAGGCGGACGAGCCCCGGGGTGACGCCCGAAGCGAGCTGCTCCTCGGGGGTGAGCTGCGAGTGCGTCGTCGACGCGGGGTGGATGACGAGTGAGCGAACGTCACCGATGTTGGCGACGTGGCTGTGCAACGTCAGTGCGTTGACGAACTTCTTGCCTGCGTCGACTCCACCGGCGAGCTCGAACGCGACGATGGCGCCGGTTCCCTTGGGAGCCAGCTGCTTTCCGCGCTCGTGCCAGGGCGAGGATTCCAGTCCGGCGTACGCGACCGACGTGACCTCGGCGCGGCCCTCGAGGAATTCCGCGACCTTCTGGGCGTTGGACACGTGGCGCTCGATGCGCAGGCTCAGTGTCTCGATACCCTGCGAGATGAGGAAGGCGTTGAACGGTGCGATGGCCGAGCCGAGGTCGCGCAGAAGCTGAACGCGTGCCTTGAGGGCGTAGGCGGGTGCACCGAGATCGGCGAAGGTGACGCCGTGGTAGCTGGGGTCGGGGGTCGTGAAGTTGGTGTGGCGTCCCTGGGTCCAGTCGAAGGTGCCACCGTCGACGATGACGCCGGCGATCGCGGTGCCGTGTCCGCCGAGGTATTTGGTGGCGGAGTGGACGACGATGTCGGCGCCGTGCTTCAGCGGCTGAATGAGATACGGAGTTGCGACCGTGTTGTCCACGATCAGTGGGATGCCGTGCTCATGGGCGACTGCGCTGATGCCGGGGATGTCGAACACGTCGTTCTTGGGGTTGGAGATGGTTTCGCCGTAGAACGCCTTGGTGTTCGGACGGATTGCCTCACGCCAGTGATCGAGGTTGTCCGGGTCCTCGACGAAGTCGACGGTGATACCGAGCTTGGGCAGCGTGTAGTGGAAGAGGTTGTACGTGCCGCCGTACAGGCGAGGGCTTGAGACGATGTGGTCCCCGGCCTCGGCGAGGTTGAGGATCGCGAAGGATTCGGCGGCCTGACCGGACGCAACCAGCAGAGCCGCGACTCCGCCTTCGAGGGCGGCGATGCGCTGCTCGACGGCGTCCTGCGTCGGGTTCATGATGCGGGTGTAGATGTTGCCCGGCTCGGCGAGGCCGAAGAGCGCCGCCGCATGGTCGGTGTTGTCGAAGACGTAGCTGGTGGTCTGGTAGATCGGAAGCGCCCGAGCGTTGGTAGCGCTGTCCGGGCCCTGTCCGGCGTGGACCTGCTTGGTTTCGAACGACCAATCGGCGGTCGGATCGGTATCGACGGGGGTGTTCTCGCTCATGAATTCATACTCCGTGGTGAAGGTGGGTTGGTGCGGGTCAGGCGGTTTCGACGACTGTGTGCACTGGGACGGGATTGCGGGTGAGATCGAGTACGGGGCAGTGGGCGTCGACCGTTTCCTGCAGTTCCAGGTAGCGCTCGCGGGTTTCGGGGCCGGTCAGGGTGACGACCACGCGGACCTCGGAGAATCCCGGACGGACGGCGTCGTCGAAGCCGAAGAATCCACGAACGTCGAGGTCACCTTCGGCTCTGGCCGAGATGTCGTCGAGAGCGATACCGAGTTTGTCCGCCCAGACGCGGTAGGTGACCACCTGGCAGGAGAGCAGGGAAGCAAGGTAGTACTCGACAGGATTGGCTGCGGTGTTCTCGCCGCCGAGGGCCGGCGGCTCGTCGACCTCGACGCTGTACTTACCGAGAGAAATAGTGCTGGCAACGGCGTCGTGCGCCTGGGCGGAAGCCTTGAAGACGACGTGCGCTTTGCTCGCGTCTTTGTCGATGGCGTCGGCGTTGGCTGCTACGACGGAACTCAGGTGTGAGATGGAGGCGGTGGTCATGACAGAAATGTCCCCTGATCTGGGTGTACATACGAGTATCGACGTGAGCGGCGCTCACGTCGTAGGTCCGATCAGTAGATCGGACACCCGGATGTACAGACATGCGCAAAGTCGACATGGCGCCGCCGCGTCAGCAGCGTGCCCGTCTCGTATGCGCCGATTCCCGTCACAGGAGAGACTGTAACCGGTTCATACCCTTTCCGACCAGACGTATAGGAAATCTGTCTCGGATTGTGGTCTGTCATGCGGGCGGCAGTCCGCTCCACCGGGGTGTCCGACGATTGGCGAAAGCGTCGAGTCCTTCGGCGATGTCCGGAGAGCGCAACACTGCGTCCTTGGCGTCGTCGGTGACCTTCCATCCGTCGGCGTCGGCGTCGGCGTAGAGAGCCTCGATGGCCTTCAGACTCAGACTCACGGAGGTGGGGGAGGACTCGCAGATCTCCGCTGCCATCACCAGTGCCTCGTCGAGTGCCTTACCAGGGGCAGTGACTGCATTGACGACGCCGAGGTCCTTTGCCCGTTCGGGATCGAGTGTGCGGCCGGTGATCAAGAGTTCACGGGCGACGTTGATCGGAAGCGCGCGAGGAGCCCGAAAGAGTGCGCCGGACGTCGCAACCAGACCGCGTTTGGTTTCGGGAAGGCCGAATTGCGCTGTGGCAGAGGCGACGATCAGATCGCAGGCCAGTGCGATTTCGAAACCGCCACCAAGCGCGTAGCCCTCGACTGCAGCGATCAGGGGCTTGTTCCGCCGGCGCCGAATGACGCCGTACTCACCGCCGCGAGGCATGCGAAGGTCGGCCCGCTCTCGGATATCGGTTCCGGCGCAAAAGATATTGGGGGTTCCGGTGATGATGCCGACCCACAGATCAGGGTCGTCGTCGAGAAGATTCAGCGCGGCTTCGATTCCCTCGGCAGTCTCACGGTTGATCGCGTTACGGCGTTCTTCGCGTTCGATCCTGACGATGAGAACGCGGTCATGGCGTTCGGTGGAAACAGTCGACATAATTGGACTGTAGTCCACCTATCGGAGGCGGAGGTGCGTCACCTGACGGGACGGACATTGGACACATTCCGGACTGTGGCGAAGACTGTGTTCTGAGGCGGAGAAGGGCAGGTCGACGTGATTTCCAAACGAGAACAGAACAAGCGCGACACCAACGACAGGTTGCTCTCGGCTGCTCGAATTCTGTTCTCGGCGCAGGGTTTCGCCAGCACGACCGTCGACGACATCGCCGAGCGAGCCGAGGTGTCGCGAGCCACCTTCTTCAATTACTTCCAGGGCAAGGACTCGGTTCTCGAGGCGTTGCACAGTGATCATCTCGATCAGCTTGCGGCACTGGTGGATCAGCTCATGGAATCGCCGATGCCGACTTCTGATCGGATCTCCCGGATTTTTCAGGACTTTGCGCAGCAAGCGATCATGCACCCGCGCTATCTGCGCATGGTGACTGCAGAACTCGAGCGCGACTTCGCCTCCTCCGGAGCGGGGGCGGCCCACGATCATCGGTTCCACGTGGAACTTCTGCGGATCGTCACTGCCGGTATCGAAGCCGGCGAAGTGAGATCGGACTACCCGCCGCTCTTTCTCGCACAGATGATCGGTGGTACGTACGGAGCGTTGGTCCGCTTCTGGCGGCAAGACGCCGATTACGACGTGGTCGGAGAATTCGATCGCGGAGCCAGGTACGTCGCGGAAGGCATCGCTGCTCGCTGATCAGGGAGTGGGCACTACCAGAGGCAGCATCTGCTGGACGCTCTCCGAAAGATAGTTTGCGGCAGTCTGATCGCCGGACAGATGGCGCAGCAGGCTCTGCTGGAACAGGCCGTCGAAGATTGCGTACATCGCCGCCGAGGTGACCGATGCCTCTACGTCGAGAAGCTCGGCGTAGCGAGAAACAATGCGCCAGATCATGTTTTCGAGACTCTCGTCGATCGCGGCGACGTCGGCTCGGAACGACTCCTCGAACATCGACTGCGCGCGCAGGTCGTACCAGAGGCGGTGCATCGTGGGTTCTTCGATCATGGTCTCGGCGAGCAGTGCGCCGAAACCGGTTTTCAGTTCCTCCGGTGTCTTCGCGGTGGCGACGATGCCGTCGTAGCGGGTGACGCAGCGTGACTTGTAGTGGCGCACGCAGTGGGTGATGAGATCGACCTTGTCGCTGAAGTAGTAGTGCAGGACGCCGTGGGAGAACTCCGAATTCTGGGCGATTTCGCGCAGGCTCGTGCGTGCGTAGCCCAATTCGGCCAGGGTTTGCAGTGCGGCCTCGGCGAGTTGATCACGTCGCTCGGAGAATTTGTCGACCTGGCGACGCGACACCTTGTCTGCGTTGGACCGCTTGGCGGAGTCGGACCGCTTCGCGGAGTCGGACTGCTGGCCCGGTGAGCTAGGTGCAGCCTTTTTCCCTGCCTCACTAGGCTTCTCGACTGTCGTGGTCACGATGGCACGTCCTGTTCCCTGCGGTTTCCACAGCGGCACGATCACCGCGTCCGAATCAGTGTAACCCCTGGTCTTTGACGAGTGTGTAACAAAATCTTGACAGTCGTCAAGATTTCTCTTGACACTCGTCCAAAGTTGAATACTCTGTGACTCACACCACTTGGCAGCGTCGCTGTGAACGGTGGCATCGCGAGAGTCGTTTCAGTCATGGAGGCAGTCGAAAATGAGCGTGTTTGATCTCGAGGGACGAAAAGCACTGGTCACAGGTGGTGCCAAGGGGCTCGGAGCCGGAATGGCTGAGGCGTTGGCGAAGGCGGGGGCGTCAGTGATGATCGGCGACGTTCTCGAAGACGAGGGTCGTGCCACCGCAGAGGCTGTTGGTTCGGGCGGAGTCAAAACCGGCTTCGTAAAGCTGGACGTCACCGACGATGCCAACTGGGAAGAGGCAGTCGCCGCCACCGCGGAGACCCTCGGCGGCTTCGACATCCTCGTCAACAACGCAGGCATCGAGATTTCCTCGCTGGTGGTCGACCTCGATCCGAACGACATCCGCCGTATGTGTGAGGTCAACATCCTCGGAACAGCGCTCGGAACCAAACACGGACTGCGCAGCATGCGTCCGGGTGGCGTAGCCGGAACCGGCGGTTCCGTCATCAACATCTCTTCAGTGGCCGCAACCATTCCGTTTCCCGGGATCAGTGGATACTCCGCGACCAAGTCCGCGGTCGATCGCTTCACCAGAGTTGCCGCCGCCGAGTCGGGCAAGCTCGGCTACGGAGTCCGCGTCAACTGCATCTACCCGGGTCTTGTCGCCACGGAGATGGGTCTCGGACTCGCGGCGGACATGGAGAAGCTCGGTCTCTGGCCCAGCGCCGAAGCAGCAGTCGGAGACGTCATCGGCCTCACCCCGCTCGGCCGCCTCGGTGAAGTGAACGACATGGCTGACGCCGTTGTGTTCTTGTCCTCCGACGCCGCGCGATTCATCACCGGAATCGGCCTACCGGTCGACGGTGGCATGGGCATGTAACTCGCCCTTCATTCGTACGTACACCCTTCTCACGTCTTCGAAAGGTTCCACGAACATGTCCGAAAAGAAGCCCGTCATCGTTTACGGCGTCTCCGGGTACACCGGCCGTCTGGTGTGTGAATACCTGCGCGAGTTCAACATCCCGTTCATCGCAGCCGGCCGCGACGCCGCTCGCATCCAAGAGGTCCTCGATAAGATCCCCGGATTAGACACCGTCGATCACGAGGTCGTCGAGGTCGAGCACACCGTCGAGGCGCTCACCGAACTGTTCACCGGTGCACAGGTTGTCAGTAATATGGTCGGCCCGTTCATCAAGCTCGGCGGCACCGTCGTCGAGGCCGCGTTGAATGCCGGTTGCCACTACATGGACACAACCGGTGAGCAGGACTGGGTACTCGACGTCCAGGAGAAGTTCAGCGACAAGTACCAGGAGAAGGGCCTGCTCCTCTCGCCCGGTATCGCGCAGATGTACACCACCGGTGAGATCGCGGCCAATATCGCACTGGAAACGCCGGGCCTCGATACGCTCGACATCCTCGTGCTGTGGAAGGGATTTCCCACCTACGCGTCCACTCAGACGATCTTCACCATCCTCAAGGCGAACTGGTACTACCTCGAGCAGAACAAGTACGTGCAGTGGGCGCCCGGCCAGACTTTCGACGTCGTCGTTCCGGGCCAGCACGAAACTGCGCTTGCATTGCCGTGGGGCGGAACATGCCACCCGGTGTGGTTCAAGAACGATCCGCGAGTTTCCAACGTCAAGGCTGCGGGCGGAGTGTTCGACCGCACCGTGATGGAAGGCGTTGTCGCGACGCAGAAGATCGTGGAGGAGCAGATCAAGACCCTGCCCGCCGACGAGCAGGAAGCCGCCTTGGCCGAGATCGCCGGATCGGTTCAGGCCGGTATGCCCCCTCGTGAAAATCCGCGCATCAACACCTCACTCGACTCCGTCTACGCGTCGGGCCCGCTGGGTCGCTCGCACGTCGTGATCCACGGAAACTGCAACTACAAGCAGACGGGCCTCCTGCACGCCTATGCAGCGCATTCTCTGCTCCAGCAGGCGCCGAAGCGGACCGGGCTTGCCTCGGCTTGCCAGGCGTTCGGCCATCGCGAACTGCTCGGCGCGCTACGTAGTTTCGGGCTGGCTCTGGAGCCGGAAGTAACCATCAACGCCTAACTCGTCGCCCTCGTCATCATGTTCACGGCTCCCGGCGTGTAGCGCGCCGGGAGCCCCGCCCTGGAGGCTCCCCATGCGTTTGACCGACTATCTCGACAAGGGAGCCTCTCTTGGTTCCACCGCACCGTGTTTGACGATGGGGGAGCGCACTCTCTCCTACGGCGAGGTGCAACAGTTCAGCCGACGCTTCGCAGCTTCGCTCGCGGCTTCGGGCATCGCGCCGGGCGAAAAGGTCGCGATTCTGTCCGGCAATGATCCGATCTCGTTCTCGTGCGTATTCGGAATAAGCCGGGCCGGCGGCGTCTGGTGCCCGATCAACCCTCGCAACGAAGCTGCGGAAAACCGAGACCTGTTGGATTTGTTCGATTGTCGCGCTCTGTTCTTCCAGAAGTCCTATGCGCCGCTAGTCGACCAGATCAAGGATGCGCTTCCCCAGTTGGTGACGCTCGTCTGCATCGACGGCGAATGGGACTCGGCACAGTCCCTCGAAAGCTGGCTCGGGGAAGAAGAACTCGACGCCGCGGCGCCCGACGACGTCACCATGCTGGTCGGCACCGGTGGTACAACTGGACGGCCAAAGGGAGTGATGTTGACCGGGCACAACATCGAGACGATGACCGCAATCACTTTGATGAGTTATCCGTTCGAGGGGCGCCCGGTGTATCTGGCGCTGGCACCGTTGACTCACGCCGCCGGTGTTCTGTGCTTCCCGATCATGGCCCTCGGCGGCGAAGTGGTGATCATGCCGAAGCCCGATCTCGGGTACTTCCTCGCGAACGTTCAGAAGCACAAGGTGACTCACACCTTCCTGCCGCCGACGCTCATCTACATGCTGCTCGAGCACGAGGCCCTGCCGGCCACGGATCTCAGCTCGCTGCAATGCTTCTGGTACGGAGCGGCGCCGATCTCCCCGACCAGACTCGCGGAGGCGATCGACAAGATCGGCCCGGTCATGGCTCAGCTGTTCGGGCAGAGTGAAGCCCCCATGATGATCTCGACGATGTCACCGAAGGAGCACTTCGGCTCGGACGGCACTGTCGCAACGTCACGACTTTCGTCGGCGGGTCGACCGTCGCCGCTGGTGACCGTCGGGATCATGGATGACAAAGGCGCGCTGCTCGGACGTGGCGAGCGTGGTGAGGTGGTGATTCGCAGTTCGTTGGTGATGGCGGGTTATTACAAGAACCCCGACGCAACCGCGGAAGCGTCAGCCCACGGCTGGCATCACACCGGCGATATCGGGTACCTGGACGACGACAATTTCCTGTTCATCGTCGACCGTGCGAAGGACATGATCATCACCGGCGGTTTCAACGTCTATTCGGTCGAGGTGGAGCAGGCGCTCATGGCGTATCCGGGGATTCAGGACTGCGGAGTGATCGGGTTGCCGGATGACAAGTGGGGCGAACGCGTTGTGGCAGTGGTGCAACCGCACCTCGGCGCCGACATCGACGGCGCCGAGGTGATGGCTTTCGTGAAGGCTCGCATCGGAAGTGTGAAGACTCCGAAGCAAGTCATCGTCTGGGACGATCTACCTCGCTCCAAGGTCGGCAAAGTTCTCAAGAACGAGATCAAGAGCGAGCTGACTGGCTGAATACCCTCGGGACGCCTATGTTTCACCGCACGGAGTGCCTGTCGAAACCGACAGGCACTCCGCTTTCTTGTCACCCCGGCTGGTCGATTGCTCACGAATCGAGTACCGATCATCGGGAATCGTGTCTGTGAAGTTCGAATCGCGACCCGCATCGTCTCTGTGTCAGCCATCACAATGATGTGTTCGAATGAGTACGAGGTGAATCATGCGTCACGAAAGAACAGTCACCGAGCAACTTCCCCTTCCGGCCAGGACCGTCCGGAAGGTCATGCTCCGCTTCATGCCGGTCATCGGATTGGCATACATCGTCCTGTATCTCGACCGATTGAACATCGGCGTTGCAGCATTGACGATGAACAAAGAACTCGGAATATCGGCCTCGATGTTCGGGTTTGCGGCCGGAATCTATTTCTGGAGTTACACGATCTGCGAACCCCCGAGCAACTACATCCTCACAAAGGTCGGTGCGCGGCGCTGGATCACACGAATCATGATCACGTGGGGCGTGGTCACCATCGGAACCGCGTTCGTTCAGGGTGCCAGCGGATTGGTGGCAGCACGATTCCTGTTGGGTATTGCCGAAGCCGGCTTTTCGCCCGGCATGCTGTTCTTCGTCTCGAAGTGGTTCCCGAATCGGGATCGAGGCAAAGCAATGGCGTGGATCGTGACCTTCATCTGTATCTCCGGCCTGGGTACTCCGATCACCACACACCTGATGGCTATCGACGGCTTTCTCGGTCTTTCCGGATGGCGATGGGTTTTCATTCTCACCGGCGTCCCCGCTGTGGTCATGGCGTTTGTGATCTACAAGGTTCTGCGGGACAAGCCTTCGGAGGCGGAGTTCCTCTCCGAGGAAGAACGCGGTTGGCTCACCGATACGCTCGAGTCCGAGGCGCAAGAGCGCGAAGCGGTCGTCGGTAAGCACAGCTTCCTCCAGGGACTCGTGCACCCACGAGTACTGGTGTTGATCTCCGTGTTCATTTGTTTCACCTTCAGTCTCAACGGTTTCCAGATTTGGATGCCGCAGATTTACGCGCAATTCGGGATGAGCACCAATCAGATCGGATGGGTTGCCGCACTACCTGCACTGATTGCGATCGGACCGATGATCTGGTGGACGCGCCATTCGGACCGCGCCGGAGAGCGCCCCGTGCACTTCGCCATCGCCGCATCGGTCGCAGCACTCGGATTTGCTATTGCTGCGCTGTTCTTCACCACACCGGTTGTCGCTATCTTCGGATTCTGCATCGCCGGGATCGGTCTCTACAGTTCGATGAGCATCTTCATCACCATGCCTTCGAGCTTCCTTACCGGCGCTGCCTTGGCGGCAGGTTTCGGTGTCATCAACGGAATGGGTAACCTCGGAGGCTATTTCGGTCCACAGGTCACCGGCTGGATCAAGGACGCGACCAACAGTTTCACACCGGCAATCGGGGTGTACTCCGCGGTGCTGGCGACGGCAGCATTGATCGTGCTGCTGCTCAAGGTGATCACCAGAAAGGCCGACAAGGCCAACGACCAACTGACACTGGATTACCGGGCGGAGCGCGACGCCGGAACCTTGGTTGCACCTGAACAGGCTTGAGCCGAGTCTCGGCCCCGGAAGATTCCCGATCAACGGGAATTCTTCATTCTTCAGGCGAGCATGCGCAGGACATCATCACTTATCAGGATCACAGTCGTCGACCGTGGTTTCGTCGGCAACGAACAAACGAGGACGTCGTGAGTAGATACTTCGGGCCTTTGCGCCAATTGGGTTTTGTGGTCAACGACATCGACAGCGCGCTGAAGCATTGGATCGACGTTGTCGGCGTTGGCCCCTTCTTCTTCGTGGAGGACCAACCGTTGAACGACTTCGTCTTCCGTGGCAAGTCGAGTGCGCCTCGATTCAGTGTGGCGCTCGCGCACAGCGGAAGCGCGCAGATCGAGCTGATTCAACAACACAACGATGAGCCGTCGGCATTTCGCGAGTTCGCCGATCGAGGGCTCGAAGGACTTCAACATGTTGCCTACTGGACAACGGATTTCGATCGATATGTGGAGGAATCCAAGAACCGAGGGCTCGTCGAATTGCAGAGTGGTAGATCCGGTAGTGGCGCACCGGACGAGCGATTCGTGTACTACGAGGACGGCCCGTATCCGGGAACAGTCATCGAAGTCTCGGAGGTCAGCGGAAGGAAGGGCGATCTGTTTCGCGCAGTCGAGGCTGCATCGAAGGAGTGGGACGGGTCGAATCCCATTCGCGACATGAGGAAGGTGCTGTAGTCGTGAGTAGGAAGGTAGCGATCGTCACTGGTGGCGCATCCGGGATCGGCCTGGCAACGTGCAAACGATTCGCCGACTTGGGTTGGCATGTCATCTCTGCCGACCTGTCGCATACATCCGGAGACACTGCGCCGGAACCAGATACACGGACGGTCGGCGTTCGAGTGGATGTCACCGATGAGGGAGACATCCGACGGCTTCGCGACGTCGCCGAAGAGCTGTTCGGTCGTGTCGACACGGTTGTGACCTCGGCGGGAACCGCGGACAACGCGCCGATCCGGCACACCACACCCGATCGATTCAGGCGAACCCTCGAGCTGAACCTCGTTTCCACGTTTGCGGTGGCCAGGGAGTTCGTGGATCTGCTCGCCGCAGATGGCGGCGGATCCGTGGTGACAATTGCCTCGGTTTCCGGCCTACGCGGCAGCGTAGACCGTGCTGCGTATTCCGCATCGAAAGGTGGCGTGGTCGCGTTGACCACACAACTCGCGATCGAGCTCGCCGGCGAGGGGATCCGAGTCAATTGTGTTGCACCGGGTTCGACGCGGACACCGCTTGCAAGTCGGGCCCAGAGCCCTGAAATGCAGAGCGCCATCTTGCAATCGATCCCGTTGAGCCGTTACGCGGAGCCGGCTGAGATTGCCGAAGTCGTGACCTTTGTCGCTGGTCCCGGCGCCGGTTTCGTGACGGGTCAGACGTGGACAGTCGACGGAGGTCAGTCGATGACAGCCGGTTGGAATCTTCCGAAGGAGCGACATGACTCTTGAGGCAACGTCCAGTACAACGGAGAAACCGGTAATCATCGGAGTGCACGTCAACGAGAACACCATGCGCGCACCCAATCCCCACATTCCGTGGACGCCCAGCGAAATAGCCGACACTGCCCTCGCTTGTGAGGATGCGGGGGCGTCGTTGATGCATTTTCACGGTCGAGCCGTGGACGGCGGCGTGGATCACTCGGCGGCGACCTACGGAGAGATCGTCGAGCGGGTTCGGGCGGTATCGAATCTGCTGCTTGCGCCGTCGATGGCCAATGTTCCCGGCTACACGATAGACGAGCGGCTGTCGAATCTTGCCCCGAACCAAAGTGATCCGAAACGACGTTCGGACTTCTTGGTCGTCGACATGGGCTGTGCGGCGATGGACTTGATCGATGCGACGACAGGCTTGTTCGCAACCGATTCCAGGGTCTTCGTCAACGACACTCGAACACAGATCGAATTACTCTCGCGCGCTAGTGAATTGGGTCTGGTGCCGTATCAGACGTCATTCAACGTGAGTTGGACGCGCGCGATCTTCGCCCACGCAAGGGTGCGGAATCCGTCGTCACCATTGGTGATCGCTTTCATTCTCGGTGGTGACGAGTTTCCGGCTGCACATCCGGCGACAGCAGCAGGGCTACGTGCGCAACTGGACCTCCTGCCGGCTGATCTTCCAGTGGAGTGGATCGTCTCGGCCTACCGAGGCAATGTTCTTGCAGCAGCGGAGGAGTCGATCAAGCGCGGGGGCCATGTAGCAATCGGTGCCGGTGACTACCACTACGAAGAACTGGGATACCCCTCCACACCTGATCTGGTCGCCGAAGTTGTTTCGATCGCTCGGCGGTACGGGCGTGAACCCGCAACTCCTGATCAGGCACGTCGAATTCTAGGGGTGGATGTCCATGCGAGTAGTTGAAACCGAAGGTGCCGAACCTACTTTGGTTCATTCCTCTAACGGAACGAGAGTGTGGATCATGGATTCGATTGCGTTTGCTTCCTCGGCTCAGGCCGGTGATGTGATCGTGACCGGATCACACGGAGGGACGAGTGCTGGAGAGTACGCCGTCGGGTTCGGGGTTCGTGTTGTGGTGTGCAATGACGCCGGCATAGGGAAGAACAAGGCCGGAATCGCAGGTTTGGCTGCGATCGACGCCCAGAAGATCGTCGGCATTGCAGTCGGACACGAGAGTTCGCGTATTGGAGATGGCAACGACGTGTGGGAGTGCGGCATCGTGACGTATGCCAATCCGACTGCAGTCGCAGCGGGTGTGCGTGTGGGCAGCCGCGTTTCCGAAGAAGTGCTGGCACTGATAGAGAGGAGCGTCGACTGATGTTTCGGAACATTGTCGGTGTGGAGAACGGTAGACAGATTGTCGTCATGGACAGTATGTCGCAGATCGAACGGACGGACCGCGACCGCATCGTCGTTGCGGCATCCAACGGCGGTCAAGAGTCAGGGCGGATGGCGATTGCGACGGGCTGTGCGTTGGCGGTGCTGAACGATGCCGGAATCGGCAAGGACAACGCGGGGATCATCGGAATCGTCCGCATGGGAGATTCGGGACTTGCCGGCGTAGCGGTCAGTCACGACTCTGCCGAGATCAGCAATGGAATGGATATGTGGCACAACGGAACTGTTTCGTATGTCAACGAGCCTGCAGCGGAGGCTGGGATACGGGTCGGTGACAACGTTCGCACGTGTGTGAGTGCGTTTGCGGTTCGCTTCCCTGTCGGCCCAATGTCGGCGTCCGAGAGTTCGTCATGATCGGCCATGTGGTCAACCGGCCCGAGGATGTAGTCCGCGAAGCGCTCGAAGGACTTCAGATCCTGCACCCGGAAATGCTCTCCTACCACCGAGATCCGTTGTTTGTGACTCGCGCGGGTGTCGCCCGAGACAAAGTTGTGTTGGTCTCAGGTGGCGGGGCCGGGCATGAGCCGTTACACGCGGAGTTCGTCGGATCCGGCATGTTGGACGCCGCGGTTCCTGGGTCGGTCTTCGCCAGTCCCACAGCCTTTCAGATCCGCGCTGCGGTCAATGCTGTCGAGACCGGACGGGGTGCACTTCTCATCGTGAAGAACTACACCGGAGACAAACTGAATTTCTCGATCGCGGCCGAGTTACTCGGAACTGAGCGGCAAGTGGAGATCGTGATGGTCGACGACGACCTCGCGACGACGACTGCAGACGAGGGTGGACCTGGACGTCGTGGTACCGCTGCGGTAATTGCCGTGGAGAAGATTTGTGGGGCGGCCGCGGAACGGCACTGGGCGCTTTCCGAGATCGCTGACCTGGGGCGCCGGGTGGTGGCGGCGTCGGCGACGTTGGGTGCAGCTTTCCGCTCGTGCACGGCTCCCGGACAGGATCGTCCGTCCTTCGAACTGGCGCCGGGGGAGATGGAGTTCGGCATCGGAATCCATGGCGAGCGTGGACGTGAGACGCGTCCGACGGTTCCTGCCGCCGAACTCGTGGCGCAGTTGTCGGAGCCGATCCTCGATGCTGTCGGGGTTGAGCGCGGGGACGGTGTGATAGCGATAGTGAATGGGCTAGGGGCAACCCATGGACTCGAATTATCCATTGCCACTGCAGAATTAAAGTCTTTCCTCGAGGATGCCGGTATCGGTTTGGATCGTGTGATTGCAGGTTCTTTCGTCACTGCATTGGATATGCACGGGCTCTCTATCACCCTTCTCCGTTCGACCGAGGAGTTTCTGGATCTCTGGGATGCAACGGTACGCACTCCCGCACTCGCTTGGTAACTCGAATATGCACTACTGAAAAGAGTTTCATGATGACAATGTTGAGCGTCGGGGACACTCGGGCGTGGATCGATCGATTTGCCGATGCCGCCGAAGATCAATTCGATTCCCTCACAGATTTGGACCGGCTTGTCGGAGACGGCGATTTCGGAATGAATCTGCGGGCGGGCCTGCGAAGTGCGGTGCAACGACTTCGTTCCGACCCGCCGACCAGTCCTGGTGAAGTGTTCGCCCGTACGTCGGATGCGTTTCTCGACATCGGTGGGACAAGCGGACCACTTCTCGGTCTATGGTTCGGCCGGATCGGAGCAGTCTCTGGAGTTGAAGTGACCGCAACAGACTTGGCTTCTGCCTTGGGTACGGCGACAGCTGCGGTGCAGCGTCTCGGCAATGCCCAGGTGGGTCACAAGACCATGGTCGACGCCATGGTCCCCGCAACCAGCGCATTGACCGAGGCGGCAGTCAGCGGGGCAACCTTGTCCGCTGCCTTGAACTCTGCGGCCACGGCTGCGAGGCTCGGCGCCGAATCGACTCGCGCGATGCTCGCCCGCCGCGGACGCGCGACCTACGTGGGAGAACACGCCAGGGGCGTCGAGGACCCGGGGGCATCGGCGATTGCCATGTTCTTCGCCGCATCCAGCTACAGGAGCGTTCCGGCATGAGCGATCTGCGAGACAAGGTCATCGTCACAGTTGCCCCGACGGGTGGCTTCCTCACTGTTGCCGACAATCCGTTCATTCCGACTCAGCCTGAGCAGATTGCGGCGGATGTGGCACGCTGCCACAGCGCTGGAGCCAGCGTGGCAGCACTTCATGCTCGACGACCGGACGATCAAGCGACCTGTGATGCCGCAATCTATCGGCAGATGAATACGCTTGTCCGCCAAAGCTGCGACATCGTGATCAACAACTCGACCGGCGGCGGAGTCAACGGTGACATGGTGAGTGTTCGCAGTGACGGTGCGCGCATCGTGGACTGGGACGCGAGGCTCCAGGGCCTGCATGGCGGCGCAGACACATGCACGCTCGATGCCATCACGGCCTATGTGACCTCACCGGTCGGTGAGGTACTGATGGACACGCCGCCCAGTCGTGCCGCCGAACTGGCAGCGTCAATGCGCAAACTAGGAATCAAACCTGAGTGGGAGGCCTTCAGCCCGTCACATCTGCTCCAGGAGATACGTACGTTGACCGAAGGGCAGCCTGGCCCGCACCTCGTCAATCTTGTACTGGGACTTGATCGAACTTTTCAGAATGCGATGCCGTACTCCCCGCAGATCTTGCAGCAGATGGTGGAACACCTACCGGAGAAATCGGTCTTCTCCGTGAGCATCAGCGGGCCAGATCAACTGCGTGGTCTGACTCATGCACTCCTGCTCGGAGGGCACGTGCGTGTGGGAATCGAAGACTATCCGTTTCTCGCGAATGGAGAGCCGGCCGAGAACGTTCGTTTGGTGGAGAACATCATCGACATCGTCCAGCGACTCGGAATGCAGCCTGCAACACCTGGGGAGGCAAGGGCAATCCTTGGTTTGGAGGGTTCGGATGAGTAGAACACCGACGAGTAGAACACTTCGCTCGCAGGATTGGTTCGGAGGCAATGATCTCAATGCATTCATCCACCGCTCGTGGATGAAGAACCAGGGTATCCCTGATCGGATGTTCGACGGCCGACCGGTTATCGGTATCTGTAACACGTATTCCGAGCTCGCGCCGTGCAACGCTCATTTCAGAGATCTGGCCGAGCAGGTGCGACTGGGAGTCATCGAAGCAGGCGGATTTCCAGTTGAGTTTCCGGTGATGTCATTGGGTGAGACGATCATCCGCCCCACCACGATGCTCTATCGGAACCTCGTCAGCATGGATGTGGAGGAGTCGATTCGAGCCAATCCGATCGACGGCGTCGTACTGCTCTGCGGCTGCGACAAAACCACCCCGGCGCTGGTGATGGGCGCAGCCAGTTGTGACCTTCCCACCATTGTCGTATCCGGTGGGCCCATGTTGAACGGCCGCCATCAAGGTAAGACTGTCGGATCTGGAACCTCGGTGTTCGAGATGAGTGAAGCAGTGCGAGCCGGATGCATGAGTGAATGTGAGTTCAGAGCAGCGGAATCGGCTATGTCTCGATCGCCCGGTCACTGCAACACTATGGGCACCGCGTCGACGATGGCGTCGCTTGTCGAGACTTTGGGCCTCACGCTCCCCGGTAACGCTGCGATCCCGGCAGTGGATTCACGGCGACGTGTACTTGCACGCGACAGCGGCGTGAGAATCGTGGAGATGGTGGCCGAGAACCTGACGATGTCTTCGGTCGTCGACCGAAATTCATTCGAGAATGCGATCAAGGTGAACACGGCTATCGGTGGGTCGACCAACGCTGTGGTGCACTTGCTTGCCATCGCCGGAAGGCTGGAAATTCCCCTCGAGCTCAGCGATTTCGGGGAGCAGAGTCGTGACGTTCCCCTGCTGGTCAACCTCATGCCTTCGGGTACCTATTTGATGGAGGATTTCTTCTACGCAGGCGGACTGCCTGCGGTGATCGCCGAGCTCGGAGACATCCTCCATCTGGATGCCGCCACGGTTACCGGAAAGACTCTCGGTGAGAACAACTCCGGCGAAACAATTTGGGACGACGACGTAATTCGTAGCACGGCGGCACCGTTGCTGGAGCAAGCCGGCATAGCGGTATTGACCGGCAATCTCGCGCCGAACGGTGCAGTGATCAAGCCATCTGCGGCGTCGCCGGAGTTGCTCAGCCACGTGGGCCGTGCGGTCGTGTTTCACGGAATGGACGACTTCACGGCGCGCGTCGACTCGCCGGATCTCGACATCGAGGCCGACGACGTCATCGTCCTCACCGGCGCTGGACCGAAGGGGTTTCCGGGTATGCCAGAAGTAGGTAATCTGCCACTCCCTCGAAGGCTGCTCGAGCGGGGTGTACGAGACATGGTCAGGATCTCTGATGCGCGAATGAGCGGAACAGCCTTCGGCACAGTCGTTTTGCACGTTGCGCCCGAAGCGGATGCCGGTGGGCCTCTCGGCGCGGTCAGGGATGGTGATTTGATCGAGTTGGATGTTGCTCGTGGGGTCTTGCGTGTACTCGTCGACGACGACGAGCTGGCCAGGCGTCTCGAGGCGTTGCCGCCACGCGTACAAAAGAGTACGAGTGGGTATCAACGACTGTTCGTGGATCATGTGATGCAGGCCGACCGCGGAGTCGATTTCGATTTCCTGGTGGGCAGGCGTGGAACGGAGGTACACGGTGACAATCACTGAGCGTGTCGGCCGAGTCGTGGTCGTGACCGGTGCAGGGTCGGGACTCGGCCGCGCAATGGCCAGAGGTCTACTCGATGCAGGACACCACGTTGTATTGGCTGGTCGAAACAGCGTGAGCTTGGAAGCGACAGGTGGGGGTCACGAGCGCGCAGTGGTAATTCCCGCTGATGTGTCCTCGCCCGAATCGGTTCACCGGTTGTTCACATCCGTGACTGAGCGTTTCGGCAGACTCGATGTGCTTGTCAACAACGCAGGGACATTCGGGCCGTCGGGGAGTGTGGACGAGATCGATCCTGAAGCGTGGAACGCGACAGTCGCAGCCAATCTCACCGGCGTATTCCTTTGTGCGCGTGAAGCGATTCGTATCATGAAAACACAGGATCCGAGAGGAGGCCGGATCATCAACAACGGGTCGCTCTCCGCTCACACGCCCCGGCCCGACAGTGCCGCCTACACGGCGACCAAACACGGTGTGTCAGGTTTGACGAAGTCGATCTCTCTCGACGGCCGAGAGTTCGACATCTGTTGCAGTCAAATCGACATCGGCAATGCGGCAACTGACATGACAGCCGGAATCGGCCACTCGGCAAGACAAGCTGACGGCACCACCAGGCCCGAGCCGACATTCGATCCTCGTCATGTCGCGAACACCGTTGTGCAACTGATAGATCTACCACTCGACGTGAATGTCCCGACTCTGACGATCATGGCAAACCGGATGCCGTACGTCGGGCGCGGTTGACGGCATCAGCGTCGTTGTAGGACAGGGCGGACGACGGACTGGGCACTCGAGAGATCACGTGAGATGGCGATTGCCGTCGTCCGCACCGCCGCGTCGATACGGGTCAGATTTATTCGGCCTGCCATACCGGAAATGGAGATTGCGCCGAGGACGCCTTCGTCCGGGCCGAATATTGGTGCTGCGGCGCCGACGATCCGGGGAAATGCTTCCTGGCGGTCGAAGGCGACACCACGCTTGCGAACACGATCCAGTTCTCGGTGGAAGAGTTCGGGATCGGTGATGGTGTTCTCGGTGTGTGCTTCGAGGACAGTGGGCATCGTGAAATCCCCAGAGTTGGTGAACGCCAATACTGCTTTGCCGGAACAACTTGCGTGTGCAGGCCACCGACCACCAATTTGCTGCGGAAGGCGTGGTCCGTCGTCGCCACGGAAGACATCAAGGTAAACCACGTCGAAACCGTCCAATACAGCGAGTCCCACGTTGTGTCCCGTTGCTTCACGCAAGGCCGAAAGGTGGCGCCGCGCTGCTTCGCGGAGGTTTCGCTGCCGTGGAACAGATTCGCCGATCTCGAACAGGAGGAGACCCAAGCGGTAATTGGTTCCTTGCCGTTCGAGCAACCCGACTCGGACGAGATCGTCGACCATTCGATACACCGTTGTTTTGGCCATGCCTGTCCGTCGAACAAGCGCTGCTGCGCTGAGAACGCCTGAGCTGTCACGAAAAGTCTTCAGTATCTCGGTGGAACGACCAATTGCGGAAACCTCGCCATCGGCCCGATGAATGGGACTCACCGAACTATTCTGTCTGCCTGATGCGAGATTGTCGAGGGGCAATCGCGCATCAGATCACGCAGGTCTTCCGGTGATGGGATCGCCGGAAATCGTCACGACTCGCACACCACGTCTTCGGCCGGCAGTGAGCCGTCGAGCAGGTACGAGTTGACGGCGGCGTTCGCGCAAGTATTCGCGTAGCCCGGGAACACCGCATGAGTGCGGCCTGGAACTGTCACGAGCCGTGAGCCTTTCATCGCTTCATGCATGCCGAGGCCTTCGTCGTACGTCGTGCGGGTGTCACCGGTTGCCTGGATCTGCAAGGTCGGAACGTTGTTGTCGATGTCGATCCGCGTAGGGGCCTCACTGCGCCAGAACGCGCACGGCATGATCGTGTTGTGTGTGCCGGCAAAGATCGGCTGATCATCACGGTGCTCCTCCAACTTGTTGCGGTACCACTGGGGATCGCTCGGCATCGATACGTCTCCGCAGACGATGGCGATTGTCCCGGCATAGTCAGGACCGGTTCCCAGTTCGGTCTGGAACCATGCCTGCATCAATCCCGTCAGCTGGGGATGGATGTTCTCGACGGTCTTGCCTGCGGCGAGATCGCGCAACTGAACCAATACCTGTGCGAATGCCTCGCTTTCCTTTTCGGTGTCGCCGGTTCCGTTGACGTACATCAGGAATGGAAGGACGTGATCGTCGACGGCATGATCACCGATCTGTATCGGAGTGGTGGCCGCGTCCGAGATCAGCTTCTCGATGAGGGCGCGAACTTCGGCGGGCGTCGATCCGAGTGCATAGGTGGAGTTGTGTTCTGCTGCCCACTGCGAGAATCCGTCGATCGCTTTCTCGTTGGCCGGGCCCATGTCCTGGAACATCTCGTATCCGTATTTCTTCGGATCCGGTGCACTGTCGAGAACCACACGGTCGATCCTGTCCGGGAACATTTGAGCATAGGTTGCACCGAGGTATGTGCCGTACGACCACCCGAAGTACGACGCCTTCTCCTGGTCGAGGGCGCCACGAATCACGTCGAGGTCGCGGGCGATGTTTTGAGTATTGATGTGCGGCAGATAGTCCGGGTACTTGTCCCAGCATGTGTCAGCGGCCTTGCGTGCGAGCGCAACACTCTCGTTCCATCCCTCGTCCGTGGTGCCCGGCGACCGCATCCATGTCATCTGTTCGACGCCGCAGTCGATCGGTGTGCTCTTGCCGAGTCCTCGGGTGTCCATGCCGATGACGTCGTATGCCGCTGCGACTTCCGGTGTCATTCCCGCATTCAGAATCTCGGGCAATCCCAGTCCTCGGCCACCCGGCCCACCAGGGTTGGTGAGCAGGATCCCGCGTCGCTGTGCGGGGTCGGTGGACGCGACCCGCGAGATCGCCACTTCGAGCGTTTTGCCGTCAGGGACGGAATAGTCCAAAGGTACTGTGAACATGGCGCATTCACTTGCGGTCGACGTTCCGGTATCTGTGGCGCATGGCCCCCACTCGAGATCCTGTTCGTAGAACGCGCTGAGATTCGATTGTGGATCTTCCTGCGGAGTAGCAGGATCCGAGCACGCCGCCAATGCAGGTACGGCGAGCGCGGCAGCGGCGATTGTGGTAGCCAGCCACCTTCGTGGTCGAGGCATGCGTGATCTGGGCATGGTGAATCCAGTCATTGTCGTGTCCTTGCGTTGAGCCCATTTTCGGGCAGTGTTGGTCACCCCACTTCGAATGTGGGGGTTGATCAGGGTTTTTCAGAGGCGGGATTGACGGGCGGCGAACTCCGCGGCCACAGCCTTCGCGAATCTTTCCTGGGTGACGGTTCGTCGATCCGCTTGGTGTTCGCGCAGTACCGCTACCAGCCGGGTGGGGGAAGCGTCCTCCGGTGCAGCCTGTTCGGGTAGCACGCTCTCGGTGAAGTCGCAGAACTGAATGGCAAGGGCCGCAATCGTGTCCGCGTCGGCCGGTGCGTCGGCGAGGGCATACATGCGAGTTATCAATTCGATGGCCTGCTCGCGGTTCGGCTCGGCCAATACCCGGCGATGGGCGGACAGGAGTGAATCGCAGACCTCGGGATCGCCCCCGGAGACCGTGAGTGCGAGGATCAGAAGTTCACGCTCGTTGTCGATCCACGCTGTCGGCGCACCGGCAACGACGTACTGTGCGAGCACTTCCGAAAACGCGTCGGGTAGTTCAGGATCGGCATTGCGGCGTAGCGACTCGATGTGCGCACGCTGAACAGCGATCTGTTCGGCCTTCGTCGCCAATTCCTTGTCGAGGGCATCGAGTGCAGACCGAGTGTCGTGAGCGTCGCCGTCGAGTAGTTCGGCGATCTTGGCAACAGGAATCCCCAGATCGCGCAGGCGGCGGATGCGACTCAGTCGTGCCAGGTCCACCGCCCGGTACGTGCGGTAGCCGTTGGGTTGGCGTTGTGGTTCTTCGAGAAGGCCGTTCGAGTGGTAGTAGCGCACGGACCTGACGGTGGTGCCGGCCAATTTGGCCAGCTCGCCGATGGTCATCATCGCCCTGCCCTCCCGTGATCGAATCGGATTCCGTCTGTGAAAACCATTCTCCAACCTTGACGCGGCGTCAGGGTCAAGATTCGCGCCGGAGAACGTGACCGTTGACACTTTAAGGAGGCGGACTTAATCTGACTTTTGTCCTTTACGACATCGTCGATTTCGAGGAAGTGCCCTGATGGCTACCCTTTTTCCTGCGGCAACAATCTTTCCGATCCCCACCGACCCGCTTGCTGCGTACGGTCCACTCGTTGCTCGCCGGAATCCCGAGTCGGTAGTTCCGGCACCGTACGAACACTTTGCGGTCAAGGCGGTCGCGCCGACGATCGGAGCGGAAATCTCCGGTATTCGACTCGGCGGGGGCCTGTCTGATGCCGTGATTGCGGAACTCCGCCGAGCTCTCCTCGAATGGAAAGTCCTCTTCTTCCGCGATCAGGACCTCGACCGAGCGGAACATCGAGCTTTTGCCGAGCGTTGGGGCGATCTCGAACAGCATCCGTTCTTCAAGTACACGCAGCCCGGGCAGACGGACGTCGATGTCACGACACTGGCGAAGGATGCGATGGTCGGCGGAGTCGAGAACAACTGGCACAACGACGTTACGTGGCACGAGTTTCCTTCGTTCGCAGCAGTTCTTCGTGCGGTCGAGGTGCCGGAGGTGGGTGGTGACACTTTGTGGGCCGATACTGCAGCTGCCTACGATCTGCTTCCTGAAGACATCAAGAAACGTATCGACCCACTTGTTGCAGAACACGATTGGATCAACTCGTTCGGTAGGTCGATGCCGGTGGATGCGGTCGAGATGTTGCGTCCGAAGTTCCCCGCTGTGCAGCATCCGGTGGTTCGGATCATTCCGGAAAGTGGCAGGCGGGTGTTGTTCGTCAACATGACCTTCACGCAACGGATCTTGGGTGTGTCAGAAGAAGAATCGAACGAACTTCTCACGATGCTGTATCGCCACGTCAATCGTCCGGAATTTCAGGTCCGTTTGAAGTGGGAGCCGAATACTGTTGCCTTCTGGGACAATCGGACCTGCCAGCACTACGCGGCCAGTGACTACTTCCCGGCTCGTCGTGTGATGGATCGAATCTCGATTGTCGGGGATCGACCGGTGGGCGTCGGGGGCTGATGCGACGCTCAGTCCCTCGAATGTCTACTACGGGTAGTAGTAACGCACCTCACATAGTTTTTCGACGCCATGTCGATATGATTTCGACAAGGCGTCGATAAAAGTCGGCGTGACTCGCACCGACGACTTTGGAGCTTCCCGAATGTTCCTCGCCCTGCGTGAACTGTGGTTTGCGCGAAATCGATTCCTCTTGATGGGTGCCGTGGTTGCCCTCATCTCGATCCTGATGGTGATTCTGTCCGGCCTCTCGTCCGGACTGGTAAATGACGGTGTCTCCGCTTTGCAGCGGACGCCGATTCAGGCGTTTGCCTTCGCGCCGGACACCAAAGCCGACTCGGCGTTTTCGCGCTCGGTCGTCACCGAGGAGCAGGCGCAGGCATGGCGCATGCAACCCGATGTCCAAGACGCCGAGCTCTTCGGCAACATGATCGTCAATGCAAAAACTCGCAGTGGCACGCCTGTCGATCTCACGCTCTTCGGTATCGAACCTGGCTCCTTCCTCGAGCCCGTCACCGCCGACGGGAGGGGACTGCAAGCCGACACGGACATCATCGTCAGCTCTACTTTCCGCGACGACGGTGTTGCGATCGGTGACACCGTGATACTCGATCGACTCGGTACGGAGCTGACAGTTGTCGGATTCACCGAAGACAAGCGCACTTTCGGTCACGTCGACGTCGCCTACCTGCCCCTGCGTACTTGGCAGGAGGTTCACGCCGGTGCCAAGATCGGCGAAACCGCCAATGCCAGTGCCTATTCCGAAGCAAGTGTTGTTGCGATTCGGGGCATTGGTGGCGCGTTACCGGATCTCGTGTCGGGCGATGCGGCGGCGGGAACGTCCGCAAAGACGCTCGAGGAATCTTTCGACTCCTCACCAGGGTTCTCCGCGGAAATGATGACTATGTCGATGATCAAGGCGTTACTGTACGCGATTTCGGCCCTGGTGGTCGGTGCATTCTTCAGTATCTGGACGGTTCAGCGCGGTCGTGAACTCGCAGTGTTGCGCGCGATGGGAGCCTCTACCGGCTTCCTGCTTCGTGACGGCATGGCGCAGGCACTGGTAGTGCTGCTTGGTTCCATCGGCCTCGGTGTGTTGCTGGGCTTGGGGCTCGGTTCGGGGCTCGAAGGCGGGGGGATGCCGTTCGCCCTCGAGTCCGGCCCAGTCGTCAACGGCGCAGTGCTCTTGGCGGTACTCGGGCTGGTCGGCGCAGCCGTTGCCATCGTCCGTGTTACCCGTGTCAACCCGCTCACCGCATTGGGAGAAAACCGATGACCACAGTCGAAAAGACCACAACCGGATTGGTATTGACCGCTGTCAGTCTTCGATTCGGTGACGGTGACTCCACCGTGCTCGCCCTCGACAACGTGAACCTGGAGGTCTCGTGCGGCGAACTTGTCGCGATCGTCGGACCGTCAGGCGCTGGAAAGTCGAGCTTGCTCGCTGTGGCCGGCGGACTCGGTCGGCCGTCGAGTGGAACGATTGTCATCGACGGCGTGGACGTGTCGGCGATGCCGGCCCGTGCTCTCGCCAAACTTCGACGAGACAAGGTCGGCTTCGTCTTTCAGTCCGGCAACCTGATTCCAGCGCTGACGGCGCGCGATCAGCTTCGGCTGATTCCCAAGCTCACGGGGCGGCCGGGTCGCGATCCCGAGGAGTTGCTCGACTCGGTCGGTATGAGTCACCGTGCAGATCGTCGACCCGGTCAACTCTCCGGCGGTGAACGCCAGCGCGTCGGTATCGCTCGGGCATTGATGAGCAATCCCTCGCTACTGCTCGTCGACGAGCCGACGGCTGCTCTCGACCGCAAACGCAGCCATGAGGTGGTCGAACTGCTCTCGCGCGAAACTCACGAGGCAGGCGTCGCTACGATCATGGTGACCCACGATCACGACGTGCTCGGGCACTGCGACCGCATCCTCGAAATGGTTGACGGTCGGTTGCGTCAGAGCGAGTAAGCCCGCGAGGGGACTGGAGGAGATTCGGTGCCGAGGATCGATGCGCCCACTGTGGTCGAGCATCGTGCTGCTCAGCGCCGTGCTCTCCTCGACGCTGCACACGCTCTTCTGTCCGAGGCCCCGGACCGGCCGCCGGGGCTCGGTGAGGTGGCAGCGAAGGCAGGGCTCGCCAGGTCGAGTGCCTACCACTACTTCCGGTCCCGGGAAGATCTCCTCAGTGCCGTCGTCGAAGACATGTTCCCGCGCTGGAACGACAAGATCGTCGAGGCGATGGCAGGCGCAGACGATCCGGTATGGGCGTACGTCGAGGCAAACCTCCAACTGGTTGCCGACGGGGAGCATGCGATAGTCGGAGCGCTGGCGACGCTGACCCCGCAAACGTTTCGAGATTCGCGGATCATGGAAATGCACGACAGTCTTGTGCTTCCGCTGGTCGAGGCCCTTCGCCTCCGTGGCGTGTCGGACCCGAAGCTCACCGCCAAGTTGATCAACTCGCTGGTGCATACGGGTACTGAACTGATCGAATCCGGTTGCAGCATGGACGAAGTCAGGTCCGCCGTGCGTGAGGTCCTCGCGTGACGGGCACCCTCAGGCCGTAATCAGATCCATCCGAAGGTACTCGGTGATGCGGAGCAGCCTCGGGGGTTGGGACACGTCTGAGGAAAGTGCTTGAAATGCTTCGTCTTTCGCGACGAGGCGTGGGGTGCCGAGTCTCACCTCCGTCTCGTCGACCGACAGTCGAGCGCTTCCCGCTTCCAGGACGTTCTGCACCCAGTCCGAGCCTGATCCGTACACCAGAATGAAGACGTAGCCACCCTCGACCGGATAGGCGTCGAGGGGCGTCCGGTAGGTCGTGCCGGATGTGCGTCCGACGTGAGTCAGTACCGGCCATTTACCGCTCGAAATTGCACGCGGGTTGAACACTCGCTTGTTGACATGTCCCCACCATCTCGGCATCGGCATTGCGATCTCCCTTCGCGAGCGCCTTACGAACGTAAGGCTGGCTTACACCTGTAAGGGTGACTTACGTATGTAAGGTTGTCAACGTATTCGTTCCTCGGAGGGGAGTCTGTGTGTCACGGCAACCGCGACAGTCGCTGAACAGGACTCGCGTAATCGAGGGTGCGATCCGCGTTGCCGACGCGGGTGGTGTCGAGGCCGTCACGATGCGACGGGTGGCCCAGGAGCTGGGCATCGAGGCGATGTCGCTCTACCACCACGTGCCCAACAAAGATGCGATTCTCGACGGCCTCGTAGATGCGGTCTTCGAGGCGATCGACCTGCCCGACAGTGAGTGTGCGGATTGGCGAGATGCAATCCGTGGACGCGCCTTTTCCGCTCGCGCAGTCCTGTCGCAGCACCGTTGGGCTCTCGGTCTGCTGGATTCGCGACGCAGCCCTGGCTCGGCGACCCTGCGTCATCTCGACGCTGTGCTCGGAGTGCTCCGGAAGGCCGGGTTCACACTCCCGATGGCCGCCCACGGAGCCTCGCTGATCGACAGCTACATCGGCGGATATGTTCTCCAGGAGGCGAATCTGCCGATCAGCGGGCCCGTCGACGTCGAAGAAGTTGCGAGTGACATCCTCGAGCGCCTTCCGGCTGAAGAGTTGCCCTTCCTTCACGAGATGATCGTCGATCACGGTCTGAGTCCGGCTTACGACCACACGAGTGAGTTCGCCTACGGTCTCGATCTCATCCTCGATGCGCTCGAGGCGCGTCGCGCATCGGCGGCACCGGTCCTCGAATAGCGACGATTCGTGTCCAGTTGCTCACCCTTACTGGGGTGACGCAAGGTTGTGTGCACGCGGGTGAGCTGCAGTGTCCCTATTGACGGGTGGCTGTATATACAGGACTATACATTCATCAAAAGTGACCCAAGGCACATTGCGTAGATGATGTGATGCACGCCCGCGGTGGCCGAGTCCTTCGATCGATGGAGTTCTGATGACTGAACGTCTTCCTGGAGAAGACCGGACGGAAGACGACAATGTCCTGCTCGACGGGAAAGGGTTGTCGGTTCACCGGGTGAACGAAATCGCGCGAGAGCCGGCCGTGATTCGACCTGCCGACGCGGCTCTCGAGCTCACACGGCGGTCATGGGAGACCGCGGTTAGGGTTTCCTCCCGTCAAGCGGTGTACGGGCGCACTACCGGGGTAGGCGGGAATCGCGAAACATCCGTCTCCGACGGTGTGCAGCAGGATCTGAGGCTTCTGAGAAGTCACGCAACGGGATCGGGCCCCAGGCTCCCTGACCGGTTGGTGCGCGCCGCGATCGTCATCCGCACCAACCAGATCCTCAACGGCGGCTCAGGTATGCATCCCGACATCATCGACGGTCTGGTTGCTGCTGTTGCTTCACAGAACCTGCCGACAGTGCACGCACGCGGTGCGATCGGAACGGGCGACCTGAGTGCGTTCTCCGAAATCGCCATGGGGCTGATCGGCGAGAGCCCGCTTCGCGACGGACGCACCGGAATCGGTTGGACTCCGCACCACGGTGATGCACTTCCGTTCATTTCCACCAATGCGATGACGGTGGCGATCGCCGGCGACACCAGTATCGAAGTCGCGGGGTGGCTTCAGCACTGCTTGGTTGTCAGTGTTCTTTCCGTGCTTGCGTCGCGTAGTTCTGTCGAACCGTTTGCTGCACAAGTACAGTCGGCAAGAATGCACTTCGGTCAAGCGGAAGTCGCAGAGCGGGTTCGCGATCTGCTGGCACCACACGACATCACACCCGTGAGAGTTCAGGACTCGTTCGGGTTTCGCGCCCTACCGCAAATCTTGGGTGCCACCTGGCAAGCGGTGCATCGACTGCAGAACACGCTGAGTATCGAGATGAATTCGTCTTCGGAGAATCCGCTGGTGTCGGTCGAAGACGACATGGTGTTCCACAACGGAAATTTCCACGCAATGCCAATAGCCCTTGCAGTCGACGAGGCGAAGTTGGCGGTCGCCAGTGCTGCCCTGCTCTCGCAATGTCGGCTCGCCAACCTCTCCGACCCCGCAGTCACCGGCCTTCGTGCGTTCCTTGCAGACGGTCCCGACGGCAGCAGCGGAACCATGCTTCTCGAATACACGACTTCTGCTGCCATTGCCGAGATCCGCTCGTCGGCGGCACCGGGGTCGTTGGGCCACACGGTAATTTCGCGCGGCACCGAGGATCACGCAAGTTTCGCATCCCAAGCTGCAACTCAATTGGCGGACATTCTTGCCCAATCTCGATTGGTGCTGGCGTGTGAACTGATCTCGGCAGTTCGCGCACTCTCGCAACAACAGCGTGAGCTGGATCCGGCGACCGAGCTCGGCGCGTACCTCGCGCGTGCGCGTTTGGTGCTGGACACGAGGACCGAAGACCGGCCACTCAGTGCAGATCTGAGTGCCGCCGTGAACTTTCTTTCTCAACCGCTCGACCAGTAAGCAGGTGGACCGAATCACAAGTAGGTGTGTGCTCGAACGGAACTCGACCATTTCTCCTGGGTGCGTCCGGACTCAGGTCGACACGAAAGTAGTTCGTAGATGATCAAATTCGACAAGGTCACCAAGGCGTATCCAGACGGAACCATTGCCGTCGATGCTCTCGATCTGGAGTGCCCGACGGGAAAGATCACCGCGTTGGTGGGTCCTTCCGGCTGCGGCAAGACGACCTCACTCCGCATGATCAACAGGCTGATCGAACCGACGTCAGGCACGATTTCGCTCGACGGCGAGTCCACGGCGGGAATGGATCCGGCCCTTCTGCGTCGACGCATCGGGTACGTGATCCAGCACGCGGGTCTCTTTCCCCATCGCACCATCGTCGACAACATAGCGACCATGCCTCGATTGCTCGGTGCGAGTAAAAAGGAATCTCGCACTCGCGCTATGGAATTGCTCGAAACGGTTGGTCTGACGACCAACTTCGCCGACCGCTATCCGTGGCAGCTCTCCGGAGGGCAGCAGCAACGAGTCGGTGTTGCGCGAGCATTGGCTGCGGATCCGTCATTCATGCTGATGGACGAACCGTTCAGCGCCGTTGATCCGGTTGTTCGCGGCCAGCTGCAAGACGAGTTTCTCCGTCTGCAGAAGGAAATCGGAAAAACGATCATCATCGTCACCCACGACATCGACGAAGCGCTGAAACTCGGGGATCAAGTGGTGGTTCTGCGTACCGGCGGCATTCTTGCGCAGGCGGCGACGCCCCTCGAATTGCTGACTCAACCTGCCGACGAATTTGTTGCCGACTTCGTCGGACGTGACCGTGGGTACCGATCGTTGGGGTTCACGACATTGGACGGCGACCTACCGACGGTGTCAGAACCCGTTGCGCATCTGGGCGATTCCGCTGCGGCGGCCCGCGCACTCACCGGCGATACGTGGCTGTTGGTAGTGGATCCCGCGAACAAGCCGCTCGGATGGGTGAGGCCGGACGCGCTCACGGATTGTATCCGCCCGGATGACTTGAATCTCAGTGGAACACTTGCTGATTCCACCGGGACGATGCGCGCTCTGCTGGATGCGGCGCTGTCAGCGCCGAGCAAGCGGGGCGTTGTCGTGGACGACGCCGGACGCCTGGTGGGAACCGTCACTGCGCATGCTGCAGTGGAAGCCATCGAGGCTGCCGATCTGGCTGACGCGGGGAGGGCGCTCCGATGAACTTCGAATGGCTCGGACGTCAGTCCGACCGGATCATGGACTTGGTGGGATGGCATGTTCTGCTGTCGTTGATTCCCTTGGTGATCGGCTTGGTGGTCGCGTTGCCGATCGGCTGGGTCGCCTATCGCAGTCGTCGGTTGCATCCCTACGTGGTGGGGACGGCCGGATTGCTCTACACGATCCCTTCGCTCGCGCTCTTCGTGCTCCTGCCTCCAATTCTGGGTACCAAGATTCTGGATCCGATGAACATCATCGTGGCGCTCACCGTGTACACCGTTGCTCTGCTCGTGCGGGTAGTGGCCGACGCGCTCGATTCGGTTCCGCCGGAGACGGTTCTGGCAGCGACGGCGATGGGTTACCGGCCGTATCAGACGCTGTTGAAAGTACAGTTGCCAGTAGGAGTTCCGGTGATCTGTGCAGGTTTGCGCGTCGCAGTCGTCTCGAACGTCAGTCTTGTCTCACTCGGCGCACTCCTGGGTATTCCGCAGATAGGTTCCTTGTTCACCCAGGGATTTCAGTTGCGTTTCTACACGCCCATCATCGCGGGTATCGCTCTGTGTCTGGTGCTGGCGTTGATCCTTGATCTCCTCATCATGTTGGCGAATCGGCTGTTGACGCCGTGGACCCCGAAAGTGACTACATCATGATCAGCTTCCTTCTCGACGGATCCCACTGGACCGGGCCGGACGGCATCCCCACCCTTCTCGTTCAGCATTTGATGTACACATTCGCCGCGCTGGCGGTGGCTGCGGTTATCGCGATCCCGCTCGGTCTCTACATCGGACATACGGGCCGTGGCTCCGTTGTTGTTGCTGGACTGGCCAACTCGCTACGAGCGCTGCCGACCATCGGTCTGCTGATCCTACTGGTTCTCATCATCGCGCCGTCATTCCCGAACAAACTCGCGTATCTGATCCCCAGCCTCATCGTCCTGGTGCTTCTCGCGATCCCTCCCATTCTCACCAACACGTACGCCGGAGTTCGAGCGGTCGATCAGGCTGCAGTCGACGCCGCGCGGGGGATGGGATTTCGGTCGATGCGGATCTTGACCGAGGTCGAGATTCCATGTGCCCTACCACTCATGTTGTCCGGCATCAGAAGTGCCGTGCTTCAGATCGTCTCCACTGCGACTGTCGCCGCTTACATTTCTTTGGGCGGACTCGGCCGGTTGTTGATCGACGGAAAAGCTCAGAGCGATTACGGCCAGATGGCGGCCGGAGCCGTACTGGTATCGCTGATTGCCCTGGTTTTCGATCTCGGAATCGGAGCACTGACTGCGCGGGTCGTTTCGCCTGGCCTGACCAGGCGCGATCGGAAGAAGAAGACCGAGAAGACCGCCGCCCCCTCACAGCGCACCGCTGTGCCTGAGCCCGCACCGATCTGAGGACGTTCGACATGAAGAAGGTATTGATCGCCGCGTTGGTCGGCGTAACAGCGGTTGCGTTGTCCAGCTGCGGAATCGGCAAGGACCCCTTGGCTACGGACGGCGGCGGTAGCGCTGAGGGCGCCATCGTGATCGGTTCCGCCGATTTTCCCGAGAGCCAACTGATTGCGACCATTTACGCCGAAGCGCTTCGTGCCAACGGTATCGACGTTACCGAGAAGTTGAACATCGGTAGCCGAGAACTCTATGTACCGGCACTGCGCGACGGTTCCATCGATCTGATCCCCGAGTATTCCGGCGCCTTGTTGCAATATCTGGACAGCAAGACAACGGCGACGGCTTCAGATGAAGTATCCGCTGAAATCGATGCGAAATTGCCCAAGGGTCTGGTGGCTCTCGAGCCCTCGCCCGCAGAGGACAAGGATGTACTTGCCGTCAAACAGGAGACGGCGGAAAAGTATTCGCTGGAGACCGTCGAGGATCTGGTGCAGCATGCCGACGAGTTGACTCTCGGCGGACCGCCGGAATGGAAGACGCGCGAAAACGGCGTCGCCGGCTTGAAGACCAAATACGGCCTGACATTCCGGGAGTTCCTGGCACTCGATGCAGGTGGACCCCTCACGCTCAATGCGCTTCTGAGCGGGCAGATACAGGTTGCCGATGTCTTCAGTACCGATCCTGCGATGCGCTCGGAGAACTTGGTTGCACTCGAGGATACGAAGCACCTCTTCCTCGCGGAGAACATCACACCGATCATCAACGAGTTGAAGGCTCGCGATGACGTCCGCTCAGTGCTCGCGGGGGTTTCGGCGGCGCTGACCACCGAAGATCTCATCGAGATGAACCAGCGCGTTGCCGATCTCGACGACATGAGTGACATCGCTCAGGACTGGTTGCAGGAGAACTCCCTGGTGCCATGATCGAAGGCCGGGGTGGCGTCCTTGTCGTCGGCCGAACAGACGATATCGATTCGACCCCGCTCGGGGTAGCGTCGCGAAGTCAGGCATGCCTCGACCTCGCGGCGAGCCGTTCCGACCAAGGATGCCGACATGCCGAGAAGCCGACCGCGCACACCCATTGGACGAGTTCGGAACGGCGCAGCCACTACAACCACGGTTGTAGTGGCCGGCGTGTGTCTGGCATCAGGCTGGAACGCCCATGCAGTTTCCGAGTTGCGCTGTAGTTCCGTTCACGACGCCTGGTGGCACCGGACGGGCAATTCTCACCAGCGAGGGCGTCACCGTCATCGAATCACCGCCGGGAACGCTGACTGACCGCGGCGTCGGTGACGGCTCACCGTGGCTCAAATCGAATCGGCCTACGGCAACGATCATTCGACACGGACGATTCAGACTGAGTCAGGCCAATCGATCTTCGTCACCACCGGTGATCCGGGGCAAGTCGGTAATGGCGACCCCGGAGGGTTGATCGGCTTTTCGATTCACGACGGTACGGTCGGGCCTCCTGTGATCGGTGGTGTCCCCGGCTTCGAGTACTGCTCGGGCAATTCGTCGACTTCGACTTCACGATTGCCGACGGCATCCACATCCGAGGGGTGCGGAACGATCACGTACCCCGAGACAGGCGTTGTCGCCGCCATCGGCAATCTGCAAGGCGGCATCACTTGTGAGGTGGCAAAGGACATAGTTTGGAGTGCTCGAACAGAACTCGTGGAATCAGTTTTCAGGCAGTCCCGTAGATCTACTGGAGGCGCGCCGAGGCTAGCGCTGAACCGGCACGTGCTTCGTGACTATCCGGTGGATCAGACGAGCAGCCGTTCGGGCAGTGCGATTGTCGACGTCGAGGCTCGGGTTCAGTTCGGCGACATCGAGAACCGCGAGCTTTCCGCTGGACGTGACTCGGTCACATACGTATTGGATGGTTTCCAGGCTGACACCGTAGGCCGCAGGTGCGCTGACGCCCGGCGCCACAGCTGCAGGCAGGACATCGAGGTCGATGGTCAGGTAGACCAGATCGACGTCGTCGAGGAAGTCTGCGAGGAACTGATCCACGACGCCTCGGCCGATCGCTCCGCATTCTTCGTCGAGCAGATAGCGAACACCGAGGCGGTGAGCCGTGTCGAACAGTGCCGTGGTGTTGCTCGGTTGGCTGATTCCGATCACGCTGTACTGATGCGAGGTGCCTGCCGCGGCTTCGTCCTCGGCGATCTGACGAAAGGGTGTGCCGGAGCTGGGTATCGGATCGCCCCGCAGGTCGAAGTGCGCATCCAAGTTGAGGATTCCGAGTTTGGCTCCAGCGGTTCGCAACTCGGAGCCCGCGACGCCGAGATACGTGCCGTAGGCGATTTCGTGTCCTCCCCCGAGAACCACGGGGAAGTGTCCCGAATCAAGCGCAGCGCTGACGGCGTTCCCGAGTGCGGCTTGACCGGCCTCGAGTTCTTCACCCGACACGGCAACGGTTCCGGCGTCCTGAATCTGCAGTGGTTCGGCCAGCGCCATGGAAGCCAACCCGGCTCGCAACGCGTCCGGGCCATCCGCGGCGCCGCGGCGGCCCTTGTTGCGGCGGACTCCTTCGTCGCTGGAGAATCCGATCAGAACACAGTCGCCGGGAGCTGTTTCGGCTGAATACGGTTGCACGGCATGATGCCACCGCAGATGCTCGGCAGTGGTGCCGTCGGAGCGCCCGGTCCACGGCTTGGGTTCGATGTCGACTGCGATCTGATGAGCCACGACGGCCTCCCGGTGAGTGTATTTCAGTAGCTTGTGGCGAGTGCGCCGTTTTTCCAGACCTCGCGCACCAGAGGGACGCCCGGGCGGTAGGCGAGGTGGAGGTACGACGGTGCATCGAGCGCGATGGCGTCGGCACGTGTTCCGAGAGAAAGGGTTCCGACGTCGGTGCGCTGCAGCGCCCGGGCGCCTCCTGCAGTGGCTGCCCAGACTGCCTCGGCGGGTGTCATGTGCATGTCTCGCACCGCAATTGCTATGCAGAACGGGAGGCTGGTGGTGTAGCAGGTGCCGGGATTGCAGTCGGCGCCGAGAGCTACGGTGACGCCGGCGTCCAGCAGTGCGCGGGCGTCGGGGTACTTGTTGCGGGTGGAGAAGTCGGCACCCGGCAACAGTGTTGCGACGGTGGAACTCTGAGCCAGGGCGTCGATGTCCTCGGCGGTGACGTAGGTGACGTGATCGACGGATGCGGCTCCCATCTCGACGGCGAGTTGAACTCCTGGCCCTTCGCCGAGTTGATTGCCGTGGACGCGGGGGATCAGTCCAGCGGCGACGCCTGCGCTCAGGACTGCATGTGCCTGTTCGCGGTTGAACGCGCCTCGCTCGCAGAAGACATCGATCCACTTCGCGTGTGGCGCACAGGCAGGGATCATCTCGTCGCACGCCATGGCGACGTAGTCATCGACGCGACCGGCATATTCGGGTGGTGGAACGTGGGCGGCCAGCAGTGTGACCTCGTCGGTGAACTGTCCGGCGATCAGTGCGCTGCGTAGTTCGCTCTCGGTGTTCTGCCCGTATCCGGTCTTGCATTCGACGGTTGTGCTGCCCGAGCGCAGGGATTCGTCGAGTAGGCGTCGAACATTGGCCTGCAATTGTTCGTCGGTGGCCGAGCGCGTCGCTTCGATGGTGTTGCGAATGCCGCCGGCGGCGTACTTCTCGCCCGCCATGCGAGCTGCGAATTCCTCGGCCCGCTCGCCACCGAACACCAGGTGCGAGTGACTCTCCACGAAACCGGGGAGCAGGGCCCGACCGCCGATATCCTGACCGATATCGGCAGCCGGGGCGTCGGCGGAATCACCGACCCAAGCAACAACGCCGTCGTCGAAAACGATTGCCGCGTCGTGTCGTACGCCGAGCTTGCCCTCACCCAGAGTCGGGTCATTGGTGACGAGGGTTCCGATGTTGGTCAGAACAGTGGTTCGAGAACCATTCGTGGTCAATGTAATTCCTAACTCAGGGTGAGGTGGTGAAGCTGTTTCAGTTCTCGGTCATCGGGATTCGGACGCCGCGGGTGGCTGCCGTGTCGATGGCGTGGTCGTATCCTGCATCCGCATGCCGGATGACGCCCATCCCGGGATCGTTGGTGAGAACTGCTTCGAGCTTCTTGGCTGCGAGTTCGGTGCCGTCGGCGATGCACACCTGTCCCGCGTGGATGGAGCGTCCCATACCGACGCCGCCGCCTTGGTGGAGTGAAACCCACGAAGCGCCGGACGCGGTGTTGACCAGGGCGTTGAGCAGCGGCCAGTCGGCGATCGCGTCGGACCCGTCGATCATCGATTCGGTTTCGCGGTACGGCGAGGCGACTGATCCGGAGTCGAGGTGATCGCGGCCGATGGCGATCGGTGCGGAGAGCTCGCCCGAGGCCACCATCTCGTTGAACTTGAGGCCGGCGAGGTGGCGCTCACCGTATCCGAGCCAGCAGATGCGAGCCGGAAGGCCTTCGAAGGCAACCTTTTCGCCGGCCATGGTGATCCAGCGGCGCAGGTGCTCGTTCTCGGGGAAGAGTTCGAGGATGGCCTTGTCGGTGGCCTCGATGTCCTTGGGATCACCCGAGAGCGCCGCCCAGCGGAAGGGGCCGAGGCCTTCTTCGAAGAGCGGACGGATGTAGGCGGGAACGAATCCGGGGAAGTCGAATGCACGGTCGTAGCCGGCCTTGCGGGCCTCGTCGCGGATGGAGTTGCCGTAGTCGAATACCTCGGCGCCGGCGTCCATGAATCCGACCATGGCCTTGACGTGTGCGGCCATCGCGTTGCGGGAATCTTCGGTGAACTTCTGCGGATCCTTCTCCGACATGGTCTTCATGTCGCCGAAGTCGATGCCGATCGGCAGGTAGGCGAGGGGATCGTGCGCCGAGGTCTGGTCGGTCACGATGTCGATGGGGGCCTTCATCTCCAGCAGCGCCGGGAAGATCTCTGCCGCATTGCCTTCGAGGCCGATGGAGAGCGGCTTCTTGGCATCGCGTGCCGCGGTCGCCAGTTCGAGCGCGTGCTCGATGCTGTCTGCCTTGGTGTCGAGGTACTTGTGGGCGATACGACGGTCGATGCGGGTGATGTCGCAGTCGACGCAGATCGCGACGCCGTCGTTCATAGTGACGGCGAGAGGCTGAGCGCCGCCCATGCCGCCGAGACCCGCAGTGAGGGTGATCGTTCCGGCGAGTGAGCCGTTGTAGCGCTTCTTCGCGATGGCGCCGAAGGTCTCGTACGTACCCTGCAGGATTCCCTGGGTGCCGATGTAAATCCAGGAGCCTGCGGTCATCTGGCCGTACATGGTCAGGCCGAGGTCTTCGAGACGGCGGAACTCTTCCCAGTTCGCCCAGTCACCGACCAGGTTGGAGTTGGCGATCAGCACTCGCGGTGCCCACTCGTTGGTGCGGAAGACACCGACCGGCTTGCCGGACTGCACCAGCATGGTCTCGTCGTTCTTCAGCGTCTTCAGCGTGGCGACCATGGCGTCGAAGGCAGCCCAACTACGCGCTGCGCGACCGGTTCCGCCGTAGACGACGAGGCTGTCCGGGTGCTCGGCAACATCGGGGTCGAGGTTGTTCATGAGCATGCGCAGGGCACCCTCCTGCTGCCAACCGAGCGTCGTGAGCTCGGGGCCGCGGGGAGCACGGACGGGGCGCGGCTCGTGGCCGGGGGTGCTGATTTCCATTGTGTTCTCCTAGCTTGCTGAAGTTCGAAAGACGTTGGGGGATCAGACGCGAGAGTCGGTCATCGCGGTGTGATCGGGGTAGATCATCGACGAAGGGGGATTGCTCGTGCGCTTGGCGAGTGGGTAATAGATCAGCCCGGTGAACACGATGCCGACCAGCCACGAGATGTCGGCGCCGCCGAGCATGTCCGTGACGGGGCCGGTGTACATCTTCTGGGCGAGGAACGGGATCTGGGCGAGAACGCCGGCGGCGTAGCAAGCCAATGCGGTGAAGTTCCATGCTCCGTATCGACCGTTGACGTCGTACAGCGCCGGAATGTCGATGCGTTCCTTGGAGATCAGGTAGTAGTCGATCAGATTGATCGCACTCCACGGCGTGAACACCATCAGCAACACCAGGACGAAGTTCTTGAAGTTGTCCAGGAAGTCGGCGCTGGCGGCGATGGCGATCAAGACCGAGACCGCAGTGAAACCGAGGATGTAGAGGGTGCGCGCGGTGCTCGAGATTCGCGACTGTCCGTTGAAGGCGGTGACGGTGGTCAGGATCGACATGAATCCGCCGTAGGCGTTGAGCACGTTCACCGTCAGCTTGCCGACCAGGATGACGAAGTAGATCAGGAAGGCGATGGCAGCGGGTCCGGCCAGATCTCCCATGAAGCCGACCTGGTTACCCAGGAACGCGTCGCCGGCGCAGGCCGCGACGAGAGCGCCGAAGGTCATGGACCACTGCGATCCGATGACACTACCGAGGAACGTCGACCAGAACGTGGTGCTCTCGGAAGTGCTGCGCGGCAGGTAACGCGAGTAGTCGGCGACGTACGGGCCGAAGGTGAGCTGCCAACCGGCACCCAGCGAGATCGCGAGCAGGAAGGTGACTATGTCGAAGCCCTTGATGCCGACGTACGAGGCGACGTCGTACTCGAGGAACAGTCGAACGGCCAGGTAGGAGAATCCGACGATGCCCACGACGGTGGCGATCCTGCCGACGATGTGGATCAGCTTGTAGCCGGTGACCGCGACGAATGCGGTGAGGAGACCGAAGACGACGATGCCGACGGTGGGGCTGTTGATGTGCAGGATCTTGTTGACGGCCTGTCCGGCCAACACGGTGCCGGTGGCAGCGAAGCCGAGGTACATCAGGATGACGAGAACAAGCGGTACGACTGCTCCCTTGACGCCGAACTGGGCGCGACTCGAGATCATCTGGGGGAGACCCATACGCGGGCCCTGTGCGGAGTGAAGCGCCATGACAGCGCCACCGAAGATGTTGCCGATCAGAAGTCCGACGATCGCCCAGATGGCGTCCGCGCCGAATACGACGGCGAGAGCGCCGTCGACGATTGCAGTGATCTGCATGTTGGCGCCGAACCAGAGAGTGAACTGGCTGCGCGGGGTGCCGTGTCGTTCTGCATCCGGGACGACGTCGATAGTGCGTCGTTCCGGAGTGAGGATGACCTCGGCCGGTCCATCGTGAGTCATAGGCCTGTCTTTCTGCTGCGAGCCCGTCGAGCGACGGAATCGACGTCGGGGTATTGCCCACCTTCTTCGTGCTTGGTGCTTTGCGCCTTGTGCTTTGTGCGCTGGGTCACTGTCACTGCGGATAAATGTATATGCCTGTATATACAGGCGTCAATACCCGGGACCCGTTTTCGCGTAAATGCTGTGTAACACCGCGCGAGAAATCAGAAACCCTTACCCGGGTTGAGGATTCCGAGCGGGTCGAAGGCAGCCTTGATCGATCGGTGCAGTTGCATGCTGTCCTCGCCGAGCTCGAGAGAGAGCCAGCGACGCTTCAGAACGCCGACGCCGTGCTCTCCGGTCAGAGTTCCGCCGAGTTCGAGAGCACGCCGGAAGACCTCGTCCGCGGCGGTCCACACGGCTTCGGGGACCGAGCCGTCGGCAGTGCGGTCGAAGACGAAGGTCGGATGGACGTTGCCGTCACCAGCATGCGCGACGGTCATGATCTTGACCATGTGCTCGGCGGCGGCTCGGTCGATACTCTCGAGCATGTCGGGCAGTTTCGACCGCGGGACCCCGACGTCTTCCACGAGACATTGCCCGAGTCGTTCGGAAGCCGGATAGGCGAGTCGGCGAATCTCGAGTAGCTGTGCGGCTTCTGCCGCGTCCTGCGAGACGGCGACAAAATCTGCGCCCGCCCTCTCGAAGTGTTTCTGCATCGCCGCGGCTGCTGCGTCGGCATCGACCCCGTCGGCCTGTGCGATCAGCATCGCGGCGGTGTTGTCTTCCAACCCGATTCGTTTCCAGTCGTCGACGGCGCGCAGCGTTGCTCGATCGATCAGCTCCAGCAGGCTCGGTCCGATCCCGTCGCGAACGACCGCGGTAACTGCGTCCGCTGCGGAGCGGAGAGAATCGAAACTGCCGACGACGGTGACCGGTGCTCTCTTGGGCTTGGGCTGCAACTTCAGCGTGGCACTCGTGACGACTCCGAGTGTTCCCTCCGAACCGACGAGAAGACTGGTCAAGTCGTATCCCGCAACACCTTTGACGGTCCTTCGGCCTGTCCGCACGATCCGACCGTCGGCGAGCACAACCTCGAGACCCAGGACTGAATCGCGGGTGACGCCGTACTTCACGCAACGCAGTCCACCGGCGTTGGTGGCGATGTTTCCGCCGATCGTGGAGATCTCGAAACTGCTCGGATCAGGGGCGTACATCAGCCCGTACTCGTCTGCTGCTCGACTGATGTCGGCGTTGATCACCCCGGCTTCCACGACAGCGAGTTGATCGTCCGGATTGACCTCGAGAATCGAGCGCATGCGAGTGGTCGAGATGACCAGGCAGCCCTCGACGGCTGCCCCGCCGCCCGCCAAACCGGTTCCCGCACCGCGGGTTACCACCGGGACACGGTGAGCAGTAGCCCATTTCAGCGCCTCGGAAATGTCGGCCGCAGTTTCGGCGAGCATGACGGCTGCCGGATGGCCGGGTTCGGCGAGATGGGCCTCGTCACGGCGGTACGAGTCCATTACCGCAGGGTCGGTGATCAGGCGACTCGAACCGATCGACCGAGCAAGTTCGTGGACGGACATTCTTTTCTCCAGTCGGTCAAAGGTTGTATGCGAGTGCATCCACAGCGGAGATCACGGCGTCTTCTGCTGCCCGCTCACCTACGGTCACCCGCACTCCCTCGCCGGGGAACATCCGGACCGAGACACCCTGCGCGACGCAGGCCGCTTCGAGTGCAGAAGCTCTCTTGCCGAGAGGGATCCACACGAAGTTGGCACCGCTCGGGACCGTCTCGACGCCGCGCAGAGCCAATTGCTCACGTAGGTGAGAACGACCCTCGGTCACCGTTTCGACTATCGAATCGGTGTGTGCCGGATCGGTCAGGGCCGCGCAGGCCGCGGCCTCGGCAACGGCGCTGAGCCCGAAGGGCGGTGCAGCGCTGCGAAGATCCGCTGCGATCGCCGAGTTGGTGACGGCATAGCCGGCACGAAGTCCGGCCAATCCGTAAGCCTTGGAGAAGGTTCGGAAGACGACGATGTTGGGAAAGGCTCGAAGCAGGTCGACGCCGTCGACGTCGCTGGTCGCGAACTCCCGGTAGGCCTCGTCCAGGAGGATGAGGACGTCGCTCGGGATTGCACGGGCGAACGCGACGAACTCGGCGGTCGAGAACTCGCTACCGGTCGGATTGTTGGGGTTGCAGACGAGTACCGCGCGGGTTTGCGGGGTCACCGCCGCCGCCATTGCACTCAGATCGTGCCGATGTTCGGAATCGAGTGCGACGGGGACACCGCTCGCCCCGGCGATTCCGATCAGTATCGGGTACGCCTCGTAGCTGCGCCACGGGTAGACGACCTCGGTGCCCGGACCCGTGTACGCAGTCAATACCTGCTGGAGCAGTGCCAACGAACCGGCGCCGACCAATACCTGGTCGTCGCCGACGCCCAGGCGGCCGCTCAACCGAGCGATCAGCGTGTCGCCGAACAGCGACGGATACAAGTGCGAGTGTGAGGCCGCGAGATTGACGGCCTCGAGAATGGCCGCCGAGGGTGCAACCGTCGACTCGTTGCTCGACGCCCGCCACCGAACCTGCTCGAGGCCGGCGGCTTTGGAGTATCGAGGAAGCGCTTCGATTTCGGGTCGGGGGCGAGGCCTCAGCGCACCGGGCGCGCTCATGCCAGGGCGCCGATCGCGTTCTCCGCGGCCGCAACAAGTGCACCCGATGCCGCCAAGTCCACCGCGGCCTCGATCTCGGGGGACAGGAAGCGATCGGTACCCGGCCCCTGCACCTTCTCGCGCAGGGTCCGAAGGACGGCTCCGGTGGCGGGGGAGGGCTCGAGTGGGGAGCGCAAATCGATTCCTCGTGCTGCAGTCAGTATCTCGATCGCGAGAACTCGGGTGAGACCGTCGATGGACCGGCGGAGCTTGCGTGCACCCGACCATCCCATGGAGACGTGATCTTCCTGCATGGCCGAGGAGGGAATCGAATCGACACTGGCCGGGCTCGCGAGTCGCTTGAGTTCGGACACGATGGCAGCTTGTGTGTACTGCGCGATCATCAGTCCGCTGTCGACACCGGGGTCGTCGGCGAGGAAGGGGGTCAGACCGTGATTGCGTGCTACGTCGAGGAAGCGGTCGGTTCGGCGTTCGCTGATCCCCGCGACATCCGCGGTCACGATGGCGAGAAAGTCCAAGACGTAGGCCACGGGAGCTCCGTGGAAGTTACCGTTCGACCGAACCCTTCCGTCGAGAGTGACGACGGGATTGTCGACAGCACTGGCCAATTCGCGCCCGGCAACCAGTCGGGCGTGATCGACGGTGTCGCGTGCGCCGCCGGCAACCTGCGGTGCGCACCGCAGTGAGTACGCGTCCTGAACTCTGGTGCAGTCAGGGCCCGCATGGCTGGCGACGATCGGGGAGTCGGCAAGCAAGCGCACCATGTTCGAGGCGGCCGCGCCCTGTCCGGGGTGGGGGCGAAGCGCCTGAAGATCGGCGGCGAACACTTGATCGGTGCCGAGCAAGCCCTCGACGCTCATAGCGGCAGCGATGTCGGCCAACTTGAGCAGATGATCGAGATCGGTGATCGCAAGGGCCAGTTGACCGAGCATCCCGTCGGTACCGTTGATCAGTGCGAGGCCTTCCTTCTCGGCCAGAACCACCGGTTCGAGACCATGGGCAGCCAATGCCGTTGCCGCATCGGTGAGTTCACCGTCGGCGGTGCGGACGAAACCTTCACCGATGATTGCCATCGCCACATGCGCCAGTGGTGCCAGATCTCCCGAGCATCCGAGGCTGCCGTATTCGTGCACCACCGGGGTGATGCCTGCGGTGAGTAGGTCGGCGTACGCCTGTGCGACTACAGGGCGCACTCCGGTCCGCCCGGTGGCGAGCGTCGACAGACGCAGAAGCATCAAGGCCCGGATCACTTCGCGTTCGACTTCCGGTCCCGAACCTGCCGCATGTGAGCGGATCAGGCTGCGCTGCAACTGTGTCCGCAGATGCGCCGGAATGTGCCGGGTGGCAAGTGCGCCGAATCCGGTGGAAACTCCGTAGACCGGTGTGGGGTCTGCGGCCAGGGCTTCGATGCGTGCACGACTTTCGGCGATCGCGGCCAGTGATTCCGCGGTCAATGCAACGCCGTATCCGTTGCGCGCGACGTCGACGACGTCGGCGATGGTGACAGCGCCGATTCCGACCTCGATGGTTCGGGTGGCTGTCTGGGTGGCAGGGGTGGCGTTCATGGGACTCCAATGATGATGCGTGGCTATCTAATAAAGTCTTGTATACGAGACTCTAGTCTTGAATATGAGACGAAAACAAGGCCCGCAAAGTACGGAACGGAGAAATTGGCTACATGTCTGCGGTCGGGGTCTCCACCATTCGATCTCCGAGATCGGCGGAGAACTCGGCGCTGACGGCGCGCACTCGGTCGGCGATCAGGGCACTCTCCTCGGCCGATTTGGTGCCGGAGAGGAAGGTGACGCCGAGAGCTGCGACCGGACGACCGTCCCGTGTGATCACGGGGCTGGCGATGCAGTTGATCCCGGATGTCGTCGCATTCTCTTCGACCGCATATCCGCTCTCACGTGCTGCGGCGAGCAGTTCTCGCAGTTCGGCGAGCGTCGACGGACCCGTTCCGGTCCGCGTCGGCCAGGTGTACCCCTCGTAGAGCGCGCTGATCTGTTCCGCATCCAGACGGCTCAGAATCGCCCGCCCGACTGCGGTGAGATGCGCCGGAAGGCGGGTCCCGATCTCGGTCACCAACCGAACGCCGGGCTTCAGAGGTTCACGTTTGTCGAGGTAGATGACGTCAGAACCCTGAAGTACCGCCAGATGGGAGGTCTCGTCGGTCGACTGAGTGAGTGCCAGCATGAATCGTTGGCCCTCACGGTGAAGTGGGCCGGACCGCATGTACGACGCACCGACTTCGAACGCCGAGACACCCAGGGTCCAGGCGCGTTGATCAGCCCAGTACGAGACGAACCGTCGATCCCGCATGACATTGAGGAGGTGATGCGTCGTACTCTTCGGCAGCTCGAGGGCGCTGGAGATTTCTGCCGTCGCCAGCGGCACACCCCGGCGGGCCAGGAGATCGAGCACGTCGAGCACGCGCTCAGCAGATTTCACGCGGCTCGTCGTCATGTGGGGTGTGTCCTTACGGGTAGGGCTGAGGTGGGAGCGGGGACCCACATTGTCTCGGATACGAGACTGAATCGCCAAGTGCTCGGGGTGGTCAGGGAGTCTGGTTGCCGAGTTCCGCGGACAACCGGGCGCAGTGCTCCACCAAGACGCGGCCGTGGCTGGCGCAGACCTCGTCCGTCAGACGGAAGGTCGGGCCCACGACGCTGAGCGCTCCGGCTATCTGACCGACCGCGTTGTAGATCGGCGCGGCAACTCCGGTCGAGTGATCCTCGATGGTGTCGTGCGCAATGGCGTACCCGCTCTCGCCTACCTTGCCGCTCAACGCTGCGCCGACGGCGGTGCCGTCCAGGGGAACGCTCTGGCCCACCCACCCCATGTGGCGGATCGCGTGCGTGCCCTCGATCTGATCGAGATACAGCGCAGTGTCTTTCGGTCCCTTCGTCGACAGGTAGGTCGACTCTCTCGTGGTTTCGGCGATGGCCTTCATCGCGGGCCGCGCTCTCGGCAACAGTTGATTGTCACCGAGTGCGCGAGCCCCGATCTGTAGTAGCCGCGGGCCGACGCGATAGACGTTGTCCTCGCCGCGGACGACGAACTCGGTTTGTTCGAGGCTTCTGATCAGGCGAAGCGCGGTACTGGTTGCCAGATCGGTTGCCTTGGCGGCGTCGCCGAGCGTCAACCCGCCGTGCTCGACGATCGCACCGAGAAGTTCGAACGTGCGATTCGCGCTGCGGGTCACGTCGCCGGGGGCCATGTCCTACTCCAAGTGCCGAGGGATGTCTGCGCTGAATCTATCGCGAGCCCGGCAGTACCTCACCGTGGTGCTCGTCCAGCAGGGGACTGCGGCGGACATCGGGGCGTCGGCTATCACCGAACACGACGGGTTGTCGTACGTAGGAGATTTTTCCTGCTACCGGGTGCTCGAACGATTCGACGACTCCGCGATACTCGGCCTGCGCGGAGGTGAGTGCCTGCTGGACGTCCCAGATTTCCGAGCCGGCGAGGCCCGCGTCGCCGAGAATACCGACCACGTCGGTGACGGTCTTTCCGGCAGCCCAGTTTTCGATCTCCTTGCGCAGTGCCGGTTCGTTCTCGGTCCGGGCGGTGTCGTCGGCAAATCGGGGATCTGCGATCAGGTCGACGCGATTCATCGTCTGCGCCAGCTTCTCGAAACCCGACTGGCTCGCAACTGCGAGGACGAAGAGTCCGTCGTCGGCCTTGTAGGTGTCGAACGGTGTTGACACCGGATGACGGTTGCCGACGCGTGGGGGAGTGAGCCCGGTGGATTGCAGTTGGCTGTGTGCTGTCGGCAGCATGGCGAGCATGCTGTCGAACATCGCGACGTCAAGGTGCTGCCCGAGTCCGCTCGCCCGTGCACTCAGCAGGGCGGTACTGATTCCCCAGGCGGCGAACAGCCCGGCGACCAGGTCTCCGAACGACTCACCCAACCGTGTCGGCCCGGATTCCTCCGAACCGGTGATGCTCATGATTCCCGAAAGAGCCTGGACTACAAGGTCGTAGGCGGCGGCTCCGGACATGGGCCCGTCCTGTCCGAAACCGGAGATGGACGCGTACACGATGCGCGGATTGCGAGCCCGCGCAGCCTCGTAGTCGATTCCCAGGCGCTTGGTGACGCCGGGGCGAAAGTTTTCGACGACGACGTCGGCGGTCTCGATGAGCGTCAGCAGCGCCTCACGGTCCTCGTCGTTCTTGAGGTTGAGTGCCACCGAACGCTTGCCACGATTGAGCACGTTGAAGTAGATGCTCTCGCCGTCGCGGAACGGGCCGAGGTGCCGAGAGTCTTCACCGTGTTCGGATTCGATCTTGACGACGTCCGCACCGGCGTCGGAAAGCAGTGCGGTGCAGTAGGGTCCGGCAAGGACGCGCGAGAGGTCGATGACCCGGATGCCGTCGAGTGGGGGAAGTGCAGTCATGTCCGCGCCTTTCAGAACTCGGTGGAACGCGGCGACGGAGCATTGCCGGCAATGGTGAGCAACTGGATCTGCGAGGTGCCCTCGAAGATGCGGAGAATGCGGCAATCGCGGTACAGGCGTTCGATTTCCGATTCGCGCATGAAACCTGCGCCACCGTGGATCTGTACGGTTTGATCGACGATCGAGAAGCAGGCTTCGGTGGCGACGTACTTCGAAATCGATGCGGCGCGGCGGATGTCCTGACCGGCGTCCTTGACGTCGGCGGCCCAGTCTGCGGTGACGCGTGATGCGACAAGTTGCGCGTCGCAGCCACCGAGGAGTAGCTGGATTGCCTGGAAGTCGAAGATCGGCGTGCCGAACTGCTTTCGCTCCGTTGCGTACTCGCGTCCCAGTTCCCAAGCGCGCAGAGCGATGCCGTTTGCCATTGCCGCTACGTCGATGCGTGCTCGGTTCAGGGCGGTCAAGGCAATGTTGCCGCCGCGACCTTCGGTGCCGATCACGGAGTCGAGCGGCAGAACGACGTCGTCGAGGTAGACGGTGTACGTCGGGGCCGAACGAATTCCCATCTTGTCCTGCGGCTCCGAGTAGCTGATTCCCGGAGTTCCCTTGGGGACGACGAAGGCGGTGATGCCTCGGAATCCTGCGCTCGGGTCCGTCTTGGCGAAGAGCACGACCAGGTCGGCTTCCTTTGCGTTGGAGATGTACGTCTTCGATCCGGAGAGATGCCAGCCGTCGTCCTCGCGTCGGGCGACGGTACGCATCGAGGCGATGTCGGAGCCGGCATCGGGTTCTGTGAGTGCAAAGCCGGCCAGTAGTTCGCCCGACGCGAGCTGGGGCAACCAGCGATGCTTCTGCTCTTCGGAGCCGCCGACGAGAATCGGCTCGAGGCCCAGGTAGTGGGCGGTGTAGATCGATGCCAGCGCGGCGTCGGTGCGTGCAACTTCTTCGATGGCGACCAGTTGGGTTCGTGTCGACAGACCCAGGCCGCCGAATTCCTCGGGCACGGAAATGCCCATGAGGTCCTGCTGCCCGAGGCGCTTGACCAGCTGCGCCGGGAACTCCTTGGACTCGTCGCGTGCGGCTGCTCCTGGGTGGATCTCGGCGTTGGCGAAGGCTCGGACAGTGCTGCGGAACTCTGCGAGATCGACGCTGTCGGTGTCGGGCGCGGTCTGGGTAGTCACGGGGGCTCCTTCGAGGCGGAATAGTTACGAATTTCATCTAATGAAATCTAATTGCCACTAGTTGGCATGGACTGACTATGGCCGAGGGTGGCGAATTTGTCCAGGGGTGAATTTGTTGTGTCGCGGCTCACGTTCTGCAATGATCAACTTGTCTAAGCCTGTATAGACAAGTTGATTGCGGATCGAACCCACTACAAGTCGGAAGCAGCGTGGCTTTCGACGGAAGGTGCTGACATGAGCCTCGTTTCAGTCGACACGACACCGGACTCCGAGAATGTGAGGAGGGTGTCCAGTACGTATTTCGAGGGCTTGTCGGCGGATCGATACGCTGCGCTCGCCGAAGACCGCAAGCTGGCGATTGTCGCCGCGCACATGGACCTTTCGCGTCGACGAGGACACAACTCGTCGATCTCGCGACTCGCGCCGGCCGGGGAGTTAGGGGATGGCCCCGCGATTCAATACGTCGGCGACGACATGCCGCAGCTCGTCGAAGCGGTCTTGGCGACACTTGCCCGTGCCCGCGTGGAACCTGAATTCGTGGTGCACCCCGTGCTTCGCACAGCCGTACAACCGGCGCACAGCACCGAAGACGCCCGGGCCGGGGAGCGCACCGAATCATGGATCCACATAGGACTACCCGCACACTGTTCGGACGCGCAGGCGCAGGTGATCGCGGACGACGTCGCCGGAATTCTCGACCGTATCGCGCGTGCCTTCCGCGATTCCGTGCCCCTGCGGGACCTCGTCGACGAGGCGCGCGAGCAACTGGACTCGAACGGCTACGCCGAAGAAGCTGACTTTCTCCGGTGGTGCAGCGCCGGAAACTTCAGTGTCATCGGTGGTGCGCGAACTGTCGACAGTGACGAGCCGTACGCCATCGGCGTGCTCCCCGATCCAACCGGCTCTTCGGATTCGAAAGCGGCGCCCCTCGCGATTGCAGTGGTGTACCTCCGGCAAGGGTTCGGTGGATCCGAATACGCCACCGAGATCGACGTGTCCGTCGGCGACCGTGCGTACCGATTCGTCGGGTTCTTCACCGCGACCGGTATCGTCGCCGACGTCAGGCTAACCCCGCTCGTGCGAGGACGCGTCGCAGACATCTTCGAGGCCTCAGGATCCACCGTCGATTCGTTTGTCGGACAATCGATGCTGGCAGTGATTCAGTCGATTCCGGTCACAGTGCTCCTGGCGGCCGAGCCGGCCCGAATCGCGGACGCGCTGGACGAACTCACTTCCGTGGACGGCCGCACATCGATCCATCTGTTCTTGCAACCGGTGGGAAGTTCCCCGGCGACAGGGCGAGATCAAGAGTTGTCGGCTTTGCTCTTCGTTCCGCGCGAGAAATTCAGTACGACGATCAGAACAACGGCCGAGTCGGTACTCGCCGACGCACTCGGTGCCCACAATATCGAGTTCTCCAGTCGAGTCTCGGAATCCCCCTTGGCCGTCGTACATTTCACGGCCACAGTCGGCGGCGGCGCGAACTTCGCGTCGGCGCGACAAGCACGGGAGATTCGGGACCTCGTCGTCGACGCGTGCCTGACGTGGGACGAACGATTCGTTCTGGATGCTTCGCACTACGACGAGCGGCGCAGGCGTGCTCGGTTCGCCGAGCGAGTTCCGGTGGCATACAAGCAGGATTTCGACGCTGTCCGAGCCGCCGAGGACATGGCGGTGTTCGAGGGCCTCGCGCCCGGAGAAGTAAGTCCACGGTTGGCCCGATCTGTCGACGGACCGGGTACTCACCGTCTCGGGCTGTACGTCTCGGGTGATCCGCTCTCTCTGGGCGAGGTGCTGCCCGTATTGCAGAGCCTGGGCGTCGAAGTGGTCGACGAACGTCCGTACGAGATCGCACCGGTGGGAACCGAACAGTCCAGGATCTACGAGTTCACGCTCTACTACCCGAGTGCTCCGGTCGAAGGCTTCGACAACTTTGCTGCGCGATTCGGGGCGACGTTTGCCGCGGTTCGAAACGGTGACGCCGAGCCGGACTCGTTCAACGAATTGGTCGCGATCGCGGGACTCGGCTGGAAACAGGTAGTGGTGCTGCGGGCGTACGCGGAGTTCTTGCAGCAAGCGGGATTTCCTTACAGCACCGGTCGCGTCGCCGAGGTACTTGCCGATCATCCCGAGATCGCCGGCAGATTGTGCGAATTGTTCGAGAGCCGTTTCGATCCTGACGTCGTCGACGGAGATCGAGGTGCACGTGCAGCAGCGGACGTGGAAACGGCCGTGGCGCAGGTGCAAGGACTCGACGCCGATCGGATCCTGCGCGCGTTGTCCGAACTGGTCCGTAACACGTTGCGTACCAACTATTTCGTGTATCCCACTGAATCGCTCGGCGCGCTCTCGTTGAAGTTCGATTCGGAGAAGCTGTCCGTATTGCCTTTCCCTCGACCGAAGTTCGAGATATTCGTGTACTCACCCGATGTAGCAGGTGTGCACCTTCGTTTCGGTACGGTGGCTCGCGGCGGCTTGCGCTGGTCGGATCGGAAAGAGGACTTTCGCACCGAGGTACTGGGATTGGTGAAGGCGCAGGCAGTCAAGAACGCAGTCATCGTGCCTGTCGGAGCGAAGGGCGGATTTGTCGTCAAACGCCCACCGGTTCCAGGGCTGGGCGCAGACGCAGACCGAGAAGCTGCGTTGGCGGCCGGGATCGATTGCTACCGATCCTTCATTCGCGGACTACTCGATCTGACCGACAACGTCGACAAGCAGAGCGGGGCCGTTGTCGCGGCGCGGCGGGTCGTTCGCCACGACGGAGACGACACGTATCTTGTTGTCGCCGCGGACAAGGGAACTGCGAAGTTCTCCGACATCGCGAACGAGGTTGCCGCGGAGTACGGATTCTGGCTCGGCGACGCCTTCGCGTCCGGCGGGTCGGTCGGCTACGACCACAAAGCCATGGGTATCACGGCGAAGGGCGCCTGGGAAAGTGTCAAGCGGCACTTCCGTGAGCTCGGCGTCGATACCCAGCACGATGACTTCACCGCGGTGGGGATCGGAGACATGAGTGGCGACGTCTTCGGCAACGGTATGTTGTGCAGCAAGCACATTCGCCTGATCGCGGCGTTCGATCATCGGCACGTGTTCGTCGATCCGAACCCGTCGCCTGAGCGCTCGTACGACGAGCGATCACGTCTCTTTGCGCTCCCCCGATCCTCGTGGGCCGACTACGACCCGACCTTGATCAGTGCCGGCGGCGGAGTGTGGGAACGCTCGGCGAAGCGCGTTCCGATCAGTGACGAGATACGAGAGGCGCTGGGCCTGGAGGACGACGTCACCGAACTGACTCCACCGCAACTGGTTCGGGCGATTTTGCGGTCCCCGGCAGATCTGTTGTGGAACGGCGGCATCGGAACGTACGTCAAGGCCTCCGGTGAGTCCGACCTCGAAGTCGGCGACAAGAGCAACGACGCCGTTCGGGTGAACGGCAACGAAGTGCGTGCCCGAGTGATCGGTGAAGGAGGCAATCTCGGCCTCACCCAGGCCGGACGGATCGAATACGCACGCGGCGGTGGACGGATCAACACAGACGCCCTCGACAATTCGGCCGGAGTCGATTGTTCCGACCACGAGGTGAACATCAAAATCCTTCTCGACTCCCTGATCAGCTCAGGCGTCGTCACGGACTCACGTCGTGACGCACTACTCGAATCGCTGACCGACCAGGTCGCAGAACTCGTTCTCGCAGACAACCGTTCGCAGAACGAACTGATGGGTACCACGCGGGCGGATGCGGGGGCGATGATCGGTGTGCACGGCAGAGTGATTTCCAACCTCGAATCGCGCGGGATCGTCGACCGTGTCATCGAAGGGTTTCCGACCAAGAAGCAGTTCGCCGCGGCCGAGAAGTCGGGAACGGGGCTGACGTCGCCGGAACTCGCCACACTGATGGCCCACGTCAAGCTCGATCTGAAATCCACGCTGTTGGCGGGAAGCTCGATCGACAACCAGATCTACCGCCAGGTGCTGGCGAACTATTTTCCGGAGGGCGTTCGAGTTGCAGGGGGTGACGCCCTCGACCGGCACCCACTTCGTCGCGAGATCGTCGCGACAGTGCTGACGAACAACGCCATCGATCGAGGCGGCATCACCTATGCCTATCGGCTCGGTGAAGAAGTCGGCGCTGATCCGGAAGACGCAGTACGTGCCTTCACTGTGGTCTCCGAGGTGTTCGGACTGTGGAGGTTGTGGCACGACATCAGCGAAGCCTCGGTCTCGACCGCAGTGTCCGACGAGTTGATCCTGCTCACCAGGCGACTGCTCGACCGGGCGTCACGGTGGATGCTGACACGTCGTCCGCAACCGCTGGCCGTCGGGGCCGAGATCAGCAGATTCGGTGATCGCATCGCGGAGGCGTCGGCAGAGCTCGATGGCTGGCTGGTAGGCGCAGATCAGCGGAACCTGGCTGCGCGAACGGTCCTCATCACGGACAAAGGCGCGCCGGAGAACCTGGTCAGGCGAGTGGAGATATTGCTCGATCAGTTCGGACTGCTCGACGTGGTGGAGATCGCGGACCTTGCCGATCGGACGATCTCGGAGACCGGCGAACTCTATTTCCGGCTCGGTGAGCATGTTGGGCTCGTCCCGATGCTCAATCGAGTGTCGGCATTGAGCAAGGACGGAAAATGGAACGCGTTGGCGAGGTTGTCGTTGCGGGACGAGTTGTACTCGACGGTGCGGGCCCTGACCCTCGACGTCTTGGCCGACGCGGAAGCGGGTGACACGACAGCGGAAAAACTCTCGAGGTGGGAAGAAAGGAATGCGTCGAGAATCGAGAGGTCCACTCTCGCGCTCGCAGAGATCGAGGCATCCGGGCAACACGATCTTGCTGCGCTTTCGGTTGCGACGAGCCAATTGCGGCGCATGGTGGGTTAGGTCCGGCGCGGACGCTCTCGGATGGATCGGAAAGGTGCACGAGGCGGATAGACTTCGGAGGCCGAACGGGAGAACCGACTCGGTGGTTTTCGACGAACGGGTGGTGGCGATGGCGATTGCCGAAGTGGACGCAGAACTCGCCGTGCTGTTCAACGAGGCAGGCGGCGAGTCCGCCCCTGCCTACGAACGGGTCAAGAACCTCGTGGTCTCGCAGATCAACTCGGGTCGGTGGACCGAAGGCGATCAGCTGCCTTCGGAGAATCAACTGGTCAGTGCGCTGGGGTTGTCACGAATGACGATCAATCGAGCGCTTCGCGAACTCACCAGCGACGGTCTGATCGTGCGGATGATGGGGGTCGGTACTTTTGTCGCCGCCACGAAGACCGCGTCCCCGCTGTTCGAAGTCAAGAACATCGCCGACGAGATTCAGCGCCGCGGCCACCGTCATCGAACCGAGGTCGTCTTCGTTCGTGAGGAAGAAACCGACCACGGGCAGACGTTCCTTCGTGAATCGGTGGGCAAACGGGTGTTCCATTCGCTGATGGTGCACTTCGAGGACGAAACTCCGATTCAGGTGGAAGACCGATTCGTGAATCCGAACGAGGCGCCAGACTATCTGCGCCAGGACTTCACCGCGATCACCCCCAACAACTACTTGAGTGACGTTGCGCCTCTGGTTCGCGGCGAGCATGTCGTGGAAGCGGTGTTGGGTAGCCCGGACGAATGCGAGCTGTTACGCATCGATCGCGGGGAACCGTGCCTGCTGATTCGCCGCCGCACCTGGTCGGCTAACGGATTGGTCAGCGCGGCGCGCTTGATCCATCCGGGTTCACGCAATCGCTTGGAAGGAACCTTCGAGCGCTGATCGTTTCGAATGGCGAATCCTGAACACACGCTCGTCCGATTGCACCATTTTCGGGGTCGACTTCGGTGCAATCGACCAGGACGTGACTGCGAGCACACTGAGATCATGGGTGGACGGTTATTGCTTCCGCAACCTCACTTCCCGACGAGTGAGACCTGAGCGGATCCCAGCAACGCCGTCTACGCCGCTCGCTTCCATGATCGAAGGAGTTCGACCTGTGACCGACTTGCCCAAGGACCTACTTGTCGCCCCGAAGTGGCAGGAACGCCTCGACGAACTGGCAGCCAAGCATTCGGTACCGGGCGCGCAGGTCGGTGTGATCGCGCTGGGCGAAGACGGCGCAGCGGACATCCGTGTCATCACCACCGGAGTGACGAGCCTGAACACGCGCGTCGACGTCGACGCAGACACCCTGTTCCAGTACGGATCCGCGAGCAAGATCTGGACGACGACGCTGATCATGCAGCTCGTCGACGAGGGCAAGCTGACGCTGGACACCCTGGTGGTGGAGGTGCTTCCGGAGTTCACGATCGCGGATCCTTCCAACACGAAGGAAATCACGATCCGCCAGTTGCTTACGCACACAAGCGGTATCGACGGAGACCTGTTCAACGACACCGGTGACGGTGACGACTGCGTCGAGAAGTACGTAGACGAACTCGCGACCGCGATCAGCGTCACCGAGCCCGGCGGGCATCTGAGTTACAGCAACGCGGGTTTTGCCGTTGCCGGCCGCATCGTCGAGGTCCTTCGTGAGATGACGTGGGACGAGGCGTTGGTCGAATATCTCTGGAAGCCACTCGGATTGACGCACATCATCACCAAGGCCAAGGACGCGCCGCTGTTCCGCACGGCCGTCGGCCACGTGGCCAACCCGGATCGGACGTCGCCGGACAAGGTGATTCCGACCAAGCAGTGGCTGCTTCCGCGCGGTATCGGTCCGGCCGGGATCATCACCGGATCGGTCAGCTCGCTCCTGACCTTCGGTGCTGCACACATGCGTGACGGACTCGCATTGACGGGTGAACGCATTCTGTCCGAAGAATCCGCGCGCCTGATGCGCACTCCGCAATTCGACCTGACCGCGGTCTCGAGCGTCGATCAGGCCTGGGGTCTCGGCTGGATCCTGTCCGACTGGGGTGGCGTGACGTCCGCGCAGCACGGTGGTGCGACGATCGGCCAGATCACTCGTTTTCACACCTTCCCCGAGCTCGGTCTCGCCATGGCCGTGGTGACCAACTCGCGTGGCGGCGGCGCCCTGGCCCACGACATCGAGAAGGAGATCGCCCAGGAGCTCGATCTCGTTCTGCCGGAGCCGAAGTCCGAGCCGAATGCGGAAGACATAGACCTGTCGCACATTCTCGGAACCTATGAATCGACAACCGTGCGAATCGAACTCACGCGCGGCGAGGACGGCGGATTCCAGGTGCAGAACTTCGCCAAGGTCGAGATCGACGGCGAGCCGCCGGCTCCGCCCACCAAGGTCGTACCTCTGTCCGCCTCCCGGTTCTTGATCAGTAACGAGAGCGCTTCGGGTGAGATGGCTCATCTCACGATCGATGGCGAGCAATATCTCTACATGACAAGGCTTTTCAAGAAGATTTCCGACTAGTCGCGGCGAGATGATTCTCTCCGCTGAATGAAATCTCGGGCAGGTCGAAGGCGATGAGGGCCCTCGACCTGCCCGCACTACTTTTCGAGGAAAACTCATGATGAAACCTCTCGCTCCTTTTCCGGACGTGAATCACCCCGCGGCACTGGATGCTTACGGCCTTGCGCCGGTCATCGACGGTCACAACGATCTGGCCTGGACGGCTCGCGAAACTGCCGCATACTCGGTGGAGAATCTCGAGAAGGATTCCATCTTCCAAACCGACATCGACAAACTCGGTCGCGGCGGCGTCGGTGCGCAGTTCTGGTCGGTCTACACCCCGTGTGACCGGACGGAGCCAGAGGCGGTTCAGTACACACTCGAACAGATCGACTACGTGTACCGGATGATCGAGCGATATCCGGATACTTTCGAATTCGCGCGTACAGGTGACGACGTGCGTCGCATCTGGAGCGAGGGCAAGGTCGCGTCCTTGTTGGGCGCGGAGGGCGGTCACAGCATCGGCAGCTCGCTCGGTGTCCTGAGAATGATGGCGCGCCTTGGTCTTCGGTACATGACGCTGACGCACAACGACAACACCGGGTGGGCGGACTCCGCGACGGACACTCGAGTACACGGCGGGCTGACCGACTTCGGTCGCGAGATCGTGCGCGAAATGAATCGGCTCGGCGTACTCGTCGACCTGTCGCACGTCTCGGTGGAAACGATGAGAGATGCCATCGAGACGTCGTCGGCGCCGGTGATTTTCAGCCATTCGTCGTGCTCTCAGCTATGCGGTCACCCCCGTAATGTTCCCGACGACGTCATGCGACTGCTCGCGGACAACGGCGGGGTCATCATGATCGCCTTTGTACCCATGTTCCTTTCTGCCGAGTACAACGAATGGTTCAAAGGCGGGCGAGTCGGCCCACGACCGGCGATGACAGTGGACCATCTCGCCGACCACGTCGAGCATGCCCGAGACGTCGCGGGCATCGACCACATCGGTTTGGGCAGTGACTACGATGGGTTCGACGACTTTCCGGACGGTATGCAGGACGTATCCGGTTTCGCGGTGTTGATAGACCGTCTGGCGGAACGCGGTTGGTCCGCGGAGGACTTGGCAAAGCTGATGGGCAACAACGTGTTGCGTGTGCTCGACGAGACCAGTGCGGCCTCGATGTCGAGCCTTTCCTAGCCGTATCGACGCCCGAGAAGATGAGGATGAGAATGAAGAAGATTCGTACCGTTGCACTGAAGCTGGTTGCTTCGGTGTCCGTAGTTCTGGTTGTGCTGGTATCGATAGCGCTCGTATTCAATGTCGGCTCCAGCAAAGCGAGCGTTCCGGCCGGGGAGACGGGCAACCAGTTCGTGTCCGTCGACGGAAAGAACATGAGCTACTCGATCCGCGGCAACGGCGATCAGACCATAGTGCTGTTACCCGGGTTCGGAACGTCCGCACCGATTCTCGACTTCACACCGCTTGTCAACGAGCTCGCACCTGACTACCGCGTCGTCACGATCGAGCCCTTCGGTTACGGCTACAGTGACGGAACGGACAAGGACCGCACGACTGCGAACATCGTCGAAGAGATTCATACGGCAGTACAGTCGCTGGGAATTGACGAATACATCCTCATGGGGCACTCGATCACTGGTCTCTATGCGCTGGACTACACCGCGAAGTACCGTGACGAGGTCACCGCATTCGTGGGTATCGACAGCAGTGTTCCAGGGCAGCCGAACATGGATACCAAATTCCCGATCGACGCACTCCGAGTTGGAAGGCAATTGGGCTTGGCGGAATTGCTGTCCAAGGTCGTCGGTGGTGAAGCCTCGGACGAGTACCTCGATCCCGCCGCAAAGGACGAGATGCGACAGTTGACTGCGAAGAACAACTTCAGCGATACCTATCTCAACGAGATGGATCATCTTTCGAGTAACTTTGCTGAAGCAATCGGCAAGACGTTCCCAGCCGATCTTCCGATTCTGTTGTTCGCCGTGAACAATTCAGAAGTTCAGGGCTGGACAGAGCTGCACGAGGGGCAGGCAGCCTCCGTCGATCACGGAGAGGTGATCTTGCTGGACGGAGACCACTACCTGCACCACACCAGGTCGAAGGAGATCGCCGAGAACCTCGGAAGGTTCTTGGGTGAGCTGAACTGAATCCGGGAGGACGTTAAAGTTGGAGGCGGGGCCATCGAGTCGAGATGGTCCCGCTTCTTTCTTCTCCACTGATCGTTCGGAGGCATTGTGGCGCAGACCTGGTCACGCGAAGAACTGGTGAGCGAGCTGGACTCGGCGTATTCGAAACTCGAAGCGTTACTCGACGGCGTCGCCGAGGCCGATGCGTTCGACGCCGTTGCCGTCGACGCGTGGACGGTGCACGACGTACTCGCTGTGCGTGTCTGGTGGGCAGAGGCCGTCGCAGAGTGGATAGGTGCCGGGCTGCGAGACGAGGCTCCGCAGACGCCGGCGGCGGGTTACAAGTGGACGCAAACACCCGCACTGAACCAGTCGGTTGTCGACGCGAGCATCGACATTCCGGCTCAGGAGCTTCGTGACCGCTTGGGAGTGCGCAACTACATCGAGACCCTTGACGACGATCAACTGCTGTCGGTCGGGGTTTTCTCGTGGACCCGGACGTGGCCGGTCTCGAGGTGGATCGCCGTCAACACGATCACCCAATACGCGTCGTTGTCGAAAATGATTCGGCGAGTGCTGAAGTCGAACAATCAGCCCTGAAGTCGATGCATCCGCCATACGTCCGGTCTGTCGGGGAGCGAGGTCTGGCCGACGATCGTGAAACCGAACCGTTGGTACAGCGGTAGATTTCGTTCGGTCGACGTATCGAGCCAGCAATTCTGTTCGGTTCGATCCAGTTCCGCCAAAGCATGTTTCAGTAGCGCAGAACCCAATCCGGTTCCGCGTGAGCGCGGCGTCGTACCGATCGTTGCCAACGACCACGCGTTGTCGGGGACGGGAAGCGCAGACAGTTGTTCGTCAGCCTGAAGAACGCGCTCGAACCGATCTCCGTGCAGTTCGACGATCTTCTCGACGGTCGTTTCATCAGGCTCTGGAGTGTCCGGCGGCAGGACTGCGATGACGCCGTTGCCGGAATCGTCGATGTAGGAACGCCCGAACGGTAGTGCCAGGTGTTCGAGGTAGATCCGTTGCAGAGTCGCGACGCGTTCCACGTGGGAGTCTTCGGCGACGCACCAGTTCGTCCAGGGGTAGTCGGCAAACGCCTCGCCGAGAACCTCGGCGGCACGGTCGAGGTCGTCGATGGACAGCGGTCGAACAGAATTCTGCATAGTGCCACTTCAGCACAGGGAGGTCTTCCGTCGCCACTCGATTTCGGCGGTGTAGCAGGTGCGCGGGTCGTGGTCACGTACTTGTGAGTTCATTCAAGAAAGTTGGACGAGGCTGTCGATCCTGCGTTGACTGGTAGTGATCGGGCAATCGCCGAGCTGTCAACTCCGGGCACGTGAGATCCGGGTATGGCGATTCTCCGCGAAAGGAACAGATATGAACAGGCTCGAAGGCAAGAATGTAGTGATCACAGGCGCCGCCAGTGGAATCGGGCGTGCAGCAGCACAACTCATGGCGGCAGAGGGCGCCAAGGTGTTGGTCGCCGACCTCGATCCTGCGCGTGCAGAGGAATCGGCGGTGGCGATTCGCGAGACGGGTGGCAATGCAGTGGGTTTCGGCGTCGATGTCATGAACGAGGACTCTCTGGCAGCGATGATCGAAAAGGCGGTCGCCGAATTCGGCGGCATCAACGTCCTGTGTAATCACGTGGGCGGTAGTAACCCGCGCAAGGATCTCGACCTGCTCCGGATGGACTTGGACGAGTGGGATCGCGTGATGTCGCTCAACGTCCGCAGCACTGTCGTCGCTTCACGACTTGCCATTCCGCACATGAACAGTGCCGGTGGAGGATCGATCGTCAACACGGCCTCGGTAGGTGGATTGATCGGGGATTCCCTGCAGTCTGCCTACGGATCCGCCAAAGCGGCAGTCATTCGTCTGACGCAGTACATCGCAGTCCAGTACGGAGCAAACGGTGTTCGGTGCAATGCCGTAGCGCCGGGCGCGATCATGACACCCGCTCTCGTGGACAACATCCCCGCTGATGTCATCGACGGCATGAAGCAGGCAAACGCCCTGCCTTACCTCGGCGAACCCGAAGACATCGCGCATGCCATGGTCTACCTGGCTTCGGACGAATCTCGCTACATGACGGGGCAGACCCTGGTGGTCGACGGCGGACTCACCAGCAAGAGTCCGCTCGCGACCGGCCGTTCGTCGATGTTGAGCTGAATCAGCTCCGCCAACCGCTGGGGCCGGCGCCCAGAACCTCGATGGATCCCTGACTGGCGTGTGAATGCTTGGTGCGGTGCGTCATTCGCCACTTTCCGTCGATCCGCGCCCATGAGTCGTGGTAGTCGCCGAGGGTGAAGAAGTTCAGGTGAGCCTTGCTCCCGGTGCCCACATGCATGTCGCTGACATAGGAGCGGCTGGTGGCGAGATCGCCGACCACCTCGACCAGCACGTTACCGATCAGATGTTGGGTGGGACCGCACTCGTCGAGGAACGAGCGGATGGACGCCACTACCTCGGCGGGTCCGCGCAGAGTTCCGGTGCCCAATTCTGCCGTAGCGTCCGGCGTCATGATCCGGTGGAGTTCATCCCACGCTCGCGCATCCATGGCTCGGGCGAACTCGAAGATGGAGCGGGTGATCTCGCGTTCGTCGAGAAGAGTGGTGATGTCGATGCTCATGCTGTGCGCCTTTCTTAACGTCGGGGGGTTAATAAAGGCGCACAGCAGATGTCAGCGGTTGAGCAGCTTGCGCATCGCTTCGGCAGCGCCCTTGACCATCTTGTCTCGGGGGAAGCCACTGCGCTTCTTGGCGCCTTCGTAGTTTCCTGCAGCCACCCAGATCGGGCCGTCGGCAAGGTGTTCGAGACCTTCACGTGCAACATCTTCGGGCTCTGCGACGTTCATGCCCGGGATGTCGAAGTTCAGTCCCGCGCGAATCATAGCGGGTGTGCGAGTGACACCGAGAATGAACTCGACGACGTGAACGCCGTACGGCTGGAGTTCGAGCCACAGGCTTTCGGCGAAGATGCGCCCGAATGCCTTGGACGCCGCGTAGATGCTCTGGTGCTCGGAGCCCATGAATCCGGCCAGCGAACCGAGCAGCATGATGCCGCCGCGTCCGCGATCCTTCATCAATCCGCCGAAGTGGTGCGAGAGTTCGAGCTGCTTGTTGATGTTCAGCTCGATGACTCCGGCAAATCCCGTCAGATCACCGGTCACGAACTCGTGGCCGTAGCTGTTGGCGCCGGCGTTGAAGATGAGCAGGCCGACCTCGACGTCGTCGGTGACCGCCTTGATCTGATCGAGCGCGTCCGGAACGAGCAGATCCAATGCGAGAGTGCGTACTTCGACGCCGTTGGCGCGTGCCTTGGCCGCGGTCTCCTCGAGCGGGCCCGGCTTGCGGGCGATGAGAACGAGGTTGATGCCGATCTTGCTGAGCTCGTCGGCGAACCCTGCGCCGACACCTTCTGAACCGCCGGCGATGACTGCCCACGGGCCGTAGTACTGAGGATCGATCATTACTACCTTCTTCGAAAGATGTTGGCTTGACTAGTGAAACGGAGTCGGTACGGGTTCGCTGTCGTCGACGATCGGCTGAGGCACCGGCTCGTCGTTGAGGATCTCGAGTTCGCCCGCTGTTGCAGCGTTCACGATGGACGCGATCAAGGCGCCGCACTGCTTGCGAGGGGCACCGGGTCGTCCCTCTCGCTGCCCGAATTCACGGTCGTCGGCGATTTCGAGGCACTGGGCGCGGGCCTGGTCACTCCACTGAACGGTGGTGTGTTCCCAACTGTTCTTCTGGACCAGGACCTGAGCCTTGCACTCAGCGCACTGAAGAGGCTGCATCTTCGTCTGCCTTCTTTGCAGCGAGGTTGTCTTCGACTTCCTTCTGCCAGGCTGCGACGGGTCGCGCGGTGTCGAGTTCGAATTCGAAGCGCTCGGTCATCTCGGGAGCGATGTCCGCGACATCGACGTAGAACTGTTCGTACCAGCGACGGAGCTGGTAGACCGGGCCGTCTTCTTCGCACAGGAGCGGGTTCTCGATGCGAGTCTTGTTCTTCCAGATCTCGACGTCCTGCTCGAAGCCCTTGGCGATGAACGTGCCGAAGTTCGCGGCCATCGCGTCGGCGGCTTCACCCTGGAAGCGATCCGACTTCTTGACGATGATGCCGTACTGGAGCACGAACTTGTCCGCACTGACCGGGTAGTGGCAGTTGATGAGCACAGAGTCGACGTTGTAGTCCTCGTACTCGTAGGTCAGGTCGTCGACCATGAAGGAGGGGCCGAAGTACGTCGCAACCGAGTTGCTGCCGACCATCTTCGGGGTGCCAGCTGCGTGGGGACGCATGTCCGAGCGAGCGACGCCGCGCATGTACTGCGTTGCGGCGTGGCCTTCGAAGACGTTCTTGAAGTACGTCGGGAAGGAGTAGTGCACGTAGAAGAAGTGCGCCATGTCGACGATGTTGTCGACGATTTCGCGGCAGTTGGTGTCGACGGTCGTGGTGTACCAGACCCAGTCGCTCCACTCGTCGCTGAGCGCGCCTTCGATGCGGGGGATAGCCACGTCGTCGGTCGGCGGGTTGCCCTCGGGGTCGTGCCAGACGAAGAGCATGCCGTCCTGGTCGAGGGTTTGCCAGGCGCGCGTCTTGGCCAGCGGGGGGACGCGGCGTGCGTACGGAATTTTCTGGCACTTGCCGTTGCCGCCCCAGCGCCAATCGTGGAACGGACAGGCAATGGCGTCGCCCTTGATGGTGCCCTGGCTCAAGTCGCCACCCATGTGACGGCAGTACGCGTCGAGGATCTTGACGTTGCCTTCACTGTCGGCGAAGACGACCAGTTTGGTGCCGAACGCCTCGATGGAGTGCGGCTGGCCGTCCTTGAAGGACTCCGTGAGTCCAATGCAGTGCCATCCACGCGCAAAGCGTGTAGGCGCGGTTCCAGCTTGGATCTCGCGAACCTCGTCGTTGTCGGACTGAGTGATCGTCACGATGAGTCCCGTCCTTTCCAGGGGCAGTGTCGACGCCCGACGCTAGGGGAGCGTGAATTGCCTCTGGGGTCTCGTCTCACTGGCCGGGACCAGCGGCGAGCGCGAGGATCCGGCGGCTGATCCCGGCCTCCGGGACTTCCGATCACCGGAACGCGTGACCGACATATCGTGACGGGGCAGCCGTTATGTCTATCTGCCGATCCGCTCCCTCACGGTTCGGTGCGAGGAGTGTCTCCCATGGTCAACAAGGTCCTGAGTTCAGTCCGTGATCTGCTTCCGAAGATCGCGGCCCGCGCTCAGAAGGTCGACGATTCGCGCAAGATCTCCGAACGGACCATCCGGGAGCTGTCCGAAGCCGGCGTCTTCTCCATGCTGGCGCCGAAAAGATACGGAGGTGCCGAGAGCGACCCGGTTCAGTTCTACGAAGTGGTCAGGGCCATCTCGGCTGCCTGCGGCTCGACCGGTTGGGTCGCGTCGGTGGTGGGGGTGCACCCGTGGCATCTTGCACTTTTCGACGACCGAGCGCAGGCCGACGTGTGGGGAGAGGATCAGACGACGCTCATTTCGTCCGCCTATGCGCCGGTCGGTCGACTGACGGCGGTGGACGGAGGCTACGAGCTATCGGGCCAGTGGGGTTTCTCCTCCGGTTGCGACCACGCGAGTTGGGCGTTGCTGGGAGCGATGGTGGTCGGCATGGATGGTCGTCCCGTCGATTTCATGACGGTGTTGGTGCCGCGCACCGATTACGAAATCCGTGACGTGTGGGATGTCGTGGGGATGCGCGGCACCGCGAGCAACGAGATCGTGGTCGACAAGGCCTTCGTTCCCGAGCACCGATTGAAGCGCAACTACGAGACCGCACAACTGCGTGGTCCTGGCCAAGCGGTCAATCCTGGCCCGCTGTACAAACTTCCGTTCGGGAGCATCTTCACCTCGACGGTTGCCGCTCCGTGTGTGGGCATCGTCGCCGGTTGTTACGAGGGGTACCTGGACGTGATGCGTGAGCGCGTCCGTCTGAGTTTGGGTGGTGGACGGTTCAGTGAGGATCAGTTCGCTCAGGTCGCCGTCGCACGTGCGTCGTCGGAGATCGATGCTGCGATTCTGCAGATGGATCGCAATATCCGGGAGATGTACGAACTTGCTGTGGCCGGTCAGGAGCTCCCACTCTCGATGAGGCTGCGTGCGCGTCGTGATCAGGTTCGTGCGACGGAACGCTCGGTGGAAGCGATCGACATGCTTTTCAAGACGGCAGGCGGGAACTCCCTCTCTCGCGGAAACCCGATCGAGCGTGCGTGGCGTGACGTTCATGCGGGCAGCGTTCACGTTGCCAACGAACCCGAGCGCGCGTTGGCGCTCTACGGCCGGGCGGCGTTCGGACTGCCGGTGGAGGACAACCTGATCTGACGGGTTGGCGCGTCACCGGGTGGGGTATTTGCCTTTGGATGAGGGAAGTACCGGCTCTGACCATCGGCTCGATCGTCGACATGGCGGGTGTCGCGCGCGCGAAGGTGATGCCGGCCGGCCGAACCGGTGTCTTCGAGAAAGCCGGTGCGGGAGTCTCACCGAGCTGGAACGTCTTCTGTAGCGACGATCGGATTGCCTTCACCGATTCCTTTTCCGTCGTGGGTGATCTCCGGTTGCGTATCGACCGCTCCGACCTCCGTGATCTCGGCGGGGGCGTGTCGTGGGCGCCGGCGACGTTGCACGAGCAAGACGGTGCGACGGCTGCCGTGTGTACTCGGTCCGCACTCACTGCCGTCGTGGCGCGGCTTGCCGCCGACGGACTGGAAGCTCGGGTGGGTCACGAGATCGAGTTCACTCTTTTCGGTGATGCGTGCAACGGAGCGTGGTCGGCGTACGGGTTAGGTGCAGTCCTGCTCCGCGAGGACTTCCTCAAGGACCTTCTGCGCAATGCCGAACGCGCACAACTTCATATCGAGCAAGTGCATGCAGAGTACGGACCGGATCAATTCGAGATCTCCATCGCTCCGGCAACTCCTGTTCAGGCTGCCGACCTGGTGATACTGGCCCGGATCTTGATCAGCCGCACTGCCAGAGCCCACGGATTGGCGGCCTCGTTTTCACCGATACCTACGGTCGGAGGTGCAGGGAACGGTGCACACCAGCACTTTTCGTTGAACTCAGGTGGGCGGCCCGTCTTCTCCGGTGGCGGGCAGGAGTACGGGATGACCGACAAAGGATCGTCAGCTTTGGGTGGAATCCTCTCTCACCTCGCGGAATTCACGGCCGTCTTTGCGTCCTCACCGCTCTCCGGGGTCAGGCTGCGACCGGACAATTGGTCGGGGGCCTACGTCTGTTGGGGGCTCGAGAACCGGGAAGCGGCACTGAGGTTCTGCGCAGAGTCACCGTCGAATCCACACGGCGCCAACGCCGAAGTGAAAATCGTCGATCCATCGGCCAACCCGTATCTGGCGACCGCTGCGATACTTGGCCTTTCGCATATCGGTATCGGCAATGCCTCGCCATTGCCGCCGGAAATTGTGGTGAACCCGTCGACTCTCACGGAGGCGGAACGTGATGAGCGCGGGGTGACCCGAGTCCCCACCGATCTGCGCGAGATAGTGCAGAAGTTCAACTCCTCCTCGGTGGCGAAGGAAATCTTCGGGGAGTCGATCATCGAAGCGATGGTGTCAGTGAAGGGAGTTGAGCGCGAGACTTTCTCCCAGATGGACGAGGCGACAACCGTCGAGCGGCTTCGATATACCTGGAGCTGAAAGGGTTGACGCGCAAGATGTCGAGTCCTATGTTTAAGCTATTCCTTAATTAAGGAGTTGCTTACATGGACGAGCGAAGTGGCCGACTCGATGCAGTGTTCAGCGCATTGGCCGACCCGACGAGGCGTGAAATGCTCTCTCGCCTCACTGATGGTTCGATGACCGTCGGTGAGTTGGCCGAGCCGTTCGAAATGAGTCGACCCGCCATCTCTCAGCATTTGAAGGTGCTCGAGCGAGCCGGTCTCATCGAACGAACCGCCACCGCGCAATGGCGCACGTGCACCCTTCGCGCAGAGGGTCTCGACGACGCCAGCGCCTGGGTCGACGAACACCGGCGAGGCTGGAACGAACGCTTCGACCTCCTCGACGAGCGTCTACGTGAGCTGAAGCAACGTCGACCGAAGAAGGAGAAGGACAATGAGTGACCAGAACGTCGATGCCACTGCAGAATTCACCATCACCCGGATCTTCGATGCGCCGCGCGACCTTGTCTGGCAGGCGTGGACCGACCCCGACGAGGCGGCGCGCTGGTGGCATCCGAAGGGTGTCAGCAGTCCTCGGGAGTACGTCACGATCGACCCCCGGGTTGGCGGAACGTACCGCTACCTGATGATCAACGACGAGAACGGAGCCGAGTACCCCACCGGCGGAACCTATCTCGAGGTCGACGAGCCGAAGAGGCTGGTCTTCACCTGGGGAAATCCGAGTGATCCGGTGGATGCCGCACCTCGGATAACGGTCACGCTCGCAGAACGGGGTGACAAAACCGAGATGACCTTCCACCTGGTAGGAATTCCGGGATTCAAGGGTGACGGGAATGTGTACGACGGATGGGAATCCGCTTTCGACGTGTTGGACGAAGTTCGCGCCGGCGACTAGTCGGGAATCGGACACCGCGACAGCGGTGCCGGTGATTGAATGGGGCTGATAGACCATTCGTCACCGACGCAGGAGAGCCTGATGGCACCAGAAGTTGCGGTAGTTCTCGAGGGATACACCTACTTCGAATGCCCGCGCTGGCACGAGAACCGGATCTGGGTATCGGACTTCTACACCTACCAGGTGATTTCGGCCTGCGAGGACGGGACAGACATACGCGTCGAGGCGGAGGTTCCAGGGCAGCCGTCCGGGCTGGGGTGGCTTCCGGACGGCAGATTACTGGTCGTCTCCATGCGGGACCAGAAGATTCTGCGGCGAGAATCCGATGGCGAGTTGGTGGTGCACGCAGACTTGTCCGGGTACGTCAGTGCCAACGTCAACGACATGCTGGTCGACGCACAGGGACGAGCGTACGTGGGCAACTTCGGGTTCGATCTGATGAACCTGGCCCCCGTCGAGACGGCAGATCTCCTCCGCGTCGACCCGGACGGATCGGTGCACGTCGTCGCGCGAGATCTCCACTTCCCCAACGGAATGGCTCTGACGTCGACCGGAGATCTGCTCGTGGACGAAACGCTGGGAAATCGAATCAGTGCGTTTGCCGTCCAGGCCGACGGCTCTCTGGGTGAACGCCGCGACTGGGCGTCGTTCGGGCCGGTGCCTGGTGGACCCGAGATGGAGACCACCCTCGCTCAGATCGTCGTTGCGGCGGACGGGTGTTGTATCGACGGAGACGATTCGATGTGGGTGGCCGATGCCCTCGGAAGCCGTGTTCTTCATGTGGGCGCCAGCGGGGAGATAGTCGACGAAATTGCCTTCGACAGCGGTGTCTTCGCTTGCGGACTCGGCGGTTCCGACGGTCGTACCCTGTTCGTTTGTGCCGCCCCGGATTTCAACGAACACGCTCGCAAGGTGGCTACCGAAGGAAAGCTGCTGTCGATTCGCCTGGAGCCTTTGAGCTGATATGGAATTGGTGACCTCGCTACCTGCCGACACTCCGCTGCGGCAGGTAGCTCAGCACGTCCGACGCATCGAGAACCTTGGTTTCGACACGGTGCACATCTCCGAAACCATTCGTGATCCGTTTGCGGTGGCGGCCCTGGCCGTCGAGCACAGCAGTACTCTCACTGTCCGGACGTCGATGGTTGTCGCGTTTGCGCGCAGTCCCATGGTGACGGCTTTGGCTGCCTGGGATCTTGCGGGTTTCTCGGGTGGGCGATTTCAACTGGGGCTTGCGACGCAGGTGCGTGGGAACATCGTCGGGCGGTACTCGATGCCGTGGACGGATCCTGTTGCGCAACTGCGTGATTACGTCAGCGCTGTACGCGAGATCTTCCGAGTTTTTCAGGAGGGCGGTGAACTCGACCATGCCGGAACGCACTACACCTTCGACCGGCTGCAGCCCTACTTCAATCCGGGGCCGCTCGATGTTCCGGCTCCGGAGATCTGGACCGGGGGAGTGAACTCGCGCATGTGCTCACTGGCGGGAGCCGTCGCCGACGGTTTTGTTTCTCACCCCACCAGCTCCCATCCGAAGGTGCTCGCGGAGAGGATCATTCCATCGTTGACGGCAGGAGGAAGGAAGCCGCGACTGATTGCCGTTCCGAAGATGATCACCGGCAAAGATCCTGCCGCGATACTTGCTCAACGAGAAGCGGTGCGCAGTGAACTTGCCTTTCTCTACTCCACTCCGGCGTACCGAGTCGCGCTGGAGGTCCTCGGATTATCCGAGGTCGGGGAAGAACTGACAGTGATGGCGCGGGCAGGTGATTGGGCTCGACTACCTGCCGTCCTCACCGACGATGTTCTCGACAGGCTGGTCACGCAATGCACCTACGCCGAACTCCCCGAGGTGCTGAGTTCGAAATACGCGAGTCTCTGCGACGGCATTGCACTGGCGGTGCCGGCGAATCCCGCCGACGACCGCGTCTTCGCAGCGATGTGTGAGGAGATTCGAGCCGCCGCAGCGTCTGCCCCGTGACGTCCAGTCGGCGCGAACTACACTCTCGACATGGGGCGCGTCTACGAAGGCATCGATGAAAAGCTCACCACGTGGTTGCAGGCTCAACCGCTGTTCGTCGTTGCCACCGCACCGTTGTCTGCTGACGGGTTGGTCAATTGCTCACCCAAAGGGGGAGTCGGATCGTTTGTGGTGCTGACATCCAACCGGGTGGCGTACCTCGACCTCACCGGCAGCGGTGTGGAAACCATCGCGCACGTGCGCGAGAACTCCCGAATAACACTGATGTTCATGGCGTTTGACGGACCACCGAAGATCGTACGACTGCACGGTCACGGACACGTTCTGCTTGCAGGGTCGGAACCGTTCAACGAGCTTGTCGGTAGGTTCCCTGAGCACCCGGGGCTGCGGTCGATCGTCGTGGTCGATCTGACGCGCATTTCGGATTCGTGCGGATACGCAGTACCGCTGATGGACTACCAATCCGATCGTGACGTGCTCGACCGCGTAGCGGAGAAGAGGGGGCCGGAGCGGCTCATCGCCTATCGCGCCGAGAAGAACGCGAAGAGTGTGGACGGGTTGCCCGGTATCGACCTGGAGTGATACAAAATCGCGTCGCCGTGCGAAAGAGTGTGGGGCAGGTGATTCTGACATTGCCTGCCCCACGTCCTCGTTGTGCTGGTTACTTCGCCATGTCCTGGGCTGCTCGGTACGAGAAGACCATGGCCGTGCCGAGCGGAACGCCAGGACCGGGGTAGAAGCGGCCGCTCAGTGACGCGCTCGTATTGCCGGCGGCGTACAGGCCGTCGATGGCGCTGCCGTCGGCACGCAGGACTCGACCGTTGACGTCGGTGACCAATCCGCCCTTGGTGCCGAGGTCACTGAGGACGATGCGGGCCGCGTAGAACGGACCGTTCTCGATCGCCGTCAGTGCCGCATTCGCGCCGCCGTTGGGTGGGCAGAAGAATGCGTCGTACGGGTCTTCGCCGCGATGGAACTCTTCGTCGACTCCCAGCTTTGCGGCGTCGTTGAACTTTTCGACAGTGCTGCGCAATGCGTCGGCCGGCAGTCCGGTCTTGGCGGCGAGTTCTTCGAGAGTGTCGGCGGCGACCCAGGTTCCGGCCTCGAGGTGCTTGGCGGGCGCCGTGTTCGGGATGCAGATGGCAGGTAGTCCGCCACCCTCGCGCGAGTCGAAGATCATGAACGACGGCACTGCAGAACCGTTGTCGTCGTGCGCATCCATGGCCCGGCCGAACTGGTCGTACGGGAGAGACTCGTTGAGGTAACGCTCGCCCGCGTTGTCGACGACGAGTCCGCCGCGAACGCCGACCATGAATGCGGCGCTGCCGTCCGGCTGCTCGACGCCGGGGCAGAACCACGCCTGATCGAGCAAAGCGGTTGCGCCACCGACAGCAATTCCGGCGGAGATCGCGTCACCGGTGTTGGCGCCGAAGGGACCCATACTCCAGATCGCTTTGCCGGGGGTGCCGGCCTGCTCACGCATCTCGGCGTTGCCTTCGATGCCGCCCGCTGCCATCAGCACACCGCGGTTCGCCTTGATTCGCTGGGTTTCGCCGCCGGATTCGACCTCGGCGCCGACAACCCGACCGCCTTCCACGATCAGGGAGGTGAGGATGGATTCGGTACGAAGTTCTGCGTTACCGGTGCTCTGGACTGCGGCCAGCAGTCGGCCGATCAGTGCGCGCCCACCGATCATCGGGCCGGGAGCATGATCCTGACCGGTGCGGTCTTGGTCGAGTTCCGGACGCACCTTGCCGGCGAGGTCACCGATGTCGGCAGGATCGAGATCGAGAGGGTTGATGGAGCGTCCCGTGTCCATCCGGCCTTCGGCCTTGTAGTAGTCGGGGAACGCACGGAACTCGAATTCGATGTGCGGGTTCTGCTCGAGTAGTGCGACGACATCGGGAGCGGTCTCGACATAGGCATCCTGGCGCTCGGACTCGGCGTCGCCGAGCAATGCGCGCAGATAGGTGCGTGCGTTCTCCGTCGAGTCGGGGAGTCCCGCACGTTCCTGTACTTGGGTTCCCGGCAGCCAGATGGATGCGCCCGAGTACGCGGAAGTTCCGCCGAAGCGATCGGTTTTCTCGAGGACGATCGTCGTCAATCCTCGAGCTGCCGCGGTGTATGCGCCGGTCAGCGCGCCGCCGCCGGAGCCGACTACCAACACGTCGCACTCGGTGGTCCAGTCCTGCATCATTGCGTCCTAACTCCAAGAGGGTGGGGTGTCCACGGAATACCGCACGGGGAGAGAAGGCCATGCCAGGTCCCACTGAGCGGGCAATATGCCGAGATGGGTGGTCGAGATGAGAGAATTGGCGAGGTCGTTCGCGACCGGGACACAGAATCGATGATGGGGGCGACGTTGCCGAGAATTGCCGAGGTCAGGGACGCTGCAGAGCCCAGTTCGGACGAGCAGCGGGCGCGCCATGTGCGGATGCTGGAAGCGGCAGCCGAATTGGGGACCGAGAAGGAACTCTCACGGGTACAGATGCACGAGGTCGCCAAGCGGGCGGGCGTGGCCATCGGCACTCTTTATCGCTATTTCCCCTCGAAGACGCACCTCTTCGTCGCTGTGATGGTCGAGCAGATCGACCAGATCGGTGCCAGCTTTGTCAGGCATCAGGTTCAGTCGGACAATCCGCAGGATGCGGTGTACGAGGTATTGGTTCGCGCGACTCGCGGGTTACTGCGTCGGCCGGCTCTCTCGACTGCGATGCTGCAGTCGTCCAGTACCGCCAACGTCGCGACGGTGCCGGACGTGGGAAAGATCGATCGCGGCTTCCGGCAGATCATCCTCGACGCGGCCGGGATCGAGAACCCCACCGAGGAAGACAACACCGGGTTGCGTCTGCTGATGCAGCTGTGGTTCGGGGTCATCCAATCGTGCCTCAACGGTCGAATCTCCATCCCCGATGCGGAGTACGACATCCGCAAGGGATGCGACCTGCTTCTGGTGAATCTCTCACGGCACTGACGTGACTTCGCCCCTCTCTGGGGTGGGTTCGTCATGTTCGCAAAATTGAAATCAATTCTATTTTCGAATCCGCATCGGTTGGGAGTTGATGTCAATCCGGACATTGCCCTGACATCATTAATAGAATAAATTACAGAAAAATAGACGGTGAGCCAGCTCGCCGACCGAAAACTCCACGAAGGAGCGAACATCATGGGTCATGCAGTCATCGTCGAGGCCGCTCGGACACCGATCGGCCGTCGTCGCGGCGCCCTGGCGGGACTGCACCCCGCCGAGATTCTGGGAGCAGCGCAGCTCGGCGTTCTCGAACGGGCAGGCGTCGCACCGGAAGACATCGGACAGATCATCGGCGGCTGTGTCACCCAGGCAGGTGAGCAGTCCAACAACGTCACGCGGCAGGCGTGGCTGCACGCCGGATTGCCGTACAGCACCGCGGCAACCACTATCGATTGCGCCTGTGGATCCGCCCAGCAGGCAGTGCATTTGATTTCCGGCCTGATTTCGTCTGGTCAGATCTCGGCCGGTATCGGCTGCGGCGTCGAGGCTATGAGCCGTGTGTTCCTGGGTCAGGCAAACGCACCGGGAACGGGAAACCCGTACCCGGACGACTGGACCATCGACATGGGTGACCAGTTCACCTCCGCGCAGCGAATTGCCGAGAAGCGTGGGATCACGCGCGCCGACGTCGACGCGTTCGGTCTGGAATCGCAGCGCCGCGCAGCTCAGGCTTGGGCAGAAGGACGCTTCGACCGCGAGATCGTGCCCGTCAAGGCTCCCGTGGTGGACAAGGAAGGCGTGCCTACCGGTGAGATCGCCACTGTCACTCGCGACGGGGGACTGCGTGAGACGACGGCAGAAGCGCTGGCTGGGCTCAAGCCGGTCATCGAAGGCCATATCCACACCGCCGGCAACTCGTCGCAGATCAGTGATGGCGCGGCTGCGGTACTGCTGATGAGCGAAGAGCGCGCACAGGAACTGGGATTGAAGCCCCGCGCGCGGATCGTCGCGTCCGGCATGGTCGGATCCGATCCCTTCTATCACCTGGACGGGCCGATCGAGTCCACCCAGATGGTGCTCGACAAGGCCAAAATGACCTTGGACGACATCGATCTCGTCGAAATCAACGAAGCCTTTGCCTCGGTCGTGCTCTCCTGGGCGCAGGTTCACGGCGCAGACCTGTCCAAGGTCAACGTCAACGGTGGTGCGATCGCGCTCGGACATCCCGTCGGTTCCACGGGCGCTCGTCTGATCACCACTGCGCTGCACGAACTCGAGCGCTCGAACAAGTCGACGGCTCTGGTCACGATGTGCGCCGGTGGCGCTCTCTCGACCGCCACCATTATCGAACGCATCTGACCCGTACTGACACTGTCGAATTGACGAGGTAGACATGACTATTGGATTGAGTGAAGAAGATCGTGACCTCCGCGACTCCGTACGGGGCTGGGCGGCGCGTCACGCAACACCCACCGTCGTCCGTGAAGCCGTCGAGGCGAAGGTCGAAACTCGCCCCCAACTCTGGAACGGGCTTGCCGAGCAGGGGCTTCTCGGACTACACGTAGCCGAGGAATTCGGCGGCGCAGGATACGGATTGGTCGAACTCGCCATCGTCGTCGAGGAACTTGGACGCTCGATGGTTCCCGGACCATTCCTGCCGACGGTAGTGGTCAGCGCTGTTCTCAGCGATGCCGGAGAAACGGACAGACTGCCGACGCTCGTGGATGGCAGCACGCTCGGAGCTGTTGCACTGCAGCCGGGTTCGCTGAAGATCACCCGCGACGGCGACAACACCACCCTCAGCGGAACGTCCAGCCAGATTCTCGGCGGCCATGTCGCTGACCTGTTCCTCCTCGCGACGGACAGCGGATTCGTTCTGCTCGGACGTGACCGCCTCGAGGTCACGGACTTGGCCAGCTACGACGTCGTGCGTCGTAACTCCGAGGTCACCGTCGACGGTTTGGTGCTCACCGATTCCGAGATCCTCACCATCGATACCCAGCGTGTACTCGACATTGCCGCAACACTGTTCGCGGCCGAGGCATCAGGCTTGGCCGACTGGGCAGTCACGACGTCGGCCGACTACGCGAAGGTGCGTCAGCAGTTCGGTCGCCCGATCGGCCAGTTCCAGGGTGTCAAGCACAAGGCTGCACGTATGCTCGCGCTTGCCGAACAGGCACGCGTCTGCGCTTGGGACGCTGCGCGTGCGCTGACTCCCGCCAACGGCGTCGGTGCCGAGGAGGCTTCTCTCGCAGCAGCCGTCGCCGGAGCCACGGCCCTCGAGGCTGGCTTCTCCGTCACGCGTGACTGCATCCAGGTGCTCGGCGGAATCGGCTACACGTGGGAGCACGACGCGCACCTGTACCTGCGCCGCGCGCAGTCCCTGCGAATTCTGCTGGGTTCCACGGCATCCTGGCGTCGTCGCGTTGCCGAGCTGACCATTGCCGGCACCCGTCGCGTGCTCAGCATCGAGTTGCCGCCCGAGGCCGAGGCGGTCCGCGCCGACGTTCGCGCCGAGCTCGGTCCTGCGCTCGAACTCGAAGGTGCCGCGCAGAAGACGTACCTCGCGGAAAAGGGCTACACCGCACCGCACTTCACGGCTCCGTGGGGCAAGTCCGCCGACGCCGTCAGCCAGCTGGTCATCGCCGAAGAACTGCGCGCTGCGAAGATCAAGCCGCACGACATGATCATCGGCAACTGGGTCATCCCGACGCTCATCGCGCACGGCAACGAAGAGCAGCTCGCCAAGTTCGTCCCGCCGTCACTGCGCGGCGACATCGTCTGGTGTCAGCTCTTCTCCGAGCCCGGCGCAGGTTCCGACCTCGCCGCACTGAGTACAAAGGCCACCAAGGTCGACGGTGGCTGGAAGTTGCAGGGCCAGAAGGTGTGGACGTCGATGGCACGCGACGCGCACTGGGGAATCTGCCTCGCGCGCACCGACGCCGACGCACCCAAGCACAAGGGCCTGTCCTACTTCCTCATCGACATCAAGAACAGTGGCCTCGACATTCGTCCGCTGCGCGAGATCACCGGTGAAGCACTGTTCAACGAAGTCTTCTTCGACGACGTCTTCGTTCCCGACGAGTGCCTGGTCGGCGCGCCAGGCGACGGCTGGAAGCTCGCTCGCACCACGCTGGCCAACGAGCGTGTCTCGCTGTCCAACGACTCGTCGCTCGGATCGGGTGGCGAGGCTCTTCTGAGCCTGGTCGACGGACTGCCCGGTGGCATCGACGACGAGCAGCTGACCGTGCTCGGAAAGGTGCTGTGCGACGCGCAATCCGGTGGTCTGCTCGGTCTGCGCACCACGCTGCGCTCGCTCACCGGCGCGCAGCCGGGTGCCGAATCCTCGGTGGCGAAGCTGATCGGTGTCGAGCACATCCAGCAGGTCTGGGACGTGGCAATGGAGTGGGCCGGACCGAGTTCACTTCTGGGCGAACAGCATCGGATGTCTGCAACCCAGATGTTCTTGAACTCGCAGTGCATGTCCATCGCGGGTGGTACAACCAATGTTCAGCTCAACATCATCGGTGAGCGAATCCTGGGTCTGCCTCGCGACCCTGAACCGGGAAAGTGACCTGCACATGAGCAATCGCACCTTCGTCATCGGCGTCGGCATGACCAAGTTCGAGAAGATCGAGACCCGCGACTGGGAATACCCGGACATGGTGACCGAAGCCGTCTCGAATGCCCTGACCGATGCCGGGATCGGCTACGGCCAGATTCAGCGTGCTGCGGTCGGTTACGTGTTCAACGCGTCGACAGCAGGACAGCGAGCTCTCTACGAGACCGGTCTGACCGGCATTCCGATCTTCAACGTCAACAACAACTGCGCGACCGGCTCGACGGCGCTGATGATGGCGCGCGAGTGGGTCCAGGCCGGACAAGCCGAGTGCGCCTTGGCCGTCGGCTTCGAGAAGATGACCAAAACGGCGTTGACCGGTAACGGTGAGATGCCCAAGGTCACGACCTTGGACTCTCAGCTGAAGATCATGGTCGAGGATTACGGGTTCGCCCGATCGCCGATGACAGCTCAGCTGTTCGGTAACGCTGCCGTCGAGCACATGAAGAAGTACGGCACCACGGTCGAGCAGATCGCAGCGGTGGCGGTCAAGAATCACAAGCATTCGGTGAACAATCCGTACGCACAGTTCCGTGACGAGTACACCCTCGAACAGGTACTCGGCGACAAGATGATTCACGAGCCGCTGACACGTTCGCAGTGCTCGCCGACCTCGGACGGCGCCGGAGCCGCGATCGTCGTGAGCGAGAAGTTCGTGCGTGAGCACGGCCTCGAAGACCGGGCGATCGAAATCGTCGCACAGGCGTTGACCACTGACACCGAGGCAGCGTTCGCCGAGAAGTCGATGATCGACGTGGTCGGCGCGCCGATGACGGCAGCTGCGGCAGAGCAGGTCTTTGCGCAGGCCGGGATCACCATCGATGACGTCGACGTCATCGAACTGCACGACTGCTTCGCGATCAACGAGATCATCACCTACGAGGGCCTGGGGATGTGCGCGGTCGGAGAAGGCGGAAAGCTCGTCGAATCCGGCGCGACCACGTACGGCGGCCAGTGGGTCGTCAACCCGTCGGGTGGTTTGATCTCGAAGGGACACCCGCTGGGCGCGACGGGCTTGGCGCAGTGCGCCGAACTCACGTGGCAGCTCCGCGGGACCGCGGATGCGCGGCAGGTCGAAGGCGCTCGTATTGGCTTGCAACACAACCTCGGACTGGGCGGCGCGTGCGTCGTGACGGTCTACCGAGCCGGAACTTTGGAGAACTGATGGCTATCGATCTCGAGGTGGCGTTGGCCGCCGAACCGACTGTGCGCGAGGCGTCGTGGACCGATCGCGACGTCATGCTCTACCAATTGGGACTCGGGGCAGGGGTGAATGCTCTCGATCCCGCTGAACTGACCTGGGTGTACGAAAAGGGGCTGAAGGTACTCCCGACGTTTGCAATGGTTGCAGGCCAGGGAGTTTCGGCGGGTGTACTGCCCGCACCGTCGATGAGTATGCCGGGAATCGACATCGATCTGCGAAAGATCCTGCACGGTGGGCAGTCGCTGGCACTTCACGCGCCCATCCCGTCGACGGGTGCTGCCCGTATTTCTTCTCGGGTCGCCGATGTCTGGGACAAGGGAAAGGCAGCTGTGATCGTTCTCGAGACGGCGGCCGAGGACCTGGACGGGAATCCGTTATGGACCACCGGAATGCAGATCTGGGCGCGCGGCGAAGGTGGATTCGGCGGCAACACCGGGCCCGAAGTTGTTGCCGGGGTGCCTGATCGAGCGCCCGACAAGGTACTGACGTCGAGCACGAGTCCCTCACAGGCGCTGGTGTACCGACTCAGTGGAGACATGAACCCGCTGCACGCTGATCCCTCCTTCGCGAAGATGGCGGGCTTCGATGCACCGATTCTGCACGGCCTCGCGTCGTACGGCATCGTCTGCAAGGCCGTGGTAGACGGGATTCTCGACGGAGATCCGACGCGGGTGAAGAACTACTCGGTGCGGTTTGCAGGTTCGCTCTTCCCCGGCGAATCCATCACCACCTCGGTATGGCAGGACGGCAACACACTGACGTTGGCGGCGACGTGCCCCGAACGCGAGAACTCCCCGGTTCTCACGCACGCAACAATGGAGATCAACTGATGGACCTCGGTTCGCACCCCACAGCAGCGACACATCCGGGCGGCACGATTCTGACGTCGCCGCCGCAGGACGCCCCGGTCGACCGGGCCACGGCAGCAGCGCGTCGCGTTGTCGACGCGATGCTGCGCACCGACCGCGGAAACGCCAATCTGGACCGGGTTGCGGAGGAGCTCAACAGCATTGCCGAGCATCTCGAACAGCACTCACCCGAGGTGGCCGAGCGGTTGATCGACATGTGGAACGGTGAGGGCGTGACTCGTCACGACCCCGTGACCGGCCCCGAGAACGCCATTGCGCCGCCGCTCGTTCTGGAAGGGCTCGCTGACGGGTCGGTGCAGGGAGTGGTCACGTTGACGCTGCCGTACCAGGGCCCTCCCGGCCATGTGCACGGCGGTGTTTCGGCGCTGCTGCTCGATCACGTTCTCGGCGTCGCGAACGCCTGGGGTGGAACTTCCGGCATGACAGCACAATTGAGCACTCGGTACCATCGCCCGACTCCGCTGTTCGAGCCACTCACGATCAGCGGCAAATTCCTGTCCAAGGACGGCCGCAAGATTCACACCGTCGGTGAGATCAAAACTGCGGACGGCGAATTGTGTGTGTCGGTAGAGGGACTGTTCATCGACAAGACCGTGCCGCGCCCCAGGTAGGGGCTTCGCCCCCGTGCGCCTTTTTGGTAGTGGGAACTACCAAAAAGGCGCACAGGGGTTCTGACGAAGGAGGGCCCAGTGGGCAAGCTCGACGGACGTGTAGCAGTGGTCACCGGTGCCGGTATGGGCATCGGGCGTGGAGTGGCGGGCGCGTTCGCGCGTGAAGGCGCGTCGGTGTTGGTTGCCGAGATCGACGAGGCAGCGGGCCTCGAAACCACCCAGTGGTTGCGGGACGAATGGGGCGCGGAGGCGGAATTCGTCCGGACCGACGTCACTGACAAAGCTCAGGTTGTTGCCATGGTCGACAAGTCCGTCGAGCGGTTCGGACGCCTCGACATCCTGGTCAACAATGCTTGGCGGACTTTCGGTTTCGCTCGGCTCGAGAAGATGACCGACGAGCAATTGCGCGGCGGTTTCGACATGGCAGTGATGGCGGCATTCTGGGCGATGCAGGCTGCCCTGCCGGAACTGGAGCGTCACGGCACGGGCCGCGTGATCAACATGTGCAGCCTCAACGGCGTGAATGCTCACATGTACTCGGTGCAGTACAACGCGGCGAAGGAAGCATTGCGAACCCTGACTCGCACTGCTGCCCGCGAGTGGGCTCCCAAGCAGGTGAACTGCAACGTCATCTGTCCCGGTGCGCAGAGTGCGGCGTACAAGCGTGTCGCCGAAGCCAATCCGGAGAACGTGGCAGTGATGGCCGCACAGAACCCGATGGGGCGGATCGGCGATCCCCTCGACGACATCGGCCCCGTTGCGGCCTTCCTGGCAAGTGACGACAGCCGTTACGTCACCGGCAACACCCTCTTCGTCGACGGTGGTGGGCACATCAACGGCGTGCAGTGGGCGCCGACCGTCGACTGATCGACGGCGACGCAGCCGGTGTATCCGGCGTCTATTTGGCCGTGAACCCGGCGTCGACCGGCAGCGCGATACCTGTGACGTATCGAGCCTGATCCGAAACCAGCCAGGCTATCGCGTTGCTGACGTCGGCAGCTTCGATCAACTCGACGTTCAAGAGGTTGCCCACGTCGGCTCCGCTCGATGTCGGGGAGTCCGCAAACAGCTTCGCGACCGCGTCGTTGACGACCATCGGTGTATTCGCGCCAGTCGGGTGCACGGAGTTGACACGAATATTGTGGGGAGCAAGCCAGTGCGACCACGTGCGCCCAAGCCCCACGATGGCGTGTTTACTCGCGCAGTAGCCGTCGGATCCGCCGGTGCCGTCACCTCCACGACCGACAAGTCCCAGAGTTGATCCGGTAAGGACTATTGCGCCACCTGTACCTTGTTCGATCATCGCGGGCGCTGCGGCCTGGACGGTATTCCAGACGCCGAATAGGTTGACCTCCATCTGGTCGCGGAAGGCGCGAGCATCGTCGATATCCGGGGACATCATGCCGATACCGGCGTTGGCCAGGACGATGTCGACGCTGCCCAGCTCCGCAATTCCTTCGGATACCGCAGTTCGCAGTGCGGACAGATCGCGAACATCCACTTCTCGCGCGACGATACTTCGTCCCAGGTTCTCGACCGCTGCTGTTGTCTGCCGCAAATCGTCGGCGGTTCCCATCGGGTAGGCCACCGATTCGATCTGACGGCAGATGTCGAGCGCAATGATGTTCGCGCCCTCCTGCGCCAATCGCACGGCGTGGCTCCTGCCCTGACCTCGGGCGGCCCCGGTGATCAGTGCGGTTTTGCCTTCCAACTGTCCGGGCATGCGTGCTCCGTCCGTCGTGAATCATGATTACTCGGTCATGAGTACTGACCCGAGGGGACGGCGAAATTCGTCGCCGGCGACGTAGTCTGAGTTCAGTTACAGCGGGAACTCGCTTCGGAAGAGAAGAGGCTCGGGATGTCCGATTGGGTGAAGAAGGTCGAAGCTGAAGCCAAAGGGCTCCTCGCCGAGGCGGAAGAAGAGCTGACCGTCCTCGAAGGTGTCGACACCATAGATCCGCTTGCCGACGACGATCCGGCACCAGAAGACGGCACCAAGCCGACGTCAGACTGACCCTGCGACCCGTCGGCGCGCCTCGACACCGCTCGGTATCTCAGAACGGTGGCGGGTCGTCCCCGTAGTCGATGGGTTCTCGGCGGGCTCGCGGTGATTTCCGCCGCTTATATTGAACGTGCTCCTCTGCTCGTTTCTGTATCCGTCGGCGCTGGCGATTGCGTTCACTCTGGATACGGGCAGCTTTGTTCTCCGCCTGGGTCCGCCGATTTCGACCGCCCTGGGGCGGTGTCGGTTCGTGCGATCCAGCCATCAATCCTGCGGGTCGCGTTCGGTAACAATGCCCGGTCGGCGACGTCAGCGACATGGTCCGATCCACGTTCGACGTGAACCGCCACCGGTCGGAATGCTTGAGGCGATGATGGTTGCGGCAGAACGCACTCATATTCGACGCGACCGTTTTACCGCCGCATTCGGGGTCGCCGTGATGGAACGGTTCATTGTGGTCCAGATCGGAATTCCAGGCCGGGACATCACAATGCAGCCATTGGCAGCTGCCCGCGATGATCCGTAACCAGGTATCGAGAACGGCGCCCGGTCGGTAGACGCGCGCCGAAGCAGGCACCGGCTCTGCGACGTCATCAGCAGGTGCTCGGACGTTTCGAATTACGGCGTCACGGGCGATATCGCGAGCATGCTCAGCGCTGATCACCCCGTACCCGTCGAGGTGGGCGGGCTCGCCGCCACCGTGCAGAGTGGAATCAGTCATCACGACGTGAACCACGGGCCGACGAACGACAACACCACCGCTACGATCCTGCGGGCAATCATCTCGGCCACAGTTGCACGGCAAGAATTGTGATCCGTTGGTCAACTCGAAGAGCGCGTCGGCTCGTCGCTGCTCGTACGTTCGTGAGTCGTTTCGGCATACCGACACTGCCAACTCGCGTAGTCGGCCGTCGAATGCCCGAGCCTGCTCTGCCGGAACGCTTCCCAAGATCTTTGCCATCCCGTCCTCGGCAGCGCTGACTCCGACGAACCGATCGGTGAGAGCACGGCGTCGGCGTTCTCGCATACCTTCCGGGTCCACCATCGCCACGATCCGATCGATCGCCGCTGTCAGTCGTCTTCCCGTCAAGCCCGTTCCGCCTGCTACTGGTGGGGCGAGAACCTGCTCGAGCAGTAGTCGTTCCACCTCGTCGATCAATTCGTCTTTCACGTTCGCGGTCGCGGAATCGATCAAACCAACTCGGTACAGATCCAACTCGCCACGCGCCATCGCCGCTCGAGTGCGATGCAGACGAGTCTTTAGCGAGAACCCCAACCCGATCAGCTTGCCGGCAGCCGCGCGACCCATCGTCAGTGACGCACCGACTTCCGATTCAGCCAACTCGTGTGCGGTCGACGACCACGCACCACTGGCGACATGCTCCGAGCTTCGCCGCGAAAAGAACTCGGCAATCACAGCGAGCTTGCGTTCGACCAGCATCGCCTCGCATGCATGCAGATCGGTCATGAGATCAACCAGCGCACAATCAGTTTCGGTACCGGTCAGCTGTGCTGAGATACCGAAGAGCTCTGTTGTCGGGTTGAACATGCACCCATTATATTCGAATGTGTGTTCGATGCGAACTGAATTCTCAAATCAGTCGGAATAGTCCGAATCGGCCGAAATGCTTATTGTGCTTGCGTTTTGGATCCTGTTCATTCGAAACTCGAACGTGATTGTCGTGCCACTGTGTAAGTATCGGCTTGTGGCAGACAACGCGGTGAAACTCAGTGAACAGTCGCTTGTGCTCTTCATGGACTATGGACAGTTTTACATATACGGCGACGATGACGGTTTCGGGAGGGAAACGGACCTGCTCGAACTCGCGATGGCTTCGCGCCCTGCGTACAGTGACGGCACAGTTGTGATTGTCCTGAGCCCGCACCAGAACAACTTCAACATGCATACAACGGTCGAAGTCTGGTCCTCCCGACCCACATCCGATCGCGAGAAATGGCAGCAGGTCAGTGAGTCGTTTCTGACGGTTGGTCCGCAGGGGTCAATCAGCTTTGATTCACCTCCGGGTGGGGAGTTCATTGTCTGTGATGTACCCGAGGGGTCATATCTGGTCGAGATTGCCGGCCGCGGTTTTGTAAACTACGGCTGGCCCGGATCGACGGAACCCGGAGATGTTTGGCGGGTGCGTATGTGGCCTGCAGGTGGTGACGAGGTGCGGCCATCGCTGCAGTGGGACATGCCGGGATATGGCGTTCCTGTGGACGAACCGATACCTGAACCGATTCCTCGTCCACAACGGGACATCGAGTCGAAATGGATAACGATTTACGGCGAGAACGGCGAGCCGTCCAGGGTTGTGCAAATCAGTGACCTCCGCGCCGAAGCTGCTGAACGAGAGCGGCAGGAGTGGGGAGGAGATCCGATGCCTGAACTCGAACGATTCCAGTCCGGCAAAGAACTAGCTCGTATGGACCGACCACTTGCCGAAGCGGTCGTCCGCATGAACGTCGCGACTCTTCGTCAACTTGCGTTTTGGGCCGCTGTGCAGGCGTATGAGCATGCGGGATTAGCCGACAGGGATTGGGTTCGTCCGGCCCTCAACGCTATGCATGTGGGACAACAACTTCCGGAACCCTTCGGAAATCGCACAACGGCATTCGAGCACCTACACGAGGAGGAATTCGGTGCGGGGACCGACAATGTGGAGTTGGAAGTCAAGATCGAGATAGTGGGCCATTCGCCGCAACCGGAGTCCAATCCGTTCGATCACGGGAATATTCATGTCCCGTCCTACGCTCTCAATGCGATTTTCGACGCGATCGAATCGGACCCGTTGACCGCAGCGGTCAATGCATTGGGAACGGCAGCAGTCACGTTCGGGAAGGATATCCGCATGTTGTTCGCGAGAGCGCGAGTTGAATTCGACCTCGAAGACTGAACCCCAAGTTATTCAAGGGACCTTCGTAGTGCGGTGAGCGGATCCGAGGCATCTCGACGCCCACGCGGACCAGGCCCTTCGGGGTTGACGAAGCGGCCCTCGTCCGAGCGAGTCCACTCGCGTACGGCCCATCTCTCCTTGATCGCCCAACGGCCGTCGCGTCGCTCCATGTGGTCGATGAACCGCGCACCACTGGTGAAGTTGATCATTCCGATGTCTTCGGGCCCGCCCCAGTGTGTGGACATCGAATATGCCTCGCTGATCGCGTGGTCGCCGTGCAGTTCGACCAGGTGGTTGCCGATGTGGTGCATCGTGCCGCCGATCGCGGAGAGTTTTGTTGTGGCCCAGGCGATGTACTCGTCGATGGTGCCGTCGAATCCGGTGTGATGGTCGATCGCGTCCGGGTGGTAGGCGCTGCGGACGAGATCGAAGTCGAGGCGATCGATGCCGCGGCAGTACGTCAGAACCACCTCACGAATTGCCTGCTTGTCGATGAGATCCTGCAGTGCCCGGTCCATGTCATGCCTCCTTGATGCTGGTCATCCAGTCGAGTAGTTCTGGTAGTTCTTCGGCAGCGCAATCGAATACGGCAGGTCGAAAAACGACGACGGACGCGCCGCGGGCGAACCAGTCCCGGGTCTTGTCTGCGGTTGCCGAGAGGTCGACGGACCCGTTGTCGCGTCGAACCGGCGCCGCAGACACTTGCACGCGCGCCGACTCCGGGTCACGTTGGTGGGCTTCGAACGTGTTGCACAACAGTGCAACACTGTCGGTGAACGTTCCCAGATCGGTCGGGTTCACGGTCCAGCCGTCGGCGACGCGTGCGATGCGGTCGAAGTTCCGCCGGCTTGGTCCGAAACCGAAGAGCACTGGTATTCGGGATTGGATCGGCAGCGGGAGGCTGTGGTAATTCTCGAAAGCGAAGTCGCGTCCCTTGAAGGTGGCCGGTGCATTGGTCCACAGTTCGCGGCAGGCTGCGACGGTCTCTTCCATGCGCCCGAATCGCGCGTCGAAAGGCATGTTGGTGGCGGTGTATTCGGCTTCTTGCCAACCGACGCCGAAACCCATGACGGTTCGACCTTCGGACAATGAGTCGAGAGTGGCAACCTGTTTGGCGAGCAGAGCGGCTGGGCGAACAGTGGCGATCAGAACCGATACTCCGAGGCGAGCGCGTTCGGTCACTGCGGCGATCGAGGAAAGAAGTGAAATCGGTTCGTACCAAGGGTGATCCAACGGGAACAAGAAGTTGTGTTCGGCTGCCCGCTGAGCGTGAGCGTCGGCATTGAACCCGAGATGATCGCCGGTGCAGATCAGATCGATCCCGGCACGGTCAGCACGCGCGGCGAAGTCCAGAACCGGGCGAATCTTGCCGTCGAACAGGGCCTCGAGGCCCAAGATGTTGACGCCGATTTCCACAGTCGTCGTTCCTCTACAGTGCCCGCTTGGCATGGGCGGACATCTCGCCCATGTTGTCCAGACAGAAGAGTCTCGAGCTGAACTGCCACGACCCGTCGACGCAGGTGAAGCGATCGAAGTAGCGGCCCGCCAGAATAGGTTGCAGGGCAAGATCTTCGGTACCTTGGATGACCGTGACGTACGAGAGTGCCGTCGCTGATTCACCGTCGACCGCGATTCGCGTGTTGGTCAGCAGATGTTTGGTTCGCGGAACCGGCGGATCACCGTACATTCGAATGAAGCCGCTGCAGGCTGCGAACACTGCGTCGGCGTCGGACGAAATGAGCGTGGTGGCAACCCCGTCCGGCCCGCACTGCCCGTAGTCGGACGAAGCGAACAATGCAGCGACTTCACGCAATCGGCCCTGATCGATCAGATGCGTGTACTCGCAGAGCAGGTCACGGATCGCCGACTCGGCGACGATCCGTGACAGCTCCGCGGTCATACGGTGATCTCGCGCCGAACCATCTTGCCGGTTGCATTGCGAGGCAGCAGATCGCTGGTGATGCGCCACTTCGACGGCACCTTGAAATAGGACAGTCGCTCGGCAGCGTAATCACGCAGCTCCGCCTCCGTTGTGGCGGCTCCGGGACGCAGGACAACCACGGCGGACACTTCCTGGCCGAGGTCGGGGTGCGGCATGCCGATGACAGCGCACTCGATCACGTCGGGGTGTTCGTCGAGCGTCTGCTCGATCTCGGTGGGGTAGACGTTCTCGCCGCCACGCAGGATCAGGTCGGAACGACGACCGGTGAGACGGAGACGCCCGTTTTCGATGACGCCGAAATCGCCGGTGCGGAGCCAGCGTCCGGGGGCAATTGCCGACTCGGTCGCCTCGTCGTTCTCCCAGTATCCGAGCATGACGAAGGGGCTGCGTACGCACACTTCACCTTCGATGCCGTCCGGCAGCCATTCGCCGAAGGGATCGCGAATCTCCATCGAGACGGTGATGATCGGACGCCCGAGAGTGCCTGGGAACTCTTCGAGTTCGGCGCCGACGGCGACCGCAATGGCGGTGCTGCATTCGGTGAGGCCGTAGCTGTCGACCAGAGCATTGCGTGCGAACGGCACCTGCTCCTTGAGGCGTTCCTTGAACGCGGGCGACGACGGCGCGGATGCCAGCGAGAATGCAGTCAGCGAAGAGACGTCGTACTTGGCGATGTTGCCGTGCTCGAGTAGCCGCGATGCCATCGTGGGGACAGCACCCCAGTTGGTGACACGCTCGCGTTCGACCAACCCGAGCACCTTGTCGACGTCGAAGCCGCCCTCGGTCAGGATGACGGCACTGCCCGTCGCGAGACGGGGAACCACCAGATTGTGAAGGCTGGCGATGTGGAAGAGCGGGGAGGTGAGTAGATAACGCAGTGGGCTCGGCTTGGAAGCGTCGTACTCACGGCCGGTGAATGCGGCGCCGATCGCGTCGCTGTACTTGTGGTAGTCGACGACGGCCATCACGTTGCGGTGCGAATGGAGTGCGCCCTTGGGGCGGCCGCTGGTACCACTGGTGAACAGGATGACGGCGGGGTCGTCCTCGTCGATGTCGGTGCTCGGCACGTCGGAGCCTGCATACTCCGCGATGAGCGCGGGCAGATCCTCTTCCATGGTGAGGACCGCGATGTCTGCCGGCAGTTCGGGGAGGGCGGCGCCGCGCTTGGCATCCACGACCAGAACCTTCGGACGTGAGAGCTCGATCCCGTGAGTGACCTCGCGCGGAACCCACCAACCGTTGAGACCGACTGCGATCGCGCCGAGCGCCTGCGTCGCGAAGAACGTCATGACCCATTCGGGAGTGTTGGCAGCGAGGATACCCACACGGTCGCCCTTGCGGACTCCGTACTTGTCCCGCAGAGCAGTTGCCAGCGCGGCAACGGAATCGGCATGCTCGGTGAACGAGATTCGACGATCGCTGGTGACGAGATAGTCGCCGTCGCCCCAGGCGCGAGATGCCGAGATGAGTTCACCGATGGCGTGACCGCGGTTCTTCATCACAGGCATGACGGTGCCGAGAACCTCTTCTTCGACGATCTCGAATGGCCCACCTGGACCGGTGAGGCGTGAGACCGCCTGGTCCAGAAGCAACTGCGGATCTGCGGGGGCAGTCATGGAATGGCCTTTCGTATTGTGGCGCTTTTCACGTCACAAAATCTCACGAGAAAATCATATCTGTGGCGGCGGTTACCACTGAGCGAGACTGGGACGGTTCCGGCTCTGAGGCGTCGATACGTTCGAGTCGTATCGCAGTTGGAGTAATCGACATTCCGATATCGACTAGGACACAGGACACGATGACGAACACCGCCACCGAAGCATCTTCGAATGCAGCTCTTGCAGCTCCTCAGCGCGAGGACGTCGCGCAGATGTTGATCGACCGTCTCGGTGATCAGCACCTGGGCCTGCGGACGCGGACGCAGGACTGGAGCTGGGACGAGGTGGTGCGCGAGAGCGCAGCGCGCGGCTCGCTGGCGAAGTCGCTTCGCGCGCCCGGACCGTTTCACATCGGAGTACTTCTCGAGAACGATCCGGAGTTCCTGTTCTGGCTCGGCGGCGCGGCCCTGACCGGGGCCACGATCGTCGGCATCAATCCGACCAGGCGTGGAGCTGAACTCGAGGCTGAGGTCCGGTACGTCGACTGCCAGCTGATCGTCACCGACAAAGCAGGCTACGAGAAGCTTGCCGGCCTGGACCTCGGGCTGACCGAAGATCGTTTCGTCCTCGTCGACGACGCGTCGTACCCGGACAAGATTGCAGCACATCACGTCGAGTCGCCTCAGATCGACCTCGGTGTCGACGCGTCGACGCTGTTCTTGCTTCTCTTCACCTCGGGCACTACCGGAATGTCCAAGGCAGTGCGGTGCAGCCAGGGGCGTCTGACGCGGTTGGCCTACGCGAACTGCGCCAAGTACGACATCGACCGCGACGACGTCTGCTACTGCTGCATGCCGCTCTTCCACGGCAACGCGTTGATGGCTCTGTGGGCGCCGGCCCTTTCGCAGGGAGCTACGGTCTGCCTCGTTCGTAAGTTCACGGCCTCGGGATTCATGCCGGACGTTCGGTTCTACGGCGCAACATATTTCACCTACGTCGGTAAGGCCTTGGGGTATCTCATGGCGACGCCGGAACTGCCCGACGACATCGAGAACACCCTCACCCACGGCTTCGGGACCGAGGCGTCGCCGGGGGACAAGGCAGAGTTCATCCGTCGTTTCGGTGCACAACTTTTCGAGGGATACGGTTCGAGTGAAGGTGCCGGTTCAGTAGTGCTCGATCCGAACCAACCTGCCGGAGCGCTGGGCCGTCCCGCGAGCGAGAACATCGTCATCGTCGATCCCGATACGCGCGAAGAGCGACCCCGCGCAATTCTCGACGAGCACGGTCACGTGCTGAACCCCGACGAATCCATCGGCGAGATGGTCGACAAGGCCGGATCGAAGAAGTTCGAGGGGTACTACAAGAACGAAGACGCGATCGCCGAGAAGATTCGCCACGGTTGGTACTGGACAGGCGATCTCGGCTACGTCGACGAGGCCGGCTTCATCTACTTCGCGGGACGCAAGGGCGACTGGATCCGGGTCGACGGTGAGAACACCTCGGCTTTGATGATCGAGCACATCCTGCGTCGGCACCCCAAGGTGATTGCCACGGGTGTCTTCGCGGTACCGGATCCGCGTTCGGGTGATCAGGTCATGGCTGCGATCGAGGTCGCCGATCTCGCCGATTTCGATCCGGTCGAGTTCGCCGACTACCTTGCCGCGCAGGCGGATCTGGGTACCAAGGCAGCGCCACGATTTGTTCGCGTTTCGACCGACCTGCCCGTCACGGGCTCCAACAAGGTACTCAAACGTGAACTTCAAGCCGATCGCTGGCGGACCGACGAACCAGTGTTCCACTGGGTGGGCCGAGGCACTCCCGAATACACGTTGATGACCGAAGCTGACGTGGTGAACCTGGAGAAGGAGTTCGAGACTCACGGCCGCACGCGGTTCCTGTGAGTGGAGTTGCGCTGGTGACCGGCGCTTCCCGGGGGATCGGCCGAGAGTGCGCGCTGGCATTCGCGCGCGCCGGATTCGACGTTGCAATCACTGCTCGCACCGTTCGTGAAGGAGAGGGGCGGGCAGCCCCGCGAACGAGGCAAGGCGAGCAAGTGATTCCGGTGCCCGGCAGCCTGGAGACGACGGTTGCCGAGATCGAGTCCTTCGGTGTGCGCGCATTGGCCGTTCCGATGAACCTGCTCGATCTGGCATCCGTCCGCGGCGCCGGTGAACGGGTGCTGGCCGAGTGGGGACGTGTCGACGTGCTGGTGAACAACGCCTATGCGCAGACTGTCGGAAACATGGACCGGGTGCTCGACATCGAGATCGACGACGCTCAGGCGATGGCGATCGGGAATTATCTGCACCAACTCGCTCTGGTCCAGGTGATACTCCCGTCGATGATCAAGAGCGGCAACGGCGTAGTGGTCAATCTGGCATCGGGCTCGGCGACCATGGATCCGCCTGCGCCTCCCGGCGAGGGTGGTTGGGGTCTGTCGTACGCCGCGTCGAAGGCGTCGTTCGGACGTATTGCCGGAGCGATCAACTCCGAGTACCGAGACGCCGGAATCAAAGCGTTCAACCTGAGTCCGGGATTTGTCATCACGGAATCAGGGAAAGCCCGTGGTGGCGCGGACGCAATCGTGGACGCCGGATTTGCGGCCACACCGGCATCCGTACCCGCTGCAGCGGCGGTGTGGCTTGCAACAGATCCCGATGCGGACCGGTACCTCGGTCGCGTCGTGGATGGTCCGAAATTGATGGCGACACTGGAGGAAACGGTATGAAGCTCGGCGTGGTCGTTCCGGTCGAACTGGGTCGAAGCGGAGACCCTGATTGGATTCTGCAATTCGCCCGTGCGGCCGAGTCGCTGGGTTTCGACGAGATCTCGGCAGTGGAGCACTCGGTGGTCATCGCCGACACCGAGAGCGAGTACCCCTATTCTCCGACCGGAAAATCGCATCTTCCCGATGACTGCGACATCCCGGATCCGCTCGAACTGCTTTCGTTCGTGGCGGGTGCCACAACCACTTTGGGCTTGTCCACTGGAGTTCTGGTGCTGCCCAATCACAATCCGGTAGTGCTCGCCAAACGATTGGCGACGCTCGATCGCCTTTCCGGTGGGCGATTGCGCATCTGCCTCGGCCTGGGGTGGATGAAGGAAGAGATCGAGGCGTGCGGCGGTGACTTCGAGCGCCGCGGCAAGGTAGCCGATGAGGCCATCGCGGTGATGCGTTCACTCTGGGCGGGCAAGGAAGCAGTCGATTTCGACGGCGATTACTTCTCGTTCAAGGGTGCGTACAGCTGGCCGAAGCCGCACCGCGAATCCGGAGTTCCGCTCTACATCGGTGGACACAGTCTCGCTGCTGCTCGGCGAGCAGGCCGGTTGGGTGACGGTTTCCAGCCGCTGGGACTGGCCGGTGAAGATCTCGACAAGGCTGTAGCGGCGATGAAAGCGGCTGCGGTGAAGGCAGATCGAGATCCTGCCGACGTATCGCTGGTACTCGGTGCGACACTGCCCAGGCTCGACGAAGCGAAACTCGACTGGGCACGCGGGTTGGGAGCCGATCGAATCGTGTTGTCCGCGAGTCGTCGTGGCACGTCGCTGGAACTGATCATCGACGAAATGGCCGAATGCTCGAAGCGGCTGGGGATGAGTAACTAGGAGTGCGGGCGTGACCGGCAGCCATCGGAGCGGCTGCCGGTCATTGCTGTAGTTATTGCTTGGTCAGCAATTTGCTCCGGAGCTTTGCGATCGTGTCGGCGTCAAGTTTCAGCACGTCCTGCGAAAACTTCTCCCACCCACCGAACTGGTCGCGAATCTTGTCGAGTACTGGCTGAATCTGGCTGGGACGCTGCTCCATCAACGGTTTCAACAGATCGACATCGATTCCTTTCGAAGACAGAAACGTGTAGGTCTGTTCGTTCTTGGCTTTGTTGTAGGTGTTCGACAGGACGAAGTCGTCGACGATGGTCTTGTCAGGAACACCCAGAATGCCGAGAAGTAGAGCTGTCATCAGTCCAGTGCGGTCTTTGCCTGCCGTGCAGTGGTAAGCGACTGCGGACTCGGAATCGGCGATGGTCCGTAGGGCTTGGGAATACCCAGTCATTCCGTCAGGCTTGGACAGTTGGTCGACGGCGCCGGTGTCGCTGATCCGGACGGCTTCACCGCCCCCGAGCACCTGCTCCACGATTGCAGGGTCACCAGATTTCAGGGCACTCGTAATCGCTGTGGCAAGAGCCTGAGTGCCGGCATCCAGGACTGCCGTGTTGACCACTTTCACGTTCGCGGGAACCTTGTCTGCTCCGTCCTTTGCGATCTCGCTGTCACCTCGGAAATCGACAACGGTCCGGATGCCTGCGTTCTCGATCGTTTGTTGATCGTCAGCAGTCAGATCGCTCAAGCGGTCGCCACGAAAAACCAGGCCCCACTTGACTGATCGGCCGTCGGCTGTCTCGTATCCGCCGACATCACGCACGTTGGCTGCGCCCTGCAGCGTCACGTGGCGGGTTGACGCGATGGTGGAAGTGCCGTCCTCGTCTATGACCTCGAAGTACCAGCGTGACAGTGGGTCGAGGCCGTCGACCTCAGTGGAGAAGCCGTCGACCGTGCCAATTTCCTTTCCTTCTGCGGCTGGGTTTTTCGGGTCGGTGGCGGCGAATACACGCACCTTTTCCGAGCCGCCGTGTTCCCAGACCAGTGAGTAGTGTCCGGCGGACGCTGATGTCACGTCGAGGTCGGTCGGCGTTTTCGCCGACTCGGCCTTGCTGCATGCGCCGAGTACGAGCATGAGTCCTGCCGCCGACAGCGCAAGAACTCGAGTTTTGCAAGTAGCCATGGGTCCTCCGAATCCAATTGGAAATCGGAGGCTACGCACCAGTGATCACTGTGTCGTGACCGTGTTGTGCAGAGCGGGAAAACTGCAGGCTGGAGTGCTTGTCGCCGATGATGATCAGGGATGGGCCAGCCCGTTCAGGAGCATCGCGCCGACAAAGATGGCACTGCTTGCGCGGGCGCTGCAGGACGGGTTGATCGCAATCGACGAACTCTGATCGAAGCGCGAGCGATCGGGTGCGTCGATCCGGGAGTCAGTCGAGGGCGGTGGCGTCGGTTGTCGGCGTCTTGGTGCCGGGAGTCGCTTCGATGTCGAGAACGACCTGGCTGTCGGTGGCTTCTTCGGGGAAGACGTACCGACGCATGGCCCACCAGCGGAAGGCCGTCGCCAGCAGGGTCCCGATGATCGATCCGCTGATGAAGTCCGCGAAGTTTTCCATCAACACCGACACCTCGGGTTGACGCAGATGGAACACGTACCGGGAGGTCCAGAGTGGTACCTGGTTGATGGCCAAACCGATACCCGCGACGATGAAGAACAGAGCGGCCTCGTGATGGCGCTGTCGACCACCGCGCTGCGCAAACGACCATTCGCGGTTGAGGACGTAGGACAGAACCGTCGCGATCAGGACCGCAAGGATGTTGGCCGTCACCGGGTGCTGAGGCAGAACCGTCCACTTGATGCCGAAGAACAGCACCGTGGTGACGATGAAGGCGATGCCGCCGACCACCAGGAACTTGAGCATTTCTGCGTGCGGCAGGACGCGCACGAGAACCCGCTCAGGAAGCCTATTGACCATCTTTTCGACAAACGCCATTGTTCGAGGCTAACCCTGAATACGACCGAGGGCACAAATCGTCGATGCCCGTGTCGGCAAGATCATCAGAATCCGTACCCGAGAATTGCGGGCTTCTGCGCGTTGAAAGCGAAGTCGAAATTCAGGATCTCCTGCGGATCGGACGCGTGGAGTCGGTGCGCCGCCGCGAAGGTCTTGGCCTGGTGCTCGCCCAGGTACAAGCTGCTCAGGACATCAGAGGGCATCGTGATCGCAGGCACCGCGTCAGTGGCCGTACAGGTGGCCTTGCCGCCCTTGACCTGAAGTGCGAAGGTTCCGCCGGCCTTCAGGAACGGATCTTCGACCTTGACGACTGTGTCCAGGTCAGCAGCATATTCACGAGCCTCGAGAGCCGCGGGAACGTCCATGATGCGCAGCCACAGTCGATCGGAGCGCGTCGTCGTCCGGGCAAGACGGTAGTCCGTCAGCATCAGCCGGAGAGGATCGGCAGGATGCTGGCGTGTCTCGATCCGGGTGACGAGGTCAAGGCCGCAGATCGTGCGCCACAGCGCCGCGTGCGCATCTTCGGTGATCGTCACGAACTCGTCGATCCGGGCGATGCTGTCGCGGCCCTCGCTCGTGTGCCGATAAGCGATGTATCCGTCCGCGTGTGTCAGAAAGAACAGTCCGGAGGCGCCGTCACGATCCTCCGACGGGTCGGCGAACATGTGGTCCCAGAGCGGTTGCGGACGGACCTGAGCGCCGGGTGTCTGCAGCCGCCAGCGGTCGTAGATCTCGGGAAGAAGCGTCGAGGCAGCTTTGATGTCGACGATGGACACGCCACCGTTGTCGGGCACCTCGGGGCGGAATCGTGCGAAGCGGCGATCGAGGGTGATGCCTTCGCTGAAGGTGGCCGGGCCGTATCCGAAGCGGTTGTAGATGCCGGCCTCGCTGGCCGTCAGGGCGGCAAGCGGTGCTCCGGTCGACTCGATGTGGGCATGAAGCGCAGTGAACATCGAGCGTAGGACGCCACGACGACGGTGAGTCGGGGCGACGGATACCCAGGTGATTCCGCGCGTGGGGAGTTGGCGTCCGCCGGGCACGGTGAATTCCATGTCGATTTCGATGGCCACGCCGACGGGTAGGTCACCGTCGACGGCGAGGATGATGTCCTCGGGCTTGTAGAGCGCCTTCGTCAGTTCGCTGACCGCGGGAGACGGGTGAAAACCGAACCCCACCGAGTCGAGTAGTTGGAGAGCCGGCCAGTCACTCTCGGTAGCGGTGCGGATGGTGATCTTGTTTTCGGGGCTCACGTGTATCGACTCTGGCATAGATTGCGTGAAGACGCACATGAATATCGGGGCTGACGTTTCCGCACCGGCTCCCAGGGGTACCGCCCGACGGACCAGTCCTGCGGCACGGAGAAAACCGATACGGAGAAACACTGTGGCGATCACCGACATCAAGGAATATGCCCATCTGACCGAGGAAGACGTCGAGGCACTCGGGCGCGAGCTGGATGCCATTCGGCTCGACATCGAGGAGAAGCGCGGCGCGCACGACGCTCGATACATCCAGCGGACGATCGCGTTTCAGCGCTCTCTGATGGTGGCCGGCCGCATCGTCTTGTTCGCCAGCAAGAAGAAGCCTGCCTGGATTCTGGGGACTGCGCTCCTGGGGGTCGGCAAGATCATCGAGAACATGGAACTCGGCCACAACATAATCCACGGCCAGTGGGACTGGATGAACGATCCCGAGATTCACTCGAGCAACTGGGAGTGGGACAACACCTGCCCGTCCTCGGGATGGAAGCACTCGCACAACTTCACCCATCACAAGTTCACCAACATCGTCGGACTGGACAACGACGTGGGCTACGGAATCATGCGCGTCACGCGCGATCAAAAGTGGCACGCCGACTACCTCTTTCAACCGATCACGAATTTTGTGCTCGCGACCCTCTTCGAGTGGGGAGTGGCACTGCATCACCTCGAAACGGACAAACTCCGCAAGGGTGAGGTGAAGTGGTCCGAGAAATCGGAGATGGCCAAGGACGTCGGTAAGAAGATCGCGCGTCAGGTGGCGAAGGATTACATCCTGTTCCCCGCCCTGACCGGCCCCGCGTGGAAGACCACGTTGACGGCGAACGTCGTTGCGAACCTCATCCGAAACTACTGGAGTTACGCCGTCATCTTCTGCGGGCACTTTCCCGACGGTGCCGAGAAGTTCACGCTCGAGGAATTCGAGAACGAATCGCGCGCTCAGTGGTACCTACGACAGATGCTGGGCTCTGCCAACTTTCATGCCGGTCCCGTCATGGCCTTCATGAGCGGCAACCTCTGCTACCAGATCGAGCATCACTGCTTCCCGGATCTGCCGAGCAATCGGTACTCGGAAATCGCGGTGCCGTTGCGCGACCTGTGTGACAAGTACGACCTCCCGTACACGACCGGGCCGCTGTGGAAGCAGTACGGATTGACTCTGCGCACCATCTGGAAGTTGTCGCTGCCCAACAGGTTTCTCTCGGCTTCCCAGGACGACGCTCCGGAGACGCACTCGGAGTTGAAGTTCCGCATCCGAGGCGGAATCAAGGAAGTGTTCGGCGTCGATCCGCAGACGGGTAAGCGGCGCGGACTGCGAACAGCGATCGCGATGGTCTCGAGCTGATCAGTTACCGCTTGTGCGCCATTGAACGAACCACGAGATCGCCGGTCGACTGGATTGCCTGCACCAGCACGATCAAGATCACGACTGCGACGAACAGCACCGGTGTGTTGAATCGTTGGTAGCCGTACTTGATTGCGAAGTCGCCGAGTCCACCGGCGCCGATGGCACCTGCCATGGCCGAGAAGCCGATCAGCATCACCGCCGTCAGGGTTGCTCCTGCTACCAATCCCGGTACGGATTCGGGCAGTAGCACCTTGGTGATGATGTCTTTGTCGGTGGCGCCCATGGACCGCGCTGCCTCGACGCGTCCGGAATCGACTTCACGCAAGGCGTTCTCGACGACGCGCGCAAAGAAGGGCACCGAACCGATGGTCAGCGGGACGATCGCTGCCGTGGCGCCGAGCGCTGTTCCGACGATCGCCCTCGTTGCCGGGATGAGGAGCACCAACAAGATGACGAACGGCAGCGAACGGCCGATGTTCACCACGGTGCCCAGAACCGAATTGAGGACGCGGTTGGGACGGATTCCGTCGGGCGCGCTCGCGTGCAACAGAACACCGAGAGCGATTCCGATGATCACGGTGAGCACGAACGAGACACCGACCATGTAGAGCGTGTCGAGTAGGGCTTCCCATGCTTCGCCCAGGGAATCCTGCCAGGACGTCTTGTTCATGAGAACGTCACCTTCACTCCGCGCTGCGAAAGATGTTCTTCGACAGACTTTCTTGTCTCTTCGTTGCTGACGAGTCCCGTGTGTGAGGCGAACTCCACGCGAAGGCGACCGACCTGATGGGATCCGATGTCCTCGATACCGCCGGAGATCACGGTGACGTCGACGTCGAGATCTCGTGAGAGTTGGGAAATCACGGGTGAGGTGGACAGTGAATCGACAAAGGTGAGGAGCGCCGGAATTCCGGTCGTGGACGTTCGTACCGTTCCGGTCGGCAGTAGCGCCTCTCCGAGGGGTGAGTCCGGGTCTGCGACCAGTTCGGTGAGCGTTCCCTCGTCGACGATGCGGCCCTGATCGATCAGCGCAGCGCGATGGCAGATCCGTCGAACCACGTTGAGCTCGTGGGTGATCAGAACAATGGTCACACCGAGTCGTCGATTGAGATCGGCGAGCAGGTCGAGGATCGAATCGGTTGTGTCCGAGTCGAGGGCGCTGGTGGCCTCGTCGCACAGGAGGACGTCGGGTGAAGCCGCCAAGGCTCTCGCGATGCCGACGCGTTGTTTCTGGCCGCCGGACAGTTGCGAGGGGAAGGCGTCACGTCGGTCTTCCAAGCCCACCAACTCGATCAGCTCGTCGACGCGGGCACGTCGATCTGCCCGCGAGTATCCCGCCACTTCGAGAGGGAAGGCGATGTTGGCGGCGACCGAACGGGAATGCAGCAGGTTGAAATGCTGGAACACGACACCGATCCGCTTGCGTGTGTCGCGCAGTTGCGCTGGGCTCAACGCGGTCAGATCGGTGTCGCCCAACAGAATCCGGCCACTGGTCGGGCGTTCGAGCAGGTTGAGGCAGCGCAGCAAAGTCGACTTGCCGGCGCCGCTCTTGCCGATGATGCCGAAGATTTCGCCGTCTTCGATTTTCAGGGATACGGAATCGAGTGCATGCAGAACTTGTGTGCCGCTGCGGTATTCCTTGGAGACCGATTCGATCGAGAAGACCATGACGGGTCTCGATCAGGTAGCGCTGGCCGGAATGACCGAGCCCTGATAGGTCTGCTCGATGAACGTCGCGACGTCGGCGGACGTCAATGCCTCGGCCAACTTCTGTACTCGCGCATCGTTTTCGAGCGAGGTGCGTACGGTCAGGACATTGGCGTACGGGTTGCCCTCGGCCTTCTCGAGCACCAGGGCGTCCTTGGCCGGGTTGAGGCCACCTTCGATTGCGTAGTTGCCGTTGATGATTGCGAGATCGACATTTCCGTCGTCGAGCGTCCGCGGCAGCTGCGGGGGATCGACCTGGGTGAACGTGAGTCCCTTGGGGTTGTCGATGATGTTCTTCTCGCTGATCTGCGTGATGTCGGTGCCGGGGGCGCCCAACTGCTGATCGAGCTTGATCAAACCGGCCTGCTGCAGCAGGTACAGCCCACGGGCGAAGTTCGTCACGTTGTTGGATAAAGCGACCGTTGCGCCCTGGCGCAGGTCGGCCACGTTGGTGACCTTCTTGGAATATGCACCGAGGGGCTCGACGTGGACCTTCGCCACGGCGACCAGGTCGTCGACACCCTTTTCCTTCGACCACGATTCCTGGTACGGCACGTGCTGGAAGAAGTTGGCGTCGGTGTCTCCGGCTTCGAGCACCTCGTTGGCGTCGAGATCGCCGGTGATCTCGCTGACCTCGATCTTGGTGTCACCGAGCAGGCCCTTTTCTTCGACGAACTTCAGGATCTCGGCGTGCGGAACCGAAGAAGCGACGATGCGAAGAGGTGCGTTCTCGTCGGAGGAGTTGTCGCTCGAGCACGCGGCTACGGTTCCGACTGCGACGGCGGCCACTGCGAAGGCAGCGAGGAATCTTCTGGTGCGCGAGCGTGACATGTGAATCTCCAAGACATAGCCGAACGCACGCCGAGATGGCGTGACAGTTGCTGAACGCTAGCCCGGTAAACCTCCCGTGAGGAGATACAGAATCACCGCGATTTTTTCATGTACCTATTGTCCGAGCAGGATGACCGGAACGTCCTCGGCAAAATCGACTACCAGTTCGCGACGCGAGAACAGCCAGGTGCCGTCGATCTTTTCGAAGCTGTCCTGGTAACGAATCTCGATCCGGTTGTCCCGGTGGCCCTCGCCCCGCGGATAGATGTGGTGAGCGGAGCAGTAAGCCTCACCGTGTGCGGTGGTGGGGCCGTCGAGGTCGAGGATCTGCTGCTCGACGATGTGCCGGGTCGAGTGCAGATGTGAGACGGCATCGACCACCGAACTGCTGACGACGGAGTTCCCACGTATCTCCGTCGGCGCACCCGTTCCGTTCAGTGCCGGCGGCAAGACGAATGCCACGTCGTCAGTGAAGAGAGCCGCAAGTGCAGTGGTGTTTCGGCGGTCGACGGCCTGTGCGTACCTGGCGGCCAAGTCGGTGAGAGCGACGCGATCCGAGGAGTCCATGCGCATATCTCACCCTATGTGACGCCGCTCATGTTTCGGCTTCCCGCTCATCGAGACACTCACAGCGCCCACCTGGGCATCTGGTTAGCGTCCAGGCCAAGAGTTGCCAGCCATGAATGCCATAGGAGAAACAGCGATGGATCTGAGGGAATCGCCCGAGCAGCAGGAGCTCCGCAAGGAGTTGCGCGCGTACTTCGCGGCGCTGCTGCCGGAAGAGAAGCGTCGCGCGGCCGGCGAGCAAGGTGTGGGTGGCGAGTACTTCCGCGAGATCGTGAAGTTGCTGGGCAAGGACGGTTGGCTCGGTATCGGCTGGCCCAAGGAATTCGGTGGACAGGGACGCTCCATCGAAGAGCAGTTCGTGTTCTTCGACGAGGTTCAGCGCGCAGGTCTGCCGTTTCCCTTCGTGACGGTCAATACCGTCGGACCGACGTTGATGAAGTACGGCACCGAAGAACAGAAGGAACGTTTCCTGCCCGGCATCCTGGCCGGCGACATCGTCTTCGCAATCGGGTACACCGAGCCGGAGGCCGGAACGGACTTGGCTTCGCTCAAGACCCGCGCAGTCCTCGACGGTGACGAGTGGGTCGTCGACGGCAACAAGATCTTCACCAGTGGCGCCAACACTGCCGACTACGTGTGGCTGGCCTGCCGCACCGACGCGGATGCCCCCAAGCACAAGGGAATCTCGATCCTGATCGTCCCCACCGAGGATGCAGGCTTCGAGTGGTCACCGATCAACACCGTCGGCGGTTTGATGGTGACGTCCACGTACTACTCCGGCATTCGAGTTCCGTCGAAGGACGTTGTCGGCGAGGTCAACGGCGGCTGGCAGCTCATCACGGCTCAGCTCAACCACGAGCGAATCGGCCTGGCGGCCATCGGTGGTCGCACGTACGGTCTGTGGAACCTGGTCCTGGACTGGGCCAAGGAAAACGGTGCCATCGACATCCCGTGGGTGCAACAGGACTTCGCTCGCACACACGCCAAGCTCGAGGCCATGCGACTGCTGAACTGGAAGATGACGGCAGCCGTCGCACAGGACACGCTCTCCGGAGCCGACGCCGGTGCCACCAAGACGTACGGGACCGAAACTCACGTCGACGTCTACCGCACCCTGCTCGGAATTCTCGGCTCCGCCGGTCGCATCCGCCCCGAGTCTCCGGGCGCTCTGCTTGCCGGTCAGATCGAGCAGATCTCGCGTCAGGGTGTCGTGAACACCTTCGGCGGCGGCGTCAACGAAGTTCTGCGTGACATGGTCGGCACCATCGGCTTGGGACTCGTTCGCGAAAAGAGGGTCAAGTGAGCGACATTTCGGCGCAACTCGACGCTTTTGTCGGCCAGACGCTTGTTCCCACCACCTGGGGGCCAGACGAGGTCAACATCCCCATGATCCGGCATTGGGCCGAGACCATGGGCGATACCAACCCCGTCTACCTCGACGACGACGCCGCCCGCGCCACCGGACGCGACGGCGTCGTCGCTCCCGCTCAGATGCTCCAGGTCTGGATCATGCGGACCTTTACCGACAAGATGGCGGGCAACGACCCGTCGCAGGTGTGGACCGATCTGATCGCCACCCTCGACGCAGCCGGCTACAGCTCTGTCGTGGCCACCGATTCCGATCAGGAGTTCTTCGCCGAACTGCGCCCAGGCGATCGCGTTAACTACACCGAGGTCATCGAGTCGATTTCGCCGGAGAAGAAGACCGGCCTCGGTGTCGGACACTTCGTCACGACGCTCAAGACCTACCGCAACGGTGACGATCAGGTTGTCGGCACCCAGCGGTGGCGGACGCTGCGGTTCAAACCTCAGGAATCTGCTGCGCCCGAAGCTCCTCGTGCACTGCGTCCGCGTCCGGCTCTCAACGCGGACAACGCTTTCTGGTTCGAAGCAGCCAAGGAGCACCGTCTGGTGATCCAGCGCTGCACGTCCTGCAAGACGCTGCGTCATCCCACCGGCCCGATGTGCGGGGAGTGCCGGTCACTCGAGTGGGACACGATCAACGCGTCGGGTCGTGGCGCGGTGTACAGCTTCGTGGTCAATCACCACCCCAAGATCGACGCGTTCGACTACCCGCTCATCGTTGCGGTAATCGAACTCGAAGAGGGAACCCGATTGATCGCCAACATGGTGGGTATCGCGCCCGAAGATGTCGTGGTCGACATGCCCGTGGAACTTGACTGGATCGACGCCGACCCGGATCTGACGCTTCCCGCGTTCCGGCCGGCCGTACGCGAGGAGCACTGATGGACTTCAATTTCAGCGAAGAGCAGGAAGCAATTCGCGCACTGGCCGACGAGGTCTTCACCAGCAAGGCAACGATCGAGCGCACCAAGGAGATCGAACTCTCCGCTGAGCGCGTCGACCGTGAACTGTGGCGCGAACTCGCGAGCACCGGCCTGCTCGGTATCGCCCTGCCGGAGGAGTTCGGCGGCGGTGGCCTCGGCTTGTCCGAGCTGTACGCACTGCTCGAACAGCAGGGACGTCACGTTGCGGCCGTGCCGATCTGGGAAACGACCCTTGCAGCATTGGCTGTCAACGAATTCGGCTCTGATTCCCTTCGCGCCGAACTCCTTCCGGGAGTTGCCGACGGCAGTCGATTCCTGACCGTCGGTCTCGAAGAGTTCGGTCCGTACACGGGCGGCGACCCACTGACCACGGCTGAGCAGGACGCCGACGGCAACTGGACTCTGACGGGTGAGAAGGCAGTAGTGCCGATGACTCACGTCGCGAACCTTGCTCTCGTTTCGGCAACCGCTTCCACTGGTACGGCACTGCTGCTGGTCGACCTGAGTGCCGAGGGAGTGACGCTCGAACAGACGCAGTCCACCAGTTGGGAGATCTGTGCCAACGTCACCTTTGCCGGTGCCCCCGCGCAGCTGATCGGTGCGGCTGACGGCACCACGGTTCCGTGGCTGATCGACCGCGTTCAGCTGGCATTGGCCGCAATCCAATGGGGCGTCGGGTCGGGTGCAGTCGCGCAGGCCGTCACGTACCTGAACGGCCGCAAGCAGTTCGGCCGTCCGCTGGCGACCTTCCAGGCCGTCAATCATCAACTCGCTGACTGCTACATCGATCTCGAAGCGATGCGCGTGACACTGTGGCAGGCCGCCTGGCGCATCTCCGAGGGACTGGATCTCGGCACCTCGGTACTGGTCGCCAAGTGGTGGGCTACCGACGGCGGACAGCGCGTCGTGCATCGCACCACGCATGTTCACGGCGGCATGGGCGTCGACACCGACTACCCGGTTCACCGTCACCTGTTGTGGGGCAAGCAGATTGCTGCCACCCTCGGTGGTTCCAGCTCCGATCTGGCGCGTCTGGGTGCGCAGCTCGCATCCGGTGTGGAGGTGCTCGCATGACCGTACTTGCCGGTCGCAGTTACGCAGACGTCGTTGTCGGAGAGGCATTGCCCGAGTTGGCGATCCCGCTGACCCGCACGTTGATCGTCGCCACGGCAATCGCCACTCGCGATTTTCAGGACGTGCACCACGATCCGAGCCTGGCCCAGGAGCGTGGCTCGAAGGATGTCTTCATGAACATCCTCACGAGCAACGGTCTTGTCGGTCGATACGTCACGGACTGGGCCGGATCTGCATCGACCCTGCGCCGCATCGCCATTCGTCTCGGGGCGCCCAACTACCCGGGTGACACCATGACGATGACCGGTGAGGTCGTGTCCAAGGAAGACGGAGTGGTCGTGGTCAAGGTGCAGGGTGCAAACAGCCTCGGCAACCATGCATCCGGCACCGTCGCAGTCGCTTTCAAGGAAGAGGAGAGGCCCTGATGGCGATCAGCCCACTCTCGGGAGCCGCCGCCATCGTCGGCATCGGATCCACCGAGTTCTCCAAGAACTCCGGCCGCACCGAACTGCAGTTGGCGTGTGAGGCCATCGTCGCGGCACTCGCTGACGCCGGTATCGATCCGTCCGAGGTCGACGGTCTGTCCACCTACACGTCGGAGACGAACGGCGAAGCGATCGTGGCTCGCAACTGCGGCCTCGGTGAGCTCAAGTTCTTCTCGCGCATTCACTACGGCGGCGGCGCTGCGTGTGCCACCGTGCAGCAGGCGGCCATGGCAGTTGCGACGGGTGTTGCCGACGTCGTGATTTGTTACCGCGCCTTCAACGAGCGCTCCGGTGTGCGCTACGGCCTAGGGCAGCACGATCGACCGATGGACAGCACGGCGGACCGCGCCGCGTATGCGTGGATGACTCCGCAGGGATTGTCGACTCCCGCTCAGTGGGTCGCCATGTTCGCCCGCCGCTACATGCACCAGTACGGTGCGACGAGTGAGGACTTCGGACGAGTTGCAGTGGTGGCGCGCAAGCATGCCGCCAACAACCCGGCCGCTTGGTTCTACGAGCGTCCGATCACGCTCGAGGACCATCAGAACTCGCGCTGGATCGCCGAGCCGCTGCACCTGCTCGACTGCTGCCAGGAAACCGACGGCGGCCAGGCATTGGTCATCGTCTCTGCCGAGCGCGCAAAGGATCTGGCCAACAAGCCCGTCGTCATCAAGGGCGCCGCTCAGGGCAGTAGCAAGGATCAGCACATGATGACCAGCTACTACCGGCCCGACATCTCCGGTATCCCGGAGATGGGCCTGGTTGCTCGTCAGCTGTACGGCCAGAGCGGCCTGACACCGGACGACATCAACGCCGCGATCCTGTACGACCACTTCACTCCGTTGGTGCTTCCCCAGCTCGAAGAACTGGGCTTCTGCAAGCCAGGCCAAGCCAAGGACTTCATCCGCGAAGGCAATCTCGAGATCGGTGGGCGCCTGCCGTCCAACACTCACGGTGGTCAGGTCGGCGAGGCGTACCTGCACGGTGTCAACGGAATTGCCGAAGGTGTGCGACTGGTGCGAGGCACGTCGACCAACCAGCCCGAGGGCGTCGAAAACGTATTGGTCACAGCCGGAACAGCAGTACCCACCAGCGGTCTCGTTCTCGGCGCTGTTTGAGAGAGGAAAAGACAGTGACAACTTCGGAAGCTGCGAAGACCGCCGGCGATTGGCGTGGAGCCGATCTCGGGACCCGCACCGTGTCGTACACCGAGCGCGACGCGATCCTGTACGCACTTGCCGTGGGCGCCAAGGCGACCGAGCTGGACCTCGTCTTCGAGGATCAGCTTCGGGTACTGCCGACCTTTGCTCTGACGCTGGCGCAGTGGGCTCCCGACGCTCTGGGTTCGGCGGGCGCCTTCGACACCTCGACGGCGTTGCACGGCTCGCAAGAGCTGAAAGTGCTTGCTCCGCTTCCGCGTAGCGGTGACGTGACCTTGAAGGCTTCGGTCGGCGAGGTGTGGGACAAGGGCGCAGCGGCCGTGTTCGAAGTGAAGGTGGAGTGCGAATACTTCGTCGCGACCTGGTCACTTTTTGCCCCCGGTGCCGGTGGATTCGGCGGAGAACGTGGACCCTCACGTCCGGCGGAGCCGACCGGCGAGCCTTCGTTGACCGGTGTGCTGACCACAGCGGAGAACCAAACGGCGATGTACCGGCTCCTGGGCGACAAGCACCACATCCACATCGATCCCCAGGCTGCGGCGCGGATCAACCAGCCGCGTCCGATCATGCACGGCCTGTGCACGTTGGCCGCCAGCACACTCGAGCTTGCTCGGGTCGCCGGAGTGCATCCGGCTGATCTTGTCAGTCTCGAAGGTCGATTCGCTGCGGCGATCCATCCGGGTGAGGCGCCGTCCATCGTTGCGTGGGGAACTCCCGACGACCTGGCCTTCCAGGTCACCAAGGGTGATCAGGTAGCGATTTCCGGTGCACGAGTGAGCTTCTCCGCTCGCTAGTCCCTCCAGACTCAACTGCGGGGTGCTTGACCCCTCGTCGCGCCCCGCAGTTGTTCACACGAAGAAGCAGCCCCCGAGCGAATCCGCTCAGGGGCTGCTTCGTATTTGTTTCAATCCTGGTGGGTCGCCATGTAGCGAGCCGGGTACTCACCGCCGCCGTGAACGGCGATGTCGGCGCCGTTCACGTACGAGGAGAGCGGGCTCGCCAGGAACAGGCAGGAGTTGGCGATATCGGCCGGCACGGCCATGCGCTCCATCGGAATGGTCCTGGTGACCGCAACGCCGCCGTCGGCGCCGTAGACCTCGGCGGCAGCCTCGGTACGGATCAGGCCGGTGGTGATGTGGTTGATCCGGACCTTCGGCGCCCATTCGAGGGCCAATGCCTTGGTCAGAACGAGGAGGCCTGCCTTGGCTGCGCTGTACGCCGCGGTTCCGGGCTGCGGGTCGATCGCCGAGACACTGCCGATGTTGATGATGGCACCGCCGTCGTCCTGAGTCTGCATCACTGCATTTGCGGCCTGGGCAACGTTGAAGGGTGCCAACAGGTTCAGGGCCACGATCTTCTCGACGAAGCGGGGTGACACCGTCGCAGCATCGGCATCGGGGGAGCCGCCGGCGTTGTTGACCAGGACGTCCAGACGGCCGAAGCGCTCGACGGCATCCTGGACGAGGGCTGCGGCGTCGGCGGGATCGCGGACGTCAGTGGCGCGAAAGGCTGCGCTACGGCCGTCGGCGGTGGGTAGGTTTTCGGGCTCGTTACGGCCACAGACCAGCACGTTCGCACCCGCGGCGAGGAAGGTTTCGGCGATGACGTAGCCGATGCCTTTGGTGCCGCCGGTGACGATCACCGAGCGTCCGCTGAAATCGACGGGGTTGGGCAGTGTCACGGTGGAGCCTTCCTGGTGCGGTGCCGAGCTGAATTGCCGCCCAATGTGATTGACGCGACGTGGTCGCACACCTTAGGGTCAAGCAAGTGCTTGGTTGTTTTGTAGGTCGAGTGTAGACGACAAACGGCGGCAGTCACCAGAATCGACCGGTCCCTCCCGCAAAGGGACCTCTGCGTCGACAGACATTGGAGTAGTCACATGGGCAAGCTCGAAGGCAAAGTTGCACTCATCACGGGTGCGGGTCAGGGAATCGGGCAGGGGATTGCCCTGGCCTTGGCCAAAGAGGGCGCCGTGATCGCCGTTGCCGGCCGCACCGAATCCAAGTTGCACACCACGTGCGGACTACTGGCTGACATCGGTGCGCGCGGTGAGGCGGTGGTCTGCGACGTCAGCAAGAAGGACGACATCACCGACGCCGTGGACCGTACCGTCGAACTGTTCGGCGGAATCGACATCCTGGTCAACAACGCCAACGACTGCAAGCCCGGCCCACTCTTGAGCGTGCTCGACGAAGACTTCGAGCGTTCCTTCGCGACGGGGCCGCTCGCCACCCTGCGCATGATGCAGGCGTCGTACCCCCACATGAACAGTCGTGGCGGTGGCGTCATCATCAACATGGTCACCTCGGCGGCGGTGCGCTGGGATGCCAGTAACTACGGCGCTTACGGTTCCATCAAAGAAGGCATGCGCTCGTTGACCCGCGCTGCGGCCTGTGAATGGGGCAAGGACAACATTCGCGTTCTCAATGTTGCCCCGCACGCCAAGACTCCCGCGTTGCAGTGGTGGATGGACAAGAATCCCGAAGAGGCAGCGGCATTTGTCGCAGGTATTCCGCTGGGACGCGTCGGAGACCCTGAGACCGACATCGGTCGTGCCGTCGTCTTCCTCGTCAGCGAAGACGCCGGGTACCTCACGGGTGCCACGATCCCGCTCGACGGCGGCCAGTCGCGCTGGGGCTGACCGCCATCGACCCGATCAGGTCATCACGGCGCCGCCGTCGACGGCAATCGTCTGGCCGGTGACGTTGCGAGCCTTGTCACTGAGTAAGAAGGCGACCATCTCGGCGATGTCTCCGGGCGTCTGAGCTCGACCCATCGGAACCATCTGTGCGACAAAAGAATCGAAGACGTCAGCATCGGAAACATCTGTGAGCGAGGGATCGCGTCGACGCAGTTCCTTGATGGTTCGAAGCCACATGTCGGTGAGGATCAGGCCGGGCATGACCGTATTCGAGCGAAGTCCTCGAGTCGCACCGATCCGGGCGACGCTGTGACTCATCTCGATCACGGCGGCCTTCGACGGTCCGTAGTGCGCGAGCATGTCACCGCCCAAGCGGGCACCGATCGACGCGATGTTGACGATCGCTGCCGGACCCTCGGTTCTGCTCACGAATTCGCGGCACATCAGGAAGCTGCCCTTGGTGTTCACCGCAAAGGTGTTGTCCCACTGGTCTTCGGTGATCTCGAGGAACGGAGTGAAGACGCCGATTCCGGCGCCGTTGACGAGTGCAGTCGGGCTTCCGGCCGATGCAGCCACGTCGAAGGCGTTCTTGACGTCACCTTCACGTCGAACATCGCATCGTGCCGTGTGGACTGCTACGCCAAGGCTTTCCAGGCGTGCTGCGGTGTCGGCGAGTGCGGCCTCTTCGATGTCGAGGAGAAGCAGGGTGCCGAAGTCCTCCGCAAGGCGCTCGGCAATAGCGGCGCCCAACCCGGCAGCTGCGCCGGTGACAATGGCTACGGGCGCGCTCACGGCAGGTGCGTTTCGAGCAGTGGGGCAAGCAGTTCGGCTGCGCGCGCCGCCGTGATGACTTCGCTCGGGTCCACCTTGGTCACGACTTTCGAAGCAGAATCTTCGTAGACATGCTCACCGATGAGTCGCCCCTGCTCGTCGTACGGCCAGACAAATGCCAAGGTCCGACGCACGAGATACCAACCGTCGGGGTCGATGTCCGACGACTGTTCGGGGGCTGCGGGGGTGGATCCACCCGATTCGTGCACCGCGCCGAACACCCCGTCTCCCAGAATCGATCCTGGGACGAATTGACTGAAGAGAGTCTCACCCGAGAATCCGCTGTCGGAGACCGCGAAGTCGGACTGTCCGGTCCACATGACAAGGGTGTCCGTCTCGGCGAGTGACTGGTAGAAGTTGGTGACGGCGTCCATGCCGTCGAGGACAATCGACTGCCCGTCTTCGAACAACCGGTAGACGGGTTCTTCGACGGTCATGTCGGGCGAGAGGATTTCCTTGTAACGACCGGAGACCTCGAGCAATGCGTGGCGCCGGTAGTTTCGGAGGATCTTCTGGTGCCGCGGATTGTCGATGGTTTCCAATTGCTTTTCGACGCCATCCATCATGTGGACGAATTCGTGCTCGTACTTGCTCATCACATCTCCTGGTTTCGCGGATTCGGCGGGCTGTCCGGATCTGCGACAACTGTGACCTGACGTGGCATTCGCTGTACATGTAGAACTTCGTTCGACAATTGCCGGTTTGCTTAACTCCGCTGTTCAGATACCGTGATGGTCATCACTTTGCTGGCGAACGGCGGCCTAAGACAACCGAATGGACGGTAATGAAAAAGGCGAGAAGAGGTGAAGATCTGAATCTGCGGTTGGTGTCCTCGTTGCTCGTCGTCGTGGCGGAAGGGCACTTCGGACGAGCGGCAGACCGGTTGTTCGTCACGGCGCCTGCTCTCAGTCAGCAGATTCGTCGACTCGAGGAGCAGGTGGGAGTCGAGTTGGTTGATCGCAGTTCGCACCCGGTGGTGCTCACCGCCGCGGGTGAGGTGTTCGTCGCGGATGCACGGCCCGCTCTCGAGTTCGCCGTCCGCGCGATGAACGGGCTCGACGCACTCGAGCGTCGGCGGGCCAGGCGGTTGCGGATCGGATTCATCAACGGGGCGGCCGGAAGTTTGGGACGTGCGGTGATCGATTCGTTGCATGCGGAGGTGGAGCTGGTCCAATTGGACTGGTCCCAACAGGTTTCCGCGGTGGCGAGCGCGACCGTCGACGCGGCCTTCGTGCGACCGCCACTGCCGGTGCTCGACGGTGTGGTGCTCGAACGGATAGGCGTCGAACCGCGGGTGTTGGCTCTGCCTCGAGGGCACCGACTGGCGGGTCGCGCGAGCATCGAGATTTCTGAAATAGATGGGACTGTGCAGGTTTCGAGTGACGGCGCACCACCCGAATGGGTGAAATGGTGGTCGGTGGACCCGCGCCCGAGTGGTGTACCCGTCCGGTACGGTCCCTCTGTCCGCACGATGGACGAAGCGCTCGAGGTTGTCGCCAACGGTCGGGCGGTGGTGATAACGGCAGCAACCATTGCCGAGTACTACACCCGCTCGGATATCAGTTTCGTGCGCATTTCCGACATCGAGCAGTGTTCGATCGATCTGTGTACCCGCGAGGGCGACAGCAGTCCGGCAGTGATCGAGCTACGCAAAGCTGTTTCAGCCCTCGGTACCGCCAGGTGATTGCCGTGTCCTGATGTGATGCGCATGTACTCGGATGAAATACGCATGTACTCGGATGAAATACGCATTCTTGCCGTCTTCGTTTTAGTCAGCTAGACTAAAACCATGAAAACGATCAGCACGGCACTTGAAATCGTCGAGGCAGCAAGAGTTTCGGCCGATGTGTTCGGGGGAAACTCCAGCGATCTCGACACCCGTCGCGCTGCGAAGCGTCGTTTTCATCGGCTCGCCTCCGCCATTCATCCGGACCGGGCGAAGCCCGAAGATCGGGTGCGATACTCGGCCGCAACATCTCGGTTGAACGAGCTATACCGCAGTTGGACAGCGGAGTTCGAGCCGGCAGATTCTTGACCCGTTTATGTCGGCGAGCGGGGCGAGTACATGTTGGGTGGACTGGTAGCGCGCGGCTCGGTCGCTAACCTGTACCGGTCCGATGCCCGTGTCGTACTCAAGATTCCGCGAAACCCTCGGGCGAACTCGATGATCGAGGCCGAACGGAATGTGCTGACGGACATCGAGAATTCGTGCGAAGCCGGTTGGGCAGTCTCGTACTTCCCGCGATTGATCGATCGAATCACCCATGTGGGCAGCGGCACGAGACGTCAGATCGATGTGCTGGACGATCTGACCGAAGGTTTTGTGAGTCTCGCCGACGTCCGTGAGGCGTATCCGGGTGGCCTCGATCCACGGGACTGGGCGTGGATGCACCGACGGCTACTTCGGGCTCTGGCAGTAGCGCATGCGACTGGTTGGGTGCACACCGCGATTACCGCGGAGAACGTGCTGATCGAGCCTGATCGGCACGGGGTGGTGCTGGTCGGCTGGTCCTTTGGCACCCGTACGGGCAGCCGCCCGGTGGCGACGATCGGTTCCGATCGTGATTCGTACCCACCGGAACTCGGCGAAGGAGCGTCTCCGGCCTGGGACGTCTACATGGCTCATCATTTGATGCTCCGAATGCTGGGCGAGCAGACCCACGAACGGATGAAGGCGTTTGCCGACGGCTGCATGCAGGACAACCCGAGATTGCGTCCCGACGCGGTCGACCTACTGGGTGAGTTCGACGAACTCCTCGATCTTCTCTATGGCCAGCGGACATTTCGTCCGTTCGCCGTTCCATCCACGAAAGGACAGTGATTGTCATGGGCTACGGATACTGGGACGACAACACCTATTTGGCGGGCAAGACTTTTCGTGCCGCACGCGGTGTCGACGATTTCGGTTACACCGATTCGCTTCGGTCGCGTCCGCGAAGCAGTTGGAAAGCGGACCCGACCCTCGACCCCTTCGGCGTCGACAAGCGTGAATGCCGGGACTCGGCCGGGCACCCCGATTCTCTCCCGATAGCAGTGCTTTTCGATGTCACCGGCTCGATGGGCGCTGTTCCTCGAATCATGCAGGACAAGCTCGGAAAGCTGCACGGGCTGCTGCAACGCAAGGGATACGCGGATGATCCGCAGATTCTGTTCGGTGGTATCGGCGACGCCGATTCCGATCAGGTGCCACTACAAGTCGGCCAGTTCGAGTCGGGTAACGCGATGGACGAGCAGCTTCGGACGATCTTCCTCGAGGGCAACGGTGGCGGACAGAAGTCGGAAAGCTATGAATTGGCAGCATATTTCATGGCGCGCCACACCAGTACGGATGCCTGGGAGAAGCGCGGAAGGAAAGGCTACCTCTTCATCATCGGCGACGAGCTGAACAAGCCGCGGCTCTCGGCTCGTCACATCCGTTCGGTGATCGGCGACAAGGTACGTCAGGACGTATCGGTCTCGTCGATCTACCGTGAACTCGAAGAAAGATGGAATGTCTACTTCGTTCTGCCAGATCAGTCGTCGTACTTCAACGATCCGGAAATCGCGGATCACTGGAAGAAGTTGCTCGGTGAACGCTTCGTCAAACTCGACGACCCCGCTGCGGTGTGCGAACTGATCGCGCTGACGGTCGGAATCGGCGAGGACCGCATCGACCTGCGTGACGGACTGGCGGATCTCCGCGACATCGGTTCAAGAGCTGAAGCCGAGACCGTCGGCAAGGCTCTCGCTCTAATTCCAGGGCGCAGCACCGCGACGGTGGCCGGGTTGCCCCACGATCTCGGAACCGATACGGACGATGTTGATTTCGCATAGAAGGAGAGCATGATGGAGCCGTTCGAAGACCGCGATATCATCGTCGTAGACCTCGGGTTCGGAGATGCGGGGAAGGGAGCAACCGTCGATTGGCTTTGCTCCGACCAAGCCGATTTGGGTGTGGCCGCAGTGGTCCGGTTCAACGGTGGGGCACAGGCAGCGCACAACGTGACGGTCGGCGAGCGCCACCACACGTTTTCGCAGTTCGGTTCGGGAACGCTGTCCGGCGTCCCGACGTTTCTCTCGAGATTCGTGTTGGTCGAGCCCATCGCGCTCGCCCGGGAGGCGCGTGCTCTGGAAGCGCTCGGAGTTCGAAATCCGTTCGATTTGATACGGATCGACGCGCGCGCATTGTTGACGACGCCGATTCACGTGGCCGCCAACAGGGCTCGTGAGGATGCTCGCGGCGGTAACCGACACGGCTCGTGTGGCAAGGGGATCGGTGAGACCGCGGCGTATGCGCTCGAAGTAGCGAATGCGCCTACGGTGGGAGACTGCCGGCGACCTGACTCCTTGCGTCGTAAGTTGTCGGCGTTGGCCACATTCTACGGACCGTTGATCGCGGAGAGTCGCCACGGTTTTCCGCCGATCGACGACATGGTCGACATGTACGCGGAATTCGGTGCCGTCGTGGACATCGCCGACCCGGATGCGCTGGGCGCGTTGGGCGCCGGTGGTCGTCTGGTATTCGAGGGGGCACAAGGTGTCCTTCTCGACGAGTGGCGGGGGTTTCACCCACACACCACATGGTCGACGGTCGAGCCGTCCAACGCGCGAGCGATGATCGACGAGTTGGGCCGGGACAGTTACGTACTCGGCGTCACTCGCACGTACATGACACGACACGGAGCTGGGCCCTTCCCGACGGAGGATCCGGAGCTGGCGAAGGTGTTGCCCGAGCTGCACAACGGGACGGGTGAGTATCAAGGCGGATTCCGGATGGGCCACCTCGACGAGTTGTTGTTGCACTACGCAATCGAGGTGAGCGGTGGCGTCGACGGTTTGGCGCTTACTCATCTCGACGCGATGGATCGCGCGCGGGCTGCAGGCGTCCCGATCCACGGGGTGCACGCGTACGAAGGATTGCCGTTCGTTCCGGTCGGAGAGTGGAAGGATCTCGATCACCAGCAGGCGCTGACAGATTCCCTGAAAGCCGTAGGGGTCGTGCCGAAGGAACTTCCGGCCGACCCGGAGGATTTCGCCCGGTATCTGAGCGAGGAAATGGGTGCGCCGGTAGTGCTGACCGCGAACGGTGCCGACCGGGTCGATCGTCAGATGCGATGCCCAGTGCCTGCATGATGGACGGTGTGGACCAGTCACTTGTCTCGATCGATGTCATCGCGCTCCGGTTCGGCAATCCGGAACCCGGGATGTTGCGATTTGCCGTCACTCCGCGGCAAGCGGAGCCGTACACCGGGCAGTTGGCGCTGCCCGGTGTACTGCTGGGCGCCGGTGAGCGGTTGCAGGACGCCGCCAGGCGAGCCGTGACCACCAAGCTCGGAATTCCCGACGAGAAGATCCTCGTCAGCGGTCAATTGACCGTGTTCGACGAACCCAATCGCGACCCCCGCGGTCCGACGCTCTCGGTGACCATGTGGGCAGTGATCTCGTCGGACGAGGTGCCGGGTTCGGCCGAATGGGTGAGCTGGGACAACCCGGGGGACCTTGCGTTCGACCACAATCGGATAGTCGCCGATACCCGCCCGATCCTTGCTGACACCCTGTTGTGGCGAGATCAGGCATTCACGCGGGCACTACTGGGTCCGTCGTTTCCGGCGTCGTACGCGCTGGCCGTGGCGGAGGAGCTTTCCGGTGTGCGTCCGGACCCGGGCAATTTGAACCGGACGCTCAAAGCGTTGCCAGGGCTGGAACGTACGGACGAACGAGTCCGGGTCAGTGCCACCGGGCGACCCGCGGTGGTCTGGGCGTGGACCGAAAACAGCTGACCTACCTCAGAAGTTGCCCCGCGCGGCCTGCTCACGCTCGATCGCTTCGAACAGGGCTTTGAAGTTTCCCAACCCGAATCCCAGTGAGCCGTGGCGTTCGATGATCTCGAAGAACACGGTGGGACGATCTCCGATCGGCTTGGTGAAGATCTGAAGAAGATAGCCGTCCTCGTCACGGTCGACGAGGATGCCTCGCTTCTGCAATTCCTCGATCGGAACTCGAACCTCTCCGATACGCGCGCGCAGTTCTGGATCCTCGTAATACGAAGCCGGAGTGGAGAGAAACTCGATTCCTTCGTCGGCCAGAGCGTCGACTGCTCTGAGGATGTCGTTGGTCGCAAGTGCGAGATGCTGAGCGCCGGGACCTTGGTAGAACTCGAGGTACTCGTCGATCTGTGACCGCTTCTTCGCGATGGCAGGTTCGTTGAGTGGGAACTTGACTCGGTGATTGCCGCTCGAGACGACCTTGCTCATCAGCGCGGAGTAGTCGGTGGCTATGTCGCCGCCCACGAACTCGGCCATGTTGGTGAATCCCATGACGCGGTTGTAGAAGTCGACCCACTGGTCCATCTTGCCGAGTTCGACATTGCCGACGACGTGGTCGAGGGCCTGGAAGATTCGCTTGGGCGCGCCGTCACGCTTGCGGTACGACGACGTTCGTTCGACGTATCCGGGAAGGTAAGGGCCGGTGTAGCGGGAACGGTCGACGAGGGTGTGCCGAGTCTCGCCGTACGTCGCGATGCTGGCCAGGCGAACGGTGCCGTGCTCGTCGGTGACGTCGTGCGGTTCGCTCAACACTGTCGCGCCTTGGGTGATGGCGTGTGCGATGCACTTGTCCACGTCAGGGACGCTGAGCGCGATGTCGCGGATACCGTCGCCGTGACGGCTGTGATGTTCGATCAGCGGACTTGCCGGATCCACAGCACCTTTGACGACAAACCGCACGGCCCCGCTTTTGAGTACAAACGCGTGGTGGTCGCGGTTTCCCGTCGACGGGCCTGAATAGGCCACCAATTCCATGCCGAACGCAGACTGGAAGAAATGTGAAGTCTGCGTGGCATTTCCGACGATCCATTCGAGGCCGTCCCAACCGCTCACGGGGAAGGGATCGTGATCGCTGTCGTACTCGACCAAGCCGACCAACTGGCGCAATTGCTCCAGATCCAGGCCGGCCAACTGTTCGTCGTCGGTGAGAGTCTGTTCGACGGTCATGGTGAGTCCCCTCTGAGTGCGATGTACACAGCGCGGTGCTCGAGTCATGTTCGGCACTGCCGGTACAAACAGATAAGTCCTTCAGAGGTTGGGTAGTCAACGGAGGTAGTTGAAAGTAGACACAGCGCCGGAATGCGAAGATGGTGGCACTGTTTTGTGGGCAATTTGCATAGTTGAACGACGAGTGGAGCAGACGTGAATCTCGACGCAGTGGATCTGGCTCTGTTGGACGCGATGAACAAGCACCCGAGAGCCGGTGCGTTGGAGCTTTCGCGTCAGGTCAAGGTTGCGCGGGCGACAGTGCAGGCGAGATTGAAAAGGATGGAAGATGCAGGAGTCATCGCCGGGTATGCTCCGCACATCAACTTGGCTGCAGCGGGTTTCGGAGTACAGGCATTCGTGACTTTGCAGATCGCTCAGGGGGCGCTCGACACCGTCACAGCGGAACTCGAGGCGATCCCCGGTGTGCTCGAAGCCTTTGCCACCACCGGCTCCGGCGACGTGCTGTGCCGGATTGCCGCTGCGTCGCACGAGGATTTGCAAGCGACGCTGCTCGAACTGAATCGGTCGGGGATAGCCACCCGGTCGACCAGCGTCATGGTTCTCTCGGTTGTGGTGCCGCTCCGGTCGATGCCCCTCCTGCAGACTCTGCAGTCGGAGCAGACAACCAAGGCCCCGGCGTACCGACGAGGCGGTCAGTCTCGCTGACGACCCGGAGCCCAGAATCCCAGAACGATCGCGGATACCCACATGATCGCAGCGAGCGTGAGTGCTCCTTGATCCATGCCTTTGATGAAGGCTTCACGGGCGAATTCGGCCAACTGGGCACCCTGCGGCCCGGCTGCTTCGGCGACGTGGAGAGCGGCGGCCAGAGAACCGGATACCGGCTCCTTGGCCGGTTCGGGTAGCAAGTCGACCGCGGGCTGGACGTGATTTCCGTAGCCGGCGGCGAGGATACTTCCCGCCAGTGCAACGCCGATGGCGGAGCCGATCTCACGGGTTGCGTCGTTGACTGCTGAGGCAACCCCCTGTTTGGAGTCCGGTGCGTTGGAGACGATGGCAGCAGTGGCGGGGGTTGTCGACAAACCCAATCCAATAGCGGCCACTACCAAGGGAACACAGACTTCGGCATAGGTCGAACAGGCGTCCAAGCGCGTCAGGAGTGCAATTCCGGTTCCGAGGAAGGCGACTCCGGTTGCGGTGAGGGCGCGTAGACCGATACGCGGAATCAGCAGGGGCGCAACCACGGACAGGGCCATTACCGGCACGGCGATCGGCATGAGGGCGAGTGCCGATTGCAGGGGGGAGTAGTCGAGCACCAGTTGCAGATACTGCACGATCAGAAAGAACAGGCCGAAGGTCGCCAGAAATTGCAGGGTCAGCGACGCCGCGCCGCTGCCGAATGCGCGATTGGCAAACAGTCTGACGTCCAGAAGTGGATGGCGAGTGCGTAATTCGACCCAGCTGAAGACTGCCGTCATGGCAATTCCGCCGATCAGCAACGCGAGAACCACCGGATCGAGCCAACCGCGGGCGGGTGCCTCGATCATGCCCAGGACGAACAGTCCGATCGAGCCGGCGATCAGCGATGTACCGGGTAGATCGAGTGGAGTTGCCTCCGTGTCCTTTGACGTCACGATCGTGAACGACACCACGAGGATCAGGACCGAGACGACGGCCAGGCTGACGAATATCGAATGCCACGACCATTTTTCGAGGAGTAGCCCGGAGACGACGAGTCCGGCGATTGCACCGGATCCTGCGACGCCGGACCAGACTCCGACGGCGCGGGCACGCTGCGCCGGCGGGAAACCTGCAGTGAGTAGAGACAGCGTCGCCGGCATGACAAACGCGGCGCCGACGCCGGAGATCACGCGGGAGACGATGATCCACGACGGTTCGTCCGCGAAGACCGGAATCGACGAGCCGGCAGCAAGAACGAGTAGTCCGAACATGAGCAGTTCTCGTCGACCGTATCGATCGCCGAGTGCGCCCGCCGGCAACAAGAGACAAGCCAGCGTGAGCGTATACCCGTCCACGATCCACGTGAGCTGGCTCTGTGTTGCACCGGTATCGCGGGCCAAGTCGGGAAGGGCCGTGTTGAGCGCGGCCATCGCTGCGACGACCAGCGCGACGGCGCAGCACGCGACCGTCAGCATCCAGATCTGTCGGATGGTCCACGTGGACTGTTCGAGCGTCGTATCGCTACTCACGAAACCTCCCGATAGAAACAAGACCATCAGTATCGTTACAAGAACAGCAGTTCCACAACCCCCAAGTGGGTATAACTGAGGTTGTGACGGCGGGAATCGACAAGCAGGAAATCGACAAGCAGATCAGCGACGAGGATCCGCGTAAACAGCGTTCCAGGTCCAGGTTGCTCGACGCAGCGACCACGCTGCTGGCAGAAGGCGGCGTCGACGCCGTGACGATCGATGCCGTCACCAAGTTGGCCAACGTCGCGCGTGCGACGCTGTATCGCCATTTCGACAGCGGCACGGAGTTACTCGCCGCGGCATTTGCACGTCTACTGCCGCCGGTGCCGGAGATGTCCGGGGAAGGTGACCTCCGCGCGCAGTTGCTCGAGTTGTTGACCAGTCAGGCCAAGGCCATCGAAAGCGCACCGATCCAGGTGACGGCGATGTGCTGGCTCGGCTTGGGGCCGGAACTGAAGGGTTATTCGAGCGTCGATGCCCTGTCCGCGGACAAGCCCGAATTGCGATCGCTGCGCCAGACGGTCTTCGAGCAGTACCGACACGCGTTCGATCGGATCCTGCGCTCGCCGGACGCGATCGACGCGTTGGGGGAGTACGACTACGACGTCGCACTTGCTCAGTTGGTCGGACCTTTGGTGCTCACCAAGCTGGCCACGCTGACGCCTCTCGGGGAGGCTGCGTGTGAGCAGATCGTGGACGACTTTCTGGCTGCACGCGGAGTGTCGAGCTGAGAGCTCACGGCTCCAGATTGCGGCGTAGCACGTACTGCTCGAGCCTGTCGATGCCGCGCACTCGTCGCGGACGAAGGTGTCGCAGTTTGAAATTGGCGTCCGAGCCGAGCTGGGTGGCCAGCTCGGAGTCGATCAGCACAGTGCCGGGACGAGCAGAGCTGGTGAGACGCGCGGCCTTGTTGACCACCGAACCGTAGAGATCTCCGAAGCGAACCAACGTCGGCCCCATGGCCAGACCCACCCGAAGCTGCGGATCGTCGTGATCGGCGAGGACCGCCTGCTGGATCTGCAAAGCGATCTCGGCGGCGTGGTGGGGACTTTCAGCGGCAAACATGACCTCGTCACCGACGGTCTTGACCACCCAGCCGTAGTTGCGACCGATGATTTCGGTGGACGCGGACTCGAACCGCTCGAGCAGATCGTTGAGTTCGGCGGAGTCGAGGCCGCGGGTCAGCGAGGTGTACCCGACGATGTCGGCGAAACCCACGACCAGAACACGACTCGCTACTTCTTCGCCCGGGTTTCCGACGTTGCGTCCCGTCGAGGACGCGACGTGGCGCTTCCAGACGTACGTCTGCAGAGATTCGACAGCGGGAATGATCTCGGCGCCGAGGCGCAGAACGATCTTCCGGATCGCTTCGGGCTCGTGATCTGCCGAGTCGGCGAGCTGGTCGATGATGTGTGTGCTGATCAGCGAGACCTGCCACTCAGCCAACCTCGACATCGACTGCCCCAGTGAACGGGCGGCAGCCACCTCACTGCTCTGCGAGATGACTCCTCGATTGACCATGTCGATGATCGTCTTGAGGGCGTTGGCGTCTTGCTGGGTGAACATGACGGCGTCGGGATCCTCGTCGACGGCAAAGCCCATCGCGACCCACAAACGATCGGCACGCTCGCGTGTCACACCGGCGAATTCCGCGATCTGCGATTGCGTGAAGCAGCGCGGTCCGCCGAGGAGGGACTCCTCGATGTCGGCTTGAATCCGGCTGAGCAGATGAGCATCGACGTCGACCGGATCAGCGGTGTGAGGTTCGGCAACGTGAGATTCAGCAGGGGCGGGTTCGGTGACCTCGTCGATCCACTCTGACTCCGAACTGCTCACCGTGCTCCTTATTGCCGCAACGAATTTCTGTCCACCATCTTCCACGCGGTGCCCCGAGAACAGTACTGAATTGGCCGAACCGTCTACGGATCCTCGGGCTCAGGCGGGCGGTGAGAGTCAACACGTCGGTGGCTTGTGCAAGAGTTGCCCCGAGAAAAGCACTGTCGATACCGAAATGCACGAGATACTTCTGAAAGGACCTGCGCATGCCACCCCGTAGACGTTCCGGCGCTGCCGCATCAACGCCGGATCACCTCACTGCGGACAATCTGGCAGCGCTCGCCACGGCTGTCGCCGAAGGCAAGCGCGCCACCGTCTATCTGCGCGAGGCGACTCCCAGCCTGGGGATCGAAGCCGGTACCTCGGCGAAAGTCGTGTCGGTGGACGGCAACACCGTGATGATCCGCCCCAAAGGCGTCAACGACGAATTGCCTTTCGAGGCAGAGGAATTGCGCATCAACCGCGTCTCCGCGGCACCGGCCAAACCGGCGCCACGGCCCAAACCAGTTGTGGAGTCCGAGCCCCTGATGGAGCCACTCGTAGAGCCTGTTCGACCGAAGCCGCGTGCGCAGCCTGCACCCGCTCCGGTACCGACTACCACTGCTGCCCCTGCCGCGACACCTCGTCCGGCCGTCAAGCGTGCGAAGAAACTGCCGGCCGGTATCAGCGTCACCATCCATGCCGGCGCGGACAACGACTGGAGCGTGACGGTCACACAGGGCGCCAAGCGTCCGGGCAAAGCAGTTCCGGTCGCACCCGATGCGGTCGAGCGAGCTGTCCGCGAGTTGGGTGAGCCCACCGCAATCGAGGCTGTCGAGTCCATCATCGTCGCTGCACGGGACATGGCTGCAGCGCGAGTCGACGAGTTGAGTCGTCAGCTCGAGGAGGCACGCAAGATGCTCGAGGCGCTCGGAGCTACCGACTAGAAACGCTGCGTAGGTCCGCACTTTCCGGGGTATGCGTTTTTTGCAGCGGGGAGATTACCGGCGGAGAGATTGTGATGTTGCAGCGAATTGTTTCGGCTCTGGCAGCGTTGGTCTTGGCACTCGGACTCGGGTTCATCGTCAGCAGCAACGCTGTTGCTGCACCCACGCCCATGGGTGGTGGTTCGGGCATCATCATCGACAATCAACTGGTCTGTACGTTGACCACTATCGGTCACGACAACGGCGGCAGACTCGTGGGTATCACCGCAGGTCACTGCGGTGGTCCTGGATCGTTCGTGATCCCGGAAAGCAACGAGGACGCAGGCGTGGTCGGCACGTTCGTCGAGTCGAACCCGGACCTGGACTACGGGGTCATCCAGTTCGATCCGGGCAAGGTCACACCAGTTCGAACGGTGGGCGCGGCAACCATCACCTCGATCGGCGCTCCGGCCAGCTTCCCGGCTACAGCCTGCAAGGAAGGCCGTACGACGGGCACGACCTGCGGCGTCGTCTGGGGAGACCTGAGCGCCGACGCATCCACCTGGACTCAGATCTGCGTCGACCACGGTGATTCGGGAGCCCCGGTCACGGTCGGGACGACGCTGGTCGCGATGGTCAACGCCTACCTCTGGGTGCCGTGCCTGGGGCCGGAACTCGGCACCAACATGACCTCCATCGTGGACACGATCAATGCCCACGGAGGCGTCGGCGCCGGGTACCGGCCCATCTAGCGGCGAGCTGGGATCAGCCGCACACTGCTCCACCCGAGGCTGATCCCACGAGCTTGGAGTACTTGGCCAACACACCACGTGTGTAGCGAGGCGGCAACGGCTCCCAGCCCTTCTTGCGGGCTTCCAATTCGGAGTCGTCGACCAACAATTCGAGTTGTCCGGTACCCACGTCGAGTCGGATCTGATCGCCGTCGCGAACGAACGCGATGGGACCGCCGTCGACGGCCTCGGGCGCAACGTGTCCGACACACAGGCCGGTGGTGCCACCAGAGAATCGTCCGTCCGTCAGCAGCAGGACGTCCTTGCCGAGACCCGCGCCCTTGATCGCGCCCGTGATGGCCAGCATCTCGCGCATCCCGGGACCACCCTTCGGGCCCTCGTAGCGGATGACGACAACGTCACCGCCGGTGATGGTGCCGTCCTCGAGAGCATCCATCGCGGCGCGCTCGCGTTCGAAAACCCGTGCAGTGCCGACGAATACATCAGACTCGAATCCTGCCGACTTGACCACCGCGCCGCCGGGCGCGAGTGACCCCTTCAAGATCGTGATGCCTCCGGTCGGGTGAATGGGCTTGTTCATCGCCCGCAGGACCTTGCCGTCCGGATCGGGCGGGGTGATGTGCGCGAGATTCTCCGCCACGGTCTTACCGGTGACGGTCAGGCAATCTCCGTGCATGAGTCCCGCGTCGAGCAATGCCTTCATTATCACGGGGACGCCGCCGATACGGTCGACGTCCGTCATGACGTGCTTTCCGAAAGGCTTGACGTCGGCGAGGTGCGGGACCTTCGCGCCGACGCGAGCGAAGTCGTCGAGCGTCAGCGGGACGTACGCTTCGTGCGCGATCGCGAGGAGATGGAGCACCGCATTGGTGGATCCGCCGAATGCCATGACTACTGCAATGGCGTTCTCGAACGCTTCCTTGGTGAGGATGTCCCTCGCGGTGATACCTCGACGCAGGAGTTCGACAACGGCTTTGCCGCTCTCGCGGGCGAAGCCGTCGCGGCGACGATCCGGTGCGGGCGGTGAAGCGCTGCCGGGCAGCGACATTCCCATGGCCTCGGCGGCGCTGGCCATCGTGTTTGCCGTGTACATGCCGCCGCACGCGCCTTCGCCCGGGCAGATCGCCCGTTCGATGGTGTCGACGTCGGCGCGGCTCATCAGCCCACGCGAGCAGGCGCCAACCGCCTCGAACGCGTCGATGACGGTGACTTCCCGCTCACTGCCGTCGGAAAGTTTGGCGACGCCGGGGAGGGTGGAGCCGGCGTAGAGGAACACGCTGGCGAGGTCGAGGCGGGCCGCCGCCATCATCATGCCGGGCAACGACTTGTCGCAGCCGGCGAGAAGGACCGATCCGTCGAGACGCTCGGCCTGCATGACGGTCTCGACGCTGTCCGCGATCACTTCACGGGAGACGAGGGAGAAGTGCATGCCCTCGTGCCCCATCGAAATGCCGTCGGAGACGGAGATAGTGCCGAATTCGAGAGGGAACCCGCCGGCTTCCCGTACGCCCTCCTTGACGGCCTTGGCCAGGCGATCGAGGGACAGGTTGCATGGCGTGATTTCGTTCCAGGACGAGGCGACGCCGATCTGCGACTTGACCCAGTCGTCGTCGCCCATTCCTACTGCACGCAACATGCCGCGCGCTGCGGTCTTTTCGAGTCCGTCGGTGACGTCACGACTTCTGGGCTTGATGTCGGGTTCGGTCATTTTCCAAGCATAGGCGTCAGCGGGGTGTGTTTCCGGCAGACGAGCGACTCGACTTGCCGACAAACGCCGTCCGTCGTGAATAGACTCGTCGCATCGCAGTTGGGGCTGAGTGTGCAGGTGATTGACGTACAGGGGGATTCACGTGGAGTCGGAACTGACTTCGGCTTTCGGATTTGCAGTTCTGGCCGCCTTCTTGACCGGTAGTGGTGTCTTCCTGGTCGTTCTGACGGTTCTGCACGAGATTGCCCGGTGGAAGGGCCGCTTCGTATCGGTGTGGGTGACTTTCTTTGCCGCTCTGCTGATACTGCCCATCCTGTTCGGCGCGTTGATCGCAGGCTATTCCGCGTTCTCCGAGGTCGACGGGTCCGAGGCTCTGCTTCCGCCGGCGTTCTGGATCCTGATCGCGGCCGGGGGTGCACTCGGCGGTTACATCGGAGTCAAGGTCGGTGTGGTTCGAGGCTCGGCCCTCGATTACCGGTTGTAAGCGGGATCGACTCGATCAAACTTCCAGAGAAGCGCAGGCGAAGCCTGGGTGAACATCCCGAAGCTCTCTTGAACGCCCGTTCAGGTGCGGGTTCACTCCTAGCGTGCACACGAATGCCTTCGATCGAATATCCAGACGTGGCCTGCTGCAGGGATCGGCGGCCCTCGCCGGCGCAGTAGGTCTCGGTGTCGCTTCGGCGAGCCACGCCGGTGCCGAGGTTCCGGGTGGCAGCCCGGGCTTCGCGCACGGCGTGGCATCCGGTGACCCGTTGCCGGATGCGGTGATCATCTGGACCCGCATCACCCCGACGGCAGACGCGACGCCCGGTTCCGGCGTCGGGCCGGCGGTGACTCTCAACTGGCAGGTCGCGACCGATGAGGGGTTCGCGAGCGTCGTTGCGTCCGGAAGTGTTGCTGCTTCGGCGGATTCCGATCACACCGCGAAGGTCGACGTCACCGGACTCGATTCGTCGACGACGTACTGGTACCGATTCACTGCGGGTTCGGCTGTTTCTCCGGTGGGCCGCACCCGTACGGCTCCGTCGAACTCGGCAGATCTCGATCGTCTCCGCTTCGGCGTGGTGTCCTGCTCCAACTGGGAGGCGGGGTATTTCGGTGCCTATCGTCACCTCGCATTCCGCGAAGACCTCGACGCGATCATCCACCTCGGTGACTACATCTACGAGTACGGGCAGGGGGAGTACGGCGCGAGAAACGGATCCGTTCGCCTTCACGAGCCGGCCCACGAGATCATTTCGCTGGCCGACTACCGAATTCGGCACGCGCAGTACAAGACAGACCCGGATCTGGCAGCTCTGCACCTGAAGCTCCCGTTCATCACCACGTGGGACGATCACGAATCGGCCGACAACGCGTACCGGGACGGCGCCGAAAACCACACTCCCGGTGTCGAAGGTGACTGGGCAGATCGAAAGGCCAACTCGGCCAAGGCATATTTCGAGTGGATGCCCGTCCGCCCGTCGGGTAGTGGTTCGAGCGTTCAGCTGTATCGTCGGTTCCGCTTCGGGAATCTGGCCGAGATCTCGATGCTCGATCTGCGTACTTACCGCGACGAGCAACCGACCATGAAGCAGGTCGACGATCCGTCGCGCACCATTACCGGACGCGCACAGATGGATTGGTTGACCAACGGAATCGTCACCTCCCCGACGCAGTGGAAGGTCGTCGGCAATCCGGTCATGATCACGCCCTGCGTGTTCCCGCCGCTGGAACCGGCGACCACCGCGGCGTTGACCGAACTGGTGGGTGTGCCGCAGGCCGGTGTCCCGTACAACACGGATCAGTGGGACGGGTACACCGCCGACCGCACCAGGCTTTTCGACGCGATCACCTCGAACGGTGTGGACAACACCGTCTTCATCACCGGTGACATCCACACGTCGTGGGCCTGCGACCTACCGACCAACGCCGCCAACTATCCGGGTGGGCCGACCGTCGGCGCCGAGTTCGTCGTCCCGTCGGTGACGTCGCCCAATATCGACGACATGCTGAAAGTGCCACCGCGCACGGTAACCGTTGCGGCAGAAGAAGCATTCAAGGCCGTGAACCGACACGTGCGGTACGTCGAACTGGATTCGCACGGCTACGGCGTATTCGAAATCGCCCGCGAAGGTACTCAGATGGACTGGTACTACGTCGACGATCTCACCAATCCGCAGAGCAATGCGCACTACGCCGTGAGCTACCGTCTTCCGGCAGGCGCGGGCAGTAGAGTCTCACCCACCTCGGCCGCCCTCGATCAGGCCTCGTACCGACCAGGAGTCGACCAGTGAGTATCGAAGTTTCGCGTCGTAGCGTTCTGATCGGTGGAAGTGTTGTCGCCGGAACGGCATTGCTCGGAACGCCCGCTCGCGCGAGTGTTCCCACCAGCGCCGGAATCCCAGACCTGGACGTGCATGTCATAGTCGTCGACGGCATGCGGCCGGACGAGCTGCGATCGGAGCTCACCCCGACGCTGACCGGGCTTGCGGCCGGCGGTATCCACTACCCGGACGCCAGCGCCATCACGATCGCAGAGACGCTGCCGAACCACACGGCGATGATGACGGGAGTGCTGCCGGCGCGTTCGGGCGTACCCGCCAACTCCGTCTACGATCCGGCCATCGACAAGAAGCGTGACCTCGATCGGCCTTCCGACCTGCAGGCATCGACGGTTCTGGATCGGGTACGCACCGAACTCGGATTGACCACTGCGAGTGTGCTGTCGAAGCGCTACCTTCACGGGCTGTTCGGTGACCGCGCCTCACTGGTGTGGGATCCGCAGCCGCTCGTTCCCGGTACCGAGCATGCGCCGGACAACTTCACGATCGACGCCTTGATCCGTATCGTCGGCGGGAACTCGCCGCGGCTCTCGTTCACCAACCTCGGTGACGTCGATCGGGTCGGGCACCTGGATCTGTCCGGTCCGTCCGTCCGGATCGCTCGCACGGCTGCACTTCAGAACACCGACAACCAGGTTCGCCGCTTCGTCGACTTCCTTCATGACACGGGGCGCTGGAATCGGAGCATTCTGATCGTGTTGGCCGACCACTCGATGGACTGGTCGGAGCCCGCGCGGCTCATCGGCTTGGATCGACCGCTGAACGCGGACCCGTTGCTGGCAGGCAAGATTCGAATCGCCCAGAACGGTGGCGCAGACCTGATCTACTTCGTCGGACCCGATGGCGAACGGGCGGAAGCCGTCAGCCGGATTCAGCAGATCGTGGATGGTGTGGACGGCGTCGAATCCAGCCACCTCCCCGCCGAATTCGATCTCGGCACCAATGCCGGTGACGTCGTTGCGTTTTGCGCTCAGGGCTGGCGGTTCAGTGATCCGACTCCACTGTCCAACCCGATTCCCGGCAACCACGGCCATTTCGTGACACTGCCCATCCCGTTCTTCCTCAGCGGCGGGCATCCCGCTCTCGACGGTGGACGGAAGATCGACACGCAGGCTCGCACGATCGACGTCGCACCGACGGTTGCGGCTCTGCTCGGCCTCGGTGCACCTGCCGGCGGCTGGGACGGCGTCGCCCGCACGACGGGTGTGTCGCTGAACGTCTAACGAGGATCGCGACCGGTCAGGGCAATCAGCTTGTCCTGCAACGACGCATCGTCCGGGAGGTCGACGGGATCGGAGAAGAGTCCGCTCTCGGCGAGCATGTCGCGCTGCCCGTCGAGGTCGGACCAGACGGCCTCGACGAGGTCTGGATCGAGTCGCTCGTCTGCTCCGACCGCTCGCGCGAGGTCCCAGGTGTGGATCGTGACGTCCGAGGTCTGCTGGCGCAGATAGGGTTCCACCTTCACCGTGCCGTACGAGAGGTGAACGTGGGCACTGAGGTCCGTCGATTTCCACGCTTTGATTGCGGCATCGGAGTACTTCTGCCATTCGGTCCACAGGTCGTCCCCGACGGGAACGATGTCCGGTGTCGCCTCGCCGACCGTCAGTCCGGCCAGGAGCGGCGGTACCCACTGCTGCTCCTCGATGACGTGGCGGACGAGGTGTTCGACGTGCCAGTCGGAGTCGGGCGTGGGTGCGTTCCAGTCCTCGACCGCAGCGAGTCGTGAACCGAATTCGCGGTGGGCGGTGAGTACGAGTTCGAGCCAATCGAATGCCATCACTCGAGGGTAACCCGATCAGCGTGACGTTAATCGGTGCGTGAGGCTTCGATTCGGTGAAGACTGTCGGGGTTGTCGCTCAGTCGAATCGAGGAGTTTTCATGACCGTCCCCACCGTCACTCTGGCCGAAGGTCTCACTGTCAGCGCCCAGGGATACGGCGCGATGTCCGTCGCCCCGGTCTACGGCCCGGTGGATCCGGCCGAGGCGCTCGCCACGCTGCACCATGCGGTGGACATCGGGATCACATTCATCGACACCGCGAACGTGTACGGCGAGGGATCGAGTGAGCGGGCGGTGGGAGAGCTTCTCAAAGACCGCCGGGAGGAAGTGCAGTTGGCGACCAAGTTCGGTCTGGTCGGCAACATCGCCAACGGTCAGCGCGGGATCAACGGAGACCCGGCTTACGTGCCGCGGGCACTCGACGAGTCTCTGGGACGACTCGGCGTCGATCATGTCGACCTCTACTACTTGCACCGGGTCGACCCGAACGTGCCGATCGAAGACACCGTCGGCGCGATCGCGGAGCAGGTGAAGGCGGGCAAGGTCCGCAACATCGGACTGTCCGAGGCGACCGGTGACGAACTGCGTCGTGCGTACGGGGTACATCCGATCGCGGCGATCCAGTCGGAATGGAGCATCTGGAGCCGTGACGTCGAGAACAAGGTAGTACCCACCGCGGCGGAACTCGGAGTCGGGTTCGTGCCCTTTTCACCTGTGGGCCGAGGCTTCTTGGCGGGATCGTTCGATGCGGCGACGCTCAGTGACAACGACCTACGCCGACGCTTCCCCCGCTTCTCGGACTCCGCACTTCCCGCCAATCAGAAGGTTCTCGACGTGGTCCGCGCCGTCGGTGAGGAGCTCGGCGCGACGCCTGCACAGGTTTCCCTGGCATGGCTCGATGCCAAGGGCCGCCAGTACGGGTTGCCTTCCGTTTCGATTCCCGGCACTCGGTTCGCTGCACGAGTCACCGAAAACGCCGGAGCGTTGGACATCGTTTTGAGCGAAGACCAGATCGCTCGCCTCGACTCCCTCGCCGCGATCACCGAAGGCTTCCGTTCGGCCGATCTGAATTGGGTGTCTCAGGGCCGCGAATAATCATGTCCTGAGCCTTGCGAAAGACAGGAGTAACATACAGACCCGATGAAAAAAGTGTGGTTGGTCTGGGGTGTCGGTGTTTTTGCCTACGTGATCGCCGTGCTTCACCGCACTTCGTTCGGCGTCTCGGGTCTGTCTGCTGCTGATCGGTTCTCGATCTCGCCCAGCGTTCTGTCGAGCTTCGTCGTGCTGCAGATCGTCGTGTACGCCGGCATGCAGATTCCGGCGGGAGTCCTCCTCGACCGCTACGGTTCGCGGATCATGATCGCAGTCGGTGCGTTCATCATGATGTCCGCGCAGTTGGCTCTCGCCTTCACCGAATCGCTGCCCGTCGCGATCGGTGCACGTATTGCCGTCGGTGCCGGGGATGCACTCACCTTCATCTCGGTGTTGCGGTTGGTACCGCAGTGGTTCCCGCCCCGGCAGGTGCCGTTGGTCTCGCAGTTCACGGGCATCCTCGGTCAGCTGGGCCAGGTGATGTCTGCGCTTCCGTTCATGTTGCTGTTGTCCGGACCGGGCTGGACTTTTGCCTACGGCAGCGCTGCCGCTGTCGGACTGTTGGCGTTTGCGCTGGCGTTGAGTGTCATCCGCGATGCGCCTCCCGGTGCCGACGTGGTCGCCGTGCCGGCCGGCGCCAAGGAGATCGGGCGACAGATCAAGACGGTGTGGATGCGGCCCGGCACCCGACTCGGGTTCTTCAGCCACATGGGGACTCAGTTCTCGATCACGACGTTCGCGCTGCTGTGGGGTGTGCCGTACCTGAAATCGGCTCAAGGCCTCGACTCCACGACGGTCGGCTCGCTGCTGACGCTGTCAGTCATCTCGGCAATCGTGGCCGGCCCGATCCTCGGTATTCTCACCGGTCGCTATCCCATGCGTCGATCGTGGTTGGTTCTCACCATCATGGTGGCCAGCGCGCTCATGTGGACGATCGTGCTTTCACGAAGCGAACCGTCTCCGCTCTGGTTGTTGACGATCCTGGTGGTCGTCATCTCGGTGGGTGGGCCGGGTTCGGTGATCGGCTTCGACTACGCGCGCACATCCAATCCGAGTTCGGCGATGGGCACCGCCCAGGGCATGGTCAACATCGGGGGATTCCTCGCTTCCCTCATCGTGATTCAAGTGATGGGCGTCATCCTCGGGCACATGGGCGGGTACACGTTCGACGGATTCCGTGTCGCCTGGATGGTGCAATATCCGGTTTGGATTCTCGGTATCGTCGGTGTGCTCGTCACCCGAGGCAAAGCCCGGCGAGCCCTCGCAGCAGAAGGCGTACACGTACGGCCGATTCGCGAAGTCATTCGCCGCAACAAATAACTCGATCGCATCGGGTAATTCATCCCCTGCGGGTGAGGTTCCCAAGCGTCCGAGCCACCAGGCTTGATGGATGAACGACGCAATGAACATCGGACCGGTCGAGCTCGTGGTGCTGGCATTCCCAGGTTCAACTGTGGATCCTGAAGCTGTCGCCGCGCTGCAGAACGTGGTGGAACGAGGTTTTGTCACTCTGCTCGACCTCGTGTACATCGCCAAGGACGCGGACGGACAGGTGTCGCAGATCGATGTCGACGAAGATCTCACCGACATCGGACTGGCGATTCTGTCCATCGAAGCCAAGGCATTGATCAGTGACGAGGACCTGGACGTGGTCCGTGAGTCACTCGAACCAGGAACGTCCGCCGCAGTCATCGTCTACGAGCAGACGTGGGCGCGTGAGCTCGCGTCGACGGTTCGCGGTGGCGGCGGCGACGTAGTCCTTCACGTTCAGATACCGCGCGAGGTAGTCGTCGCAGCGGTCGAAGCAGCATTTCAGTAGCGACAATTACCCAAGGAGTTCGGCATGGTTTTTCGAGGTGGACGCAGAGGGCGGCCGGGGTTGCTCGGCACGGTGGCGCGCACGGCGGTAGTGGCTGGAACCGCAAAGGCGACGTCCAACGCCATGGATCGACGGAGTCAACGAAAGGCCAGCGAGCAGCAGCAGGAATATCAGCAGGAGTACCAGCAGCAACAGCCGCCGCCGCAGCAGCAGGTCGCCCCCGTGCAGTCCGTTCCCCCTTCAGGCGCGGACGATCTGGTCTCCAAGCTGCAGGAGTTGGGACAGCTTCATCAGTCCGGCGTGTTGACCGATGCCGAGTTCGCGGCGGCAAAGGCGCAGTTGCTGAGCTAGCCCTGCTGTTCTCTTCAATTGCGGCAATGCGCATTGCCGCAATTCGGCGTGAAAGGCTGACTTATGATCGACCCACGTGCGGCATCGGCCGCAATCGAAGCCGCGAACGCCCGAGTCGCCGAGACTCTACCGTTCTCCGACGACGCCGACTTCACCGAGGCGAAGCGGGGTTTCGTCGCCGCAATCGATCCGGGGCTGGTTTCCAATTCGGACGGAAAAGTCCTGTGGAACAACGATTCCTACGCGTTCCTTGACGAGGACTGCCCGCCAACGGTCAATCCGAGCTTGTGGCGTCAGTCGAAGTTGGTCGCCAAGCAGGGACTCTTTGCGGTGACGGATTCGATCTATCAGATTCGCGGACTTGATCTGTCGAACATGACGTTGATCGAGGGAGATACCGGAATCATCGTCATCGATCCACTGATCTCCCGGGAAACCGCTGCCGCTGGTCTCGCGTTGTATCGGGAGCATCGTGGTGATCGACCGGTTGTCGCGGTGATCTACACGCATTCGCACATCGACCACTTCGGCGGGGTCAAAGGAGTGACCACCGACGACGACGTCGCCGCCGGGCGATGCGTGATCGTCGCACCCACCGGGCTCGTGGAGCACGCGGTCGAGGAAAACGTCTATGCGGGAACGGCAATGGCTCGACGCGCGGCCTACATGTACGGGGCGGCCTTACCCCGAGGTCCCCGAGGTAGCGTCGGAGCCGGGTTGGGGCAGACCACCTCAACCGGCACACCGACGCTCATTTCGCCGACGGTGTCGATCTCGAAGACAGGTCACACGGAGACGATCGACGGCGTTCGGATCGAATTCCAGATGACGCCCGGAACCGAGGCCCCGTCCGAGATGAACTTCTACTTCCCGGATTTGCGCGCACTGTGTATGGCGGAGAACGCAACTCATACTCTCCACAACCTGCTCACGCTTCGCGGTGCCCTGGTACGGGATCCTCATGTCTGGTCTGCGTACCTGACGGAATCGATCAATCGTTACGCCTCACGATCCGACGTTCTGTTTGCGTCCCACCACTGGCCGACGTGGGGGACCGAACGGCTCACCGAGTTCCTGTCATTGCAGCGCGACCTCTACGGGTACCTTCACGATCAGACACTTCGTCGAATCAATCAGGGGTGGACCGGTCTCGAGATCGCCGAATCGATCGAGCTGCCACCTGCATTGGCGCAAGCGTGGCACACGCACGGGTACTACGGTTCCGTCAGTCACAACGTCAAAGCCATCTACCAGCGATACATGGGTTGGTTCGACGGTAACCCTGCGCATCTGTGGGAGCATCCACCCGTCGAATCGGCCAAGCGTCACGTGGAGTTCATGGGCGGATCAGCAGAAGTGTTACGGAAAGCTCGGGAATCGTACGAGCGCGGCGACTTTCGCTGGGTTGCGCAGGTGGTGAACTACGTGGTCTTCGCTGAACCGGACAACGTCGAGGCCAAGAATCTGCAGGCCGATACCTTCGAGCAACTCGGGTACGGCGCCGAGAACGGCACATGGCGGAACTTCTACCTCACCGGTGCATACGAACTGCGCAACGGCTCAGTGGGGACGCCCACGGTTGCCGCGGCGCCCGACATCACCGCAGCGCTGTCGGTAAGTCAAGTCTTCGATGCAGTATCGCTGCGCGTGGACGGAGTGCGCGCAGCGGGCTCGCACATCGTCGTCGATTGGAACATCACTGACGAAAACATCGTTCACCGAACGGAACTCAGCAACGGAGTTCTGATCCATTTCGACGTGGAAGGTGGGTCTGCAGATGCTGGGTCTGTGGATGCGATGTTCAGTTTGAGTCGGCGCGACTTACTCGGTGTGCTGCTCGGTGGTGTGGACTTGGGTGCCGAGATTGCGAATGGAACCATCTCGGTTTCCGGCGACCCGGCGAAGCTCGCAGAACTTGCCGGGTACCTCGACGAGCCGGATCCGAACTTTGCGATAGTCACTCCGACCTAGCGCTGTATCAGTCGTGAACGAGCCTGTACTTCAATAGGTCTCGAGCCACCCACCTGTTTGAAGTTGTCCGGTTTGTCTCTGGTTATCGAAAGTATGTTCGATTAAGCTTTGAGTATGGACAGTCGGGGAGCGTGGCAGCTGGACGGTGAGGGCCTCAAGAGTGAGGTTCTGGCTCTGGTGCGCGTCCGGCACGAGCTGCAATCGCGGATGGTGTTGCTGATCGTGGAGATGTTTTCCCGTGAGGTTCTCGGCGGGAAGGGTTTTCGGGCGATCGCGCAGTGGTTGCACGGGTCGACGAATCTGGAGATCGGTGAGTGCAGTCTGCTGGTCGGGTTGGCGCGGTTGTTGATGCTCGAACCCGTTGTGGGCGATGCATTCCATCGCGGTGACGTGGATGCGTTGAAGGCGCGGCAGGTTGCGTCGTTTTGTCAGCATCCGCCGAAGAACATGACGCCGGCGGATGTGGACAAGGCTCGCGGGATCCTGCTTGGCCTGGCGTCGCAGAACATCGCCGATTGTGATGCGGTGCGAGCAGCGATCCGCCGAATCGAGAAGCAGTACGGCAAGCGCGAAGACGGGGTTCCGGTGGGTGAGGATTCGGAGCGTAACGAGTTCTACGCGTCGAAGGGCCTATACGGGCGGGTGACCGTGAAGGGTGATCTGGATGCTGTGAACGGGGCCCGTCTGATCACGTTGCTGTCGAGCCTGTCTGCGCCGACACCGGAGAAAGACGGCGTCAAGGACATCCGCACGCCTGCGCTGCGGCGCGCGGACGGGTTCTGCGAACTACTGCGGCGGTACGAGCGGGCGGGGTTGGGTCCGATCGAAGGCGGAGTGAAACCGCACATCACGGTCACCGCCAGCGCAAAAGACATGACAGACCTCAAGGCGTTGAAAGACCTCCTGCCGTCCACCGAGGAGTTGGGTTTCGCGTGGGCGGATTGGGTGGGCCCCATCAGTATCGATACCGCGCGGATGTTGGCGTGCGACTGCACCGTGACGCGGATTTTGTTGGACGAGAATGGTGTTCCGCTCGACTGCGGCAAGGAAGCGAGAACGGCGACGGTTCCGCAGCGGCGGGCGTTGGCGGTTCGTGATGGTGGTTGCGCGTTTCCGGGGTGCGGGACACCGTCGGGGTGGTGCGATGCCCATCATATTGTTCACTGGAACGATGGTGGCCCAACGGATCTCGACAACCTGATCTTGTTGTGCGGCCATCACCACCGGACACTGCACCACACCGAATGGCGGGTGGAGATCGGACCGGATCGGAAAACGGTGTTCTATCCACCGATGTCGATCGATCTGTATCAACAGCCGATCGGCGGGAACAGCCCACCCACAGCGGCGTGAACCGCGACAACTGAAGACGTGAGCACCGGGGCACAACCATGCCCCGGTGCTTGCTCAATCCAGTATTTACTCAAGACAACGTGATGTCGGCAATCAGGCCGTGGTGATCGGATCCCTCGATCTCGATCCGTTCCAAGGATGTCGCCACGGCGCCTTTCGTGATGATGTGGTCGATACCGACCACCGCCGGATACCGCTTGTCGGTCGGATAGGTCGGGATCAGGCCGGAACCCAATTGGTCGGCGGCGCTGGTATATCCGTTCGTGAGAAGATTCCGGAACTGTTTGTTCGAGTACGACGCGTTGAAGTCGCCGCTCACTATCACGTTGTCCCGCCCGGCGACTTTGTCCATGTAAGACCCAAGCCTTCGCTGCTCGTCCGCCCACACCGAAGCCGGTGAGATGTACGCCGGTGCCGGATGCACGGCGAACAATGTGACTGGCTGCGCCAAGCCGACATTCAGTTCTGCGGACAGCGTTTCGGGTGAGAATCCGTCGAGGCTACGCGGATTGGAGAGTGGAAAGCGACTGTAGATTCCGGCCCCGCCACCGCCGTCGGTGTACGGGACGAGGAATTGGTGGCTCAGAACCTCGTCAAGCCCGGCGGCTTCGAGCGCGTCGGCTTCCTGGTACGTCAACTCCTGGACCGTCACCACGTCGACGTTGCGCTCGCGGACCATCGCCACAAGCGACTCCGGATCCGCTGCACCGACCATCAAGTTGGCCTGCATGATTCGAATCGATGGACCGTTCGCAGACGTCGACTCCCCAGTTCCGCCGATGTACAGCGGGCTCACAGACCATCCGAACAACCCAAGGACGAGGATCGAGGCGGCGCACACGATCCACTGACGCCCGATACCCGAGACGACGGCACCGATCAGCGGAGCAATCATCAACAAGGGCGCCACTGACGCCAGAACGATCACGATGTTGTGATCGACGTCCAACTGAGTTGCGATCAAGGCAACCAAACCAGTCACGATGCCGGCCACACCGGCCACGGCCGAAAGGCGGCGAAGAACCAGTCGACGAGGGGTCACGGCATCGGGTTGCATGACGTCCATGGAAGCAGAAGAGCGTCGTAGCTCCGGGAAACTGCAGGTGGAGTCGGTGTGCCCTACTGTTTGCGCCCTATTGTTGCGGATACGGAAGATGGCTGCTGCTGTTCTCACTGACGGAGATCGAGCGGCCGAGTTGGGGGAAGGCGCGTTGAGAGCACGCTGGCCTGTCACAGACTTTGCACCCCGCGCCGATCGGCACGATGGTCGCGGGGTCGTCCGTCTGAATTCCGTGTGAGTAGACCATGCGATCGGCGTAGCCGATGTCGCAACCGAGTCCGACGGCGAAGTTGCGCTCGGGTGCGAGGTACCCGAGTCCGCCGCTGTGGGTAGTGCGCGCCACCCAGAGGTATGTCCGGCCGTCGGGCATCTTCGCGACCTGAGTGAGGATGCGACCTGGGCTCGCGAATGCCTCGTGGATGACCCACAGCGGGCAACTGCCGCCGACTCTGGAGAAGTGAAAGGCGGTAGCAGACTGACGCTTCGAGATGTTTCCGGCGCGATCGGTTCGGACGAAGAAGAAGGGGATGCCGCGTTGGCCATGACGCTGGAGAGTGGACAACCGGTGGCAGACGGTCTCGAAGCCGACCTCGAACTTGAGGCTGAGCAGATCGATGTCGTACCGCAAGGCCTCAGCGGATTGCAGGAATTGGGTGTACGGGAGTAGCAGTGCGCCGGCAAAGTAGTGTGCGAGTCCGACGCGGGCCAGCGCTGCGGACTCGGCGCTCAATGATTCATCCTCGGCGACAAGGGAATCGATCACGTCGGCCTGCGTGAAGAAGGCCAACTGCATTGCGATCTGGAACGCGCGTTGTCCTGCCGACAGACGACGGGCGAGTGTGAGGACCGACTTGTTCGGATCGTAGTAACGCTTGGGGCCGAGCTTGTCGGGTTCGTCGGTACGGATCGTCACGGTGACGCCGTGCTGATCGCGAAGTAGTCGTGCCAGTTGCAAATCCACTGCGCCCACGGACAATCCGTTGTCCAGGAACATCTGTTCGGCAGCGTCGTCCAGAACGGCGATGTGATTCTTTCGGTCGTAGAAGAAGTCCCGAACTTCCTCGTAGGGCATCGGTACGAGTGACACATCGGATGCTGGTTCGCCGGACAACTGCGTCGAGAACTGGTCCAACTGCTCTGTCGCGGCGTGAAGGCGGCGGTGCAACATCACGAGGGTGCGTCCGACCGCCGGCATGCGGGCCACCAATTCGTCCACCTCGGCCAGAGATACGTCTCCAGATTCCGAAGTTTCGGCCAAGGCGTGATGAACGTCCGCAACCAGGCGTGCGTCGGAATCGGAGGCGAAGAATTGCACGTCGAGATCGAACTCGGCGTTGAGCTTGAGAAGGACGGGCACCGTCAGCGGTCGTTGATCGTTCTCCAGTTGATTGACATAGCTGGGGGAGAGTTCGAGTGCCTTCGCCAGTGCGGACTGTGACAGGTTTCGTTCCTCCCGCAGCCGTCGCAGCCGCGCTCCCGCGTACATCTTCTTCATCGAATCTCCTCGGTGCCGATCGCGTTCACCCTACCGAGAAGCTATTGGCAACATTCGCAACATTGCAGCATTGTCATTGCACAAATAGGCAATTGCGAGGGCCTATCCCGAGGTGAATGAGCTGCGTAGCGTGCAAATAGATACCGAAGAACGTGAGAAGAGGACCGATGAAGACGCATCTCGTACGCACTCACCGCTCTGCCGAAGAGTTCCCCAAGGAAGACCACCTCGCGTGGAAGATCGCGGAAGTTGCGACGGATTCCGTCGACGTCACCGACGCCACATCCGACATGATCGTCAACCGGATCATCGACAACGCGGCAGTTGCCGCAGCTTCCCTGGTGCGCCGTCCCGTGGTGAATGCGCGGGCGCAAGCACAGTCGCATCCGTATACGCCGGGCTCCACCGTGTTCGGTATCCCCGGTACGTTCTCGCCTGAATGGGCCGCCTGGGCCAACGGTGTCGCGGTTCGTGAACTCGATTTCCACGACACGTTCCTCGCCGCCGAGTACTCGCACCCCGGAGACAACATCCCGCCGATCCTCGCCGTCGCTCAGCACACCAGCCGTGACGGTCGAGACCTGATTCGTGGTCTGGCGACCGGCTACGAGATCCAGATCGACCTGGTTCGGGCTATCTGCCTGCACGAGCACAAGATCGACCACGTCGCACACCTCGGCCCCTCGGCTGCGGCAGGTATCGGAACTTTGCTGGGCCTGGGCACCGAGACGGTCTACCAGGCAATCGGCCAGGCGCTGCACCTCACGACGGCGACACGTCAGTCCCGCAAGGGCGAGATATCCAGTTGGAAGGCGTACGCGCCTGCGCTGGCAGGCAAGGTTGCCGTAGAGGCGGTCGACCGCGCGATGCGCGGTGAGGGCGCACCGTCACCGATCTGGGAAGGCGAAGACGGCGTCATCGCCTGGCTACTCGGTGGCCCGGACAAGGAGTACCACGTTCCGCTGCCCGGTTCGGGTGAGGCGAAGCGCGCCATCCTCGACTCGTACACCAAAGAACACTCCGCGGAGTACCAGAGCCAGGCGCCGATCGACCTCGCTCGCCGAATGCGTTCTCGTGTCGGTGATCTCGACCAGATCGCGTCGATCGTCCTGCATACCAGTCACCACACCCACGTCGTCATCGGCACCGGTTCCGGCGATCCGCAGAAGTTCGACCCGACCGCCTCGCGTGAAACCCTCGACCACTCGGTGATGTACATCTTTGCCGTTGCGCTTCAGGACGGTACGTGGCACCACGAACATTCCTACGCGTCCGAGCGTGCACAGCGCGCGGACACGATCGAGCTGTGGAACAAGATCTCCACGCGCGAAGATCCCGAATGGACACGCCGTTACCACTCGACGGATCCGGACGAGAAGGCTTTCGGTGCTCGCGCCGAGATCACCTTGAAGAGCGGCGAAGTCATCGTCGACGAGCTTGCGGTGGCCGATGCGCACCCGCTCGGCGCACGTCCGTTCGCTCGCAATCAGTACGTCGCGAAATTCCGCACCCTCGCCGAGGGCGTCATCGAGCCGAGCGAACAGGACCGCTTCCTCGATGCGGCTCAGCGCACCGCCGAATTGAAGGCAGGCGAACTCGATCAGCTGACCTTCACCGTTTCCGAAGACGTTCTCGCTCGGGCTCCCAAGGTCGCCAAGGGACTTTTCTGATGTCGGGCCTCATCGCAGCAGCGACGTCTGCAGCCGACAAGCGGATTGCCTTCCGGGCGGGGCTGACGTCCGGAAAGATTCAACGACTCCCGGGTGCGATCAATCCGCTGACAGCCAAGCTCATTCAGGAAATCGGGTTCGAGGGCGTCTACGTTTCGGGTGGTGCGTATTCGGCCGGATTGGCTCTTCCCGACATCGGGCTGACCACGTTGACCGAGGTCGCCGGCCACAGCAAGCAGATCGCGCGGGTCACCGACCTCCCGACGCTGATCGATGCCGACACCGGTTTCGGTGAACCCATGAGTGCTGCCCGCACGGTCACGATCTTCGAGGACGACGGTATAGCCGGTCTGCACCTCGAGGATCAGATCAACCCCAAGCGCTGTGGGCACCTCGACGGCAAAGCAATTGTGCCCACCGAAGACATGGTTCGCCGTGTTCATGCTGCAGTGTCGGCGCGTCGTGACCCGAACTTCGTCATCTGCGCGCGCACCGATGCTGCCGGAATCGACGGTATCGACGCGGCGATCGAGCGAGCAAAGGCCTATGTGGATGCCGGTGCCGATCTGATCTTCACCGAAGCTCTTGCCACCGAGGCCGACTTCGAGAAGTTCCGCGCAGCGGTCGACACTCCGCTCCTCGCCAACATGACCGAGTTCGGGAAGTCGAATCTCATTTCGGCGAAGACGTTGGAAGAGATCGGTTTCAACGCCGTCATCTACCCCGTGACCACCCTTCGGCTGGCGATGTTCGCTATCGAAAAGGGTCTGCGCGAGATTTTTGCGGAGGGCACGCAAGAAGGACTGCTCGGCGAAATGCAGCATCGCAGCAGGTTGTACGAGATTCTCGAGTACGAGCGCTACAACGAATTCGACAGTGGCATTTTCAATTTCAGCTTGGAGGGGAGTAGGACATGACCGAACAGATTCCGACGATCTACAAGGGCTTGGCCGGAGTTGTCGTCGATACGACGGCTATCTCCAAGGTAGTGCCCGAGACGAATTCTTTGACGTATCGCGGTTACGCAGTGCAGGACCTTGCCGCGAACTGCAGCTTCGAAGAAGTTGCGCACCTGCTCTGGTACGGCGAACTGCCGACTCCCGAGCAGCTCGAATTACTCTGCCTGCGTGAGCGTGCGGCCCGTCGTGCCGACCGCTCACTGCTCTCGCTTCTGACCAAGATGCCGGACAACTGCCACCCCATGGATGTTGTCCGCACGGCGATCAGCTACCTCGGCGCCGAGGATCCGGCGGAGGACGACAACTCGGAGAAGGCCAATCTGGCCAAGGCGCTGCGGATGACAGCTGTGCTGCCGACCATCGTCGCAGCCGATTTCCGCCGCCGGCGCGGTCAGGATCCCATCGCGCCGCAGTCGGACCTGGGTTTCGCCGAAAACTTCTTGAACATGTGCTTCGGTGCTGTTCCGGAGCCGGCGATCGTGAAGGCCTTCGAGGTCTCGCTGATCCTGTACGCGGAGCACTCCTTCAACGCCTCGACGTTCGCCGCTCGTGTTGTGACGTCCACACTTTCGGACATCTACAGCGCAGTGACCGCTGCTATCGGCACACTCAAGGGCCCGTTGCACGGCGGTGCAAACGAAGCTGTCATGCACGACATGCTCGAGATCGACGACCCCGACCGCGCAGAAGCCTGGATGTCGGAGAAGTTGGCTGTCAAGGAGAAGGTCATGGGCTTCGGGCACCGCGTCTACAAGAACGGTGATTCGCGTGTTCCGACCATGAAGCAGGCCCTCCTCGACGTCGCGGCAGCGACCGACGGCGAGAAGTGGGTGCAGATGTACGAGATCCTCGAGAAGACAATGGTCAGTGCCACCGGAATCAAGCCGAATCTCGATTTCCCTACGGGCCCTGCATATTTTCTCATGGGCTTCGACGTCGAGATGTTCACGCCGATCTTCGTGATGAGCCGCATCACCGGATGGACGGCGCACATCATCGAGCAAGGGCAGTCGAATGCACTGATCCGGCCGCTGAGCCAGTATTCGGGCGTGCCACAGCGCACAGTCGTGGCATGACGGTGGCATGACGCCCCTTTGATACTGCGTCGGCGAGGTTCGGTTCTGGCATCACCGTCTCCTGGCCTCGTCGACGCTTCTCCGTTCGCACTATCTGCAACTTTGCATCGAGAATTCGCAAAGATATTCAAGTGCAATGTGTTTCGACTTTTCTCTACCGGAAATAACGTGAGTGTCATGACTGAAACGCACGAAGAAATCTTGATCATCCGTCGTGGCGAGACCCTCGACGTCGTGTTCAACCGGCCGGAAAAGCGCAACGCATTGACCCCGCAGATGTACGACGCCATTGCCGGAGCCTGCCGGCGCGCCGACTCCGACCGCGAGATTCGGTTAGTCACTCTCCGAGGTGCTGGGGGAGAGGCGTTCTCGGCGGGCTCCGACATTGGCCACTTTCAAACCTTCTCGAGCTTTCACGACGGGCTCGACTACGAAAGCCGGTTCGTCGGCGTACTGACCGAACTCGAGAAAGTGAGGGTTCCCACCCTCGCGGTCATCGACGGTGTGTGCGCGGGAGCAGGGCTGTTGCTGTCGGCAGCGTGCGATGTGCGGATCGCGACGCAGGGGTCACGCTTCTGCCTACCGATCGCGCGCACACTCGGAAACTCGTTGTCGATCCATTCCGTGGCTTTGCTGGCGGACAGGATCGGCAGTTCGCGTCTGATGTCGTTGATCGCTCGGGCCGGGGTGATGTCGAGTGACGAGGCTCTGCGGAGCGGCTTCCTCAGCGACTGTGCAACAGAGTCCGAGTTCGCGACCCTGACTGCCCAGGTATCTCGCGATCTACTTGCCGCCGCCCCGATGACCGTCTGGACTATTCGCGAGTCCCTGCGACGCATCAGAACCCGAGTGATTGCCGACAACGATGATCTGATGAGCATGATCTACAGCAGTGACGACTTCAAAGCCGGCGTCGACGGTTTCCTTCGCGGGGAACGACCGGTGTGGGCCGGCGTGTAGTTCGGCGGTAGAACCACAGGCTTGCGTTGGAGCGCGCTCTAAACCCTAGCGTTGCCGACCATGACAACAAAGACCTGGATCATCACCGGAGTTTCTCAGGGTTTCGGCCGTGAACTCGCACTGTCTGCACTTCGATCGGGGGACGCGGTAGTCGCTGCAGTTCGTCGTCCCGAGTCCGTTGCAGATATTGCGTCGGCGAATCCGGATCGGTTCTCGGCGGTGATGTTCGACGTCAGAGACACCGCAGCGGCACCGGGCGTCGTCGAATATGCGCTCGAGCGTTTCGGTCGCATCGACGTGCTGGTCAACAATGCCGGTCGTGGGATGGTCGGCGCGGCGGAGATGGTGGACGATTCGACCTTGCGGGATCTCATGGAACTGCACCTGATCGGACCCGCCGCGTTGGTGCGCGCCGTCCTCCCGTCGATGCGAGTGCAGGGCAGCGGGACGATCGTGCAGATGAGCAGTCAAGGCGGCCGTATGTCGTTTCCCGGTGTCGGGGCGTACTCGGCGTCGAAGTTCGCTCTCGAGGGTTGGTCGGAGGCTCTCGCCGGTGAGGTCGCGCAGTTCGGCGTTCGGGTGATGATCGTCGAGCCCAGCCGATTCCGTACGGCATTCAACACGCCTGGCGTTCTGAGCTTCGCCGAATCATCATCGGAATACCGTGATTTGCTGGATCCCGTTCTGCGGGACATGGCGGCCGTAGACGGTGTTCAGGAGGGTGATCCGGAGAAGGCAGCAGAGATCATCACCTCGCTTGTGCACAGCGAGAAAGTGCCACTTCGTCTGCCACTCGGAAAGGAAGCCGTGGAGCGTGTCTCCGCGTCGTATCGGAAGAATCTCGCCGAGGTATGCGTCTGGGCCGACCTGGCTCGCAGTGCCGACTTCGCGGATGCTGCCGGACCCGTCCGTCCGTTCTAGGCTGAGAAACATGGCTACCGAAGACTTGATGCGTAAGGCACTCGAGGCACTTGGGGAAGTGGACGGGCCCATGTCGATCGAGGTGATTCACCGACTCGTCGATGCAGGAGACGTTCAGGAGCCGATGTCGATCGCCGAAGTTGCGGACCTGCTGGATGCCTCGGCACATACGCTGCGCTACTACGAGAAGATCGGTCTGGTCGAGGTCGATCGTGACTCGAGCGGACATCGTGTGTACGGTCCGGAATCTGTTCGGAGGCTGGTGTTTCTGACCCGCATGCGTATTTCAGGTATGGCGATTCGCGACCTGCAGCACTACGTCGAACTGGTCGACGCCGGTGAAGGGACAATTCCGGAGAGGCTCGACATGCTGCTCGAGCACCGGGACACCGTTCGTCGGCAGATCAAGGAGCTCACGTTGTCTTTGGCTGCGACGGAGTACAAGATTGCGACGTACGGCGGGCGGACCGGAGAGCAGGAGTGATCCGTTCAGTGGATGTGAGTGGCTGTTTTCGTGACTCGCCCTCTTCTGATTCCGATCGAGACGAACGCGCCAATCAGGGAGACGATGGCGCCCACCCACATCGTCGTCTGCAGCCCATACATGAATGCAGTCTCTGTCGCTGATCGCAGTGTGAGGGAAAGAGCCGGGTCAATTTCTGTCACGACTGGTGTGGTGCCCTGGGCGACGGCGCGAACCGCATCTTCCGAGACTCGATCGACTATGAAGTCGGGAATGACGTTGCCCAGTAGTGTTTCGTGGAACTTTGCTGCGGATGCCGCTGCCATCACGGCTCCGAGCACTGAAGTTCCGAGGATACCGCCAACTTGAAGTGAGGTCTGATGGACGCCCGCGGCAGGTCCGGCGTCTGCGACGTTCGCATTCCCTAGGATCGCTTGGACTGACGCAGTCATCACAAACCCGATTCCCAGGCCCAGTACCACAAACGGAATGGCCAGAGAAAGGTAGCTTCCGTGTGGTTCGATGGTGGTGAACAGTAGGAATCCCACTGCGCTGAGCAACATTCCCATAAACAAGGGCGGACGTGCGCCGTACCGTTTGATGATCCAACCGCAACTGCTCGAAGCGATTACATTCGCGATACTCATCGGGAGGATGTGGAGTCCAGCGGCCATGGGGGAGTCACCGTTGATCTGTTGCAAGAACAAGAGAATGAAGAACAGTGAGCCGACAAGCGCAAAGAAGGAGATGATTGTCAGGATGACTCCGAGTGTGATTGACCGGTCAGCGAATAGCCGAAGCGGCACCAAAGGATCCGATGCGCGTCGCTCCGCTTCTACGAAGGCCAAACCAGTGACGGTTCCACCGACCAGCCACCCGATGACATGCCAATCAGTCCAACCACTTTCGGGGGCTTTAATAAGTCCATAGGTTATGGCGAGGAGTGAACTCGTCAGCAAGATCGAACCCAGGACGTCGAACTTTACAGTCCGTACGACCCTGCCCTTGGGGAGCAGAAACAATCCTGTAGCGAGGGAAATCGCCGCAACGGGGACGTTGATCAAGAAGGCCCATCGCCAGCTGGTGTGCTCGATCAGCAATCCGCCGATCAGGGGGCCGGCGGCGGATGAAGCGCCGATCAGCGATGCGAAGACCGCAAGCGCCTTCGGAAGTGCTGCCTCGGAGAAGAGGGACCGAAGCAATGCCAGAGCGTTGGTGACGATCAGTGCGCCGAAAATTCCCTGGCCGAGTCTCGAGAAGATCACCATTTCTACACTGTGCGCCAAGGCAATTCCCGCTGATGCCAGCCCGAAACCGACGATCCCTGAAAGGAACACAGATCGTCGTCCGAAGCGATCGCCCAACCTTCCCGCGAGAACGAGCGTTGCCGCCATCGCGAGCAGATAAATGTTGGTAATCCATTGCAAACCAGAGAGACTCGCGCCTAGATCGACGACAAGAACCGGATTGGCCACTGCCGTTATCGTGCCGTCGAGCGAAACGATGAGAACGCCGAGTGCGATCGCAGTCATGGCGACCCAGGGATTGGAGTCTCGAGGTGGATCGGTGACTGGGAGTGCGTGGATTTCAGTACTGCCAGTAGATGTCACTGAGGTCTACTACTTTCTGATCGATCGGAGTTCTTCAGAGGTTGATCATGTGGCCGGCGAGGCCGTGGATCGCTTCCTGCAGTGCCTCACTGAGCGTGGGGTGGGTGTGGACGTTGCGTGCCAACTCGTTGACCGTGAGGTCCCACTTCT
>NZ_JAMSKS010000059.1:0-1651 GCF_024436645.1 Rhodococcus sp. T9N | reverse complement strand
GCTGCCTCCAGCGCTTTCGTGTGCTCAACATCCACCCCAGTCACGCCGCCACCCCTGCAAGCTGAGCCATCAACTGGCGGCCAACAAACTCTGCGCTGGTCACTGACCTCATTTTTGGCCGCCCGTCAACAAAGCATGCCGCTTACCCTTGCGATGTCGCGCTATCGCTTCCGTTGCGACTTCCTTGCCGCATTCGCACGAAACAGTCTGGCCTCGGCGCTGACTGCGGCGAATGCGCTGAAGTTCCATCTTGCGAGCGTGCTCCTCGGGAGTGACGCCAACTCGGAGGCGGCGTTCTGCGTTGCGTGCGTATACGCATGTCCGACACTTGCGCTTGTTGTTGTCCCATATCAGGTTCTTGCTTGCGTACTCGTGACCTTGCGGGCAGTGGGTCACTGGGAAGTCAAACGCCTTGTGGCATGACTTGCACAACGGGATGTAGTCGTCAGGATTATCCGAGTAGGCACCGAAACGATCTTCGGCGGTAACAATCCCCGGCTTCCCATGATTCAGTGCCCAATCGTCTGCCGGCAGATCGCAGTGCTCGCAATGCTTCTCCGCGGCTCGACCGTTCACTTTGCGATTTCGGTTATGCGCTGACATGTACCCCATTGAGACTCCTCATGAGTTGCTGCCCAATAAGTTCGGTGAATTTCGGGGGGATGCATTCAGTGATCTCCTGGTGGGTTTCCATCCATGGAACCTCCATTGCCTCACGCCACTCGTCGAGTGTCCCCTTGCCTCCACCCTTGCCGTAGGGGGCGACATATGGTCCGTCGTAATAGGTCCCATGCCTCCACCCTCGAACCCGGCCGCGATGCTTCCGATGCTCCGGTTGCGTGACCTCGAAGCCTGTGACTTCGAAGTAGCGGTGCCGGATCACGCCGAGCCCGAACATTTCTCCGCAGAGGGTGAGGTCGCGTCGGAGGTCTGAGCCTTGGACGTTTTCGATGATTGTCGGCACCGTGAGTTTCGCGAAGGCTGCACGTGTGGCGGGGATCAGGTTGATGTGGTTGCCGGCGGTTGCTCTCTGATTCCCTTTGATGAGGGTGCATGATGCCTGGCATGGCGGGGAACCGTGTACGGCGTCGTATTCGTGGCCGTGTGCGGCGAGGTATTCGAGTGCGTCACCTTGAACAAAGGCATCTCCGGCGTAGTTGGGTTGGGGGTTGATGTCGACGCCTGTGACGTGGAAGCCTGCGTTTTGGTATCCGCGGGCAGCGCCACCAGCGGCGGAGAACAGGTCGAGGATGTTGTAGGTCATGCTCACCCCTCCTCGGCCGCAACGAACGGGGCGTACTCGGCGAGGGTTCTGGACGTTTCGCGGTAGTTGTCGACGTACCCGAACTGGCCGTCCGCCAACTTGACCAACCCACTTCCCTCCCGGTCTTTGAACGGGACGCCTACCGGCACGTCTTCGATCCGCTGCCACGGTCCGGTTTCGGTGGGGGCAGGGGCAACCGGCGAGGAGGTGGGGTTGTTCCACCTGAGACCTTCGCGGTCGGCGTGGACGCCGGAATGCCTAGCGGGGAGTACGCACAGACGCACCGCGCACTGTTCCGCTTTCGTCTCCTCCTCGGCGGGTTCGGCAGGGCTGGGCCTGTCGTTGCCCTCGTCATCGAACGGACCAAGTTCCGTGGTGAATGGGTGG
>NZ_JAMSKS010000058.1:0-1748 GCF_024436645.1 Rhodococcus sp. T9N | reverse complement strand
TGGTTCTGGCCCACTTTCCGTGATCGATTTTGAAAGTATCAGTCACTGAGGAGTATTCGTTTGCGGAGCAAGTCGAATCCAGCACGGCCGTACATTTGCCGTTTCAGCATCTTGATCCGGTTTACGTGCCCTTCGACAGCGCCGGAACTGTAGGGCAGGGTCAACCCGTTTCGGACGGCTGCGTGGTCGCTGTCTAGTCCTCGAACGAAGCGATGCAAGTGCGGAAGATCATCTGCCGCGACGGCAGCCATCCACGAGTTCAATTGTTTCCCAAGGCGTTCGGTGAGCATCTCCGCGAACGAAGTGACATGTCCCGCAGTTGCTTCGATGTGTGGGCAGCTGGCGAAGATCTGTTTGAGTCCGATCTGCTCGTCGGCAGTGAGGTTATCGGGGTGTCGTAACATCCAGGAGGTGATCTGCCGGACCTTCGGGACCTGTTTTCTGGCCGGCGCAGCGCCGATGGTGCGCAGCGGTCTCAAGTAGTCGCGGACTGAGCTGTAGCTGCCGCGATATCCCAATGTTCGAAGTTCTTCGTAAAGTGCAGCAGCGGAGGTGTGCCCGTCGTTGAACCGTTCGTGCAGGTGGACGGCAAACTCGTCCAGCATAGTGGGCCGGCCCGCCCGTGGTGCTCCCAGCAACTCGTCAACACTGCTCGCGTAGTAGAAGCGGCGCACTGTTTCCCTTGCCAACCCAAGTTGCCGTGCGATCGTTCTGATTCCTATGCCTTCGTTCTTTAGATTTGTGACCGCCTCGAAGCGATTCTTCGTGCGAACGGCGAGTATCGAACTCTCCTGACGGGTGGCGTGTACCTGTTCGGCGGCCATCCTCAGTTGCTCCGACGCGGTGCGATCGATCGAAGGTTCAGGCTCTAACTCGGGCTCCTTTTTCAGGCAATGGTGATGGGCTGCAACGGTTTTCTCAACAGCTTCAGCGAGGTTGTGCCATAGATGCCAGCGGTCGGCGACTTCGATCGCCTCAGGCGCCCCAGCACGGGTTGCTTCGGCATACGCGCCCGCACGGTCACGGCAGATCACCTGCGTTCCCGGATGCGCGATGAGCCACTCGGCGACGGTGCCGGCTTTCCGGTCGGTGAGAACATCGACCGGGCGGTGCGTGTCCATGTTGATCAGAACAGTCCCGTACCGATGTCGCCTTCGCAGCGCGAAGTCATCGATACCGAGCACCGTCACCACACCGGTTGGAGGGTCGGGCAACGCTCGGACCAGCCGCAACAAGGTAGAGCGTCCGACGGAAACTCCCAGCGTAGACGCCAACCTCGATCCTGCCCGTCCGGCCAACGCCAGCGCGATCTTCTCGAGAATTTCGCGCAGCAGCGGAGTGGTCCGTGCGTAAGCCTTGGTCAGTCCGTCTATCTGCTCGACAAATGTGCGCCGGTCACAGCCGCTGTTCGAGCACAGAAACCGACGCACCCGCAAGACGACGTAACTCGATCGGCCGGCTATAGCCGTATCAGCGAGCGTTCGTTCGTACCGACTGTGGACCTGTTTCGACGAAACACCACACGTCGGACAGCTCGCCGAAGTCGACAACGGCGACGCACGAATCCGGACTCCACCTGCGGTCGCATCGACCGAATCGATATCGACACCCGCCAGATGCGGAAGAAGGACACGCAGGTCACAACAGTTCTCAGAACACTAGAACGATCATCTCCCGCACGGTCCACCTCCTACCGGAACAACACGCGGCGCGAAGGTGGAGCCGTCACGGAAATTGGGCCAGAACCT
>NZ_JAMSKS010000057.1:0-1880 GCF_024436645.1 Rhodococcus sp. T9N | reverse complement strand
TGGTGTGGATTCGACGTTGTCGGCGTGGTTCGATGATGCTGCTGCGCGGTTTGGTGATCGGGTTGCGGTGCGGTTCGGTGGCGAGTCGTTGTCGTATGGTGAGTTGTCGGTGCGGGCTAATCGTTTGGCGCGCAGGTTGATTGCTCAGGGTTGTGGTCCGGAGTCGTTGGTGGCGGTGGCGTTGCCGCGGTCGGCGGATCTTGTGGTGGCGTTGTTGGCGGTGGTGAAGTCCGGTGCGGGGTATTTGCCGGTGGATCCGTCGTATCCGGCTGATCGTGTCGAGTTCATGTTGGCTGATGCTGCTCCGGTGGCTGCGATTTCGTGGTCCGGGCGTGAGTTGGTGTTGCCCGCTGGTTTGCCGGTGGTTGATATCGACGCGGTGGATGTGTCGGAGTTCGATGGTTCGGTGGTTTCGGATGCGGATCGTGTTGCGCCGTTGCGGTCGTCGAATGTTGCGTATGTGATTTACACGTCGGGTTCGACGGGTCGCCCGAAGGGTGTGCAGGTTCCGCACACGACGGTGGCGAAGTTGTTTGCGAATACCGAGGGTGTGTACGGGTTCGACGAATCCGATGTGTGGACGATGTTCCACAGTTATGCGTTCGACTTCTCGGTGTGGGAGTTGTGGGGTCCGCTGTTGTACGGCGGCACGTTGGTGGTTGTGGATTATGTGACGTCGCGGTCGCCGGAGCAGTTCTTGGAGTTGCTTGCTGCTGAGCGGGTGACGGTGCTCAATCAGACGCCGTCGGCGTTCTATCAGTTGGCCGAGGCTGATCGGTTGGCGTCGGAATCCGGTCAGGCTGCTGAGTTGTCGTTGCGGTGGGTTGTTTTCGGCGGCGAGGCGCTCGAGCTGCGTCGCTTGTCGGATTGGTACGGCCGCCGCGGTGACTTCGCGCCGACGTTGGTGAACATGTACGGCATCACGGAGACGACGGTGCATGTGAGCCATCGTGTGTTGGATGCTGCGTTGGCGGCGGGTGCGTCGGCGAGTGTTGTGGGTCAGGCTATTTCGGGTCTGCAGGTGTTCGTGCTCGATACGCGTTTGGCTCCGGTGCCTGTTGGTGTCGCGGGTGAGATGTATGTCTCTGGTGTTCAGTTGGCTCGGGGTTATCTGGGTCAGGCGGGGTTGACGTCGACGCGGTTTGTGGCGAATCCGTTCAATGCCGGCGAGGTGTTGTACCGCACGGGTGACGTCGCGTCGTGGAACAGTGCTGGTGATTTGGAGTATCTGGGTCGCGCGGATGATCAGGTGAAGATCCGTGGTTTCCGGATCGAGATCGGTGAGATCGAGTCTGCGGTGTTGGCGGATGTGTCGGTGGCGCAGACGGCGGTGGTTGTCCGTGAGGATTCTCCGGGTGATCAGCGGTTGGTGGCGTATGTGGTTCCGGCTGCGGGTGTGAGCGTTTCGGTCGACGATGTCCGCACCGGTGTGGGTTCGTTGTTGCCGGAGTACATGGTGCCGTCGGCGTTTGTGGTGTTGGATTCGATTCCGTTGACGGTGAACGGGAAGTTGGATCGTCGGGCGTTGCCGGTTCCGTCGTTGCAGGTTGCGGTGTTCCGTGCTCCGACGTCGGTGGTGGAAGAGGTTGTTGCGCAGACGTTTGCGGATGTTCTGGGCGTCGAGCGTGTTGGTTTGGATGATGATTTCTTCGCGCTCGGTGGTAATTCGCTGATTGCGACGCAGGTGACGTCTCGGTTGGGTCAGGCGTTGGATGCTTCGGTGTCGGTGCGGGAGTTGTTCGAGGCGTCGACGGTGGAGGCGTTGGCTGCTCGTTTGGGTTCTCATGTCGGTGGCGGTTCACGTGCGGCGTTGACTGCGCAGGTGCGTCCGGTTCGGGTTCCGTTGTCGTTGGCGCAGCAGCGCATGTGGTTCCTCAACC
>NZ_JAMSKS010000056.1:0-2149 GCF_024436645.1 Rhodococcus sp. T9N | reverse complement strand
CCACCCATTCACCACGGAACTTGGTCCGTTCGATGACGAGGGCAACGACAGGCCCGCCCCTGCCGAACCCGCCGAGGAGGAGACGAAAGCGGAGCTGCCCACCAAGGTTGGCGACCGCATCCGGGCGAGCGTCACGCGATGGTCAAGCGCCCTCGAATGGCCTGACTCGAATCCGTACGTAGACACCTTCGTCTTGTCCAGTAGCGGATTCTGGGACGCCGAGAACGACCAGTTCACTGTCGTTCCCAGCTGCTTCTCGTACATCGAGGTCCTGGAAGCCCTCTCCTCGCCGGTTGTCCCTGCCCCCACCGAAACCGAAGCAGGTCACGCATGAGCCTCTATTACCAAGACGACCACGTGACGCTCTACCACGGGGACTGTCTCACCGAACACCGCGAATGGCTTGAGGCTGACGTGCTGGTTACCGACCCGCCATATGGCTACAACGTAAAACTGAATGGCTCGCGCCGCGGCGACACCAGAGGCGGACATTCCCCTTGGGCTAATACTGCGATTGCGAACGATCACGACCTGACCGCCCGCGACTCTGTCATTGACGCATGGGGGGACCGACCGGCTATCGCGTTTGGATCATGGAAGATGCCCAAACCCGCAGCGACCCACACGGTATTGATTTGGGATAAGGGACTGGGTGTCGGAATGGGTGATCTATCGGTTCCCTGGCGTCCCAACTGGGAAGAAATATACATCCTAGGAAAGGGGTATGTCGGGCACCGTGGAAGCTCAATCCTGACCGGTCATACCGTCGTTTCGTGGGCATCCAAGGGCCGCGAACACCCGAACATGAAACCCCTGTCACTCATGGAGCGCCTGATCGAGAAGTGCCCGCCCGGCGTGATCGCTGATCCTTTCGCCGGTTCAGGAGCGACCCTGGTAGCAGCGAAGAACCTGGGCCGCAAAGTGATCGGCGTCGAGTTGGAAGAAAAGTACTGCGAGATCATCGCCCGTAGATGCGCGCAAGAAGTACTCGACTTCGGGAGTGCATCATGACCGCCCCGTTCGTTGCGGCCGAGGAGGGGTGAGCATGACCTACAACATCCTCGACCTGTTCTCCGCCGCTGGTGGCGCTGCCCGCGGATACCAAAACGCAGGCTTCCACGTCACAGGCGTCGACATCAACCCCCAACCCAACTACGCCGGAGATGCCTTTGTTCAAGGTGACGCACTCGAATACCTCGCCGCACACGGCCACGAATACGACGCCGTACACGGTTCCCCGCCATGCCAGGCATCATGCACCCTCATCAAAGGGAATCAGCGTGCAACCGCCGGCAACCACATCAACCTGATCCCCGCCACACGTGCAGCATTCGCGGAACTCACGGTGCCGACGATCATCGAAAACGTCCAAGGCTCAGACCTCCGACGCGACCTCACCCTGTGCGGGGAAATGTTCGGGCTCGGCGTGATCCGGCACCGCTACTTCGAGGTCACAGGTTTCGAGGTCACGCAACCGGAGCATCAGAAGCATCGCGGCAGGGTTCGAGGGTGGAGGCATGGAACCTATTACGACGGACCATATGTCGCCCCCTACGGCAAGGGCGGAGGCAAGGGGACACTCGACGAGTGGCGTGAGGCAATGGAGGTTCCATGGATGGAAACCCACCAGGAGATCACTGAATGCATCCCACCGAAATTCACCGAGCTCATCGGCCGTCAGTTGATGGCCCAGCTTGCGGGGGTGGCGGCATGACTATGTGCTCGAAACATCGCCGGCAATACTTAGGTTGGCTTGGGTACGACGCTCCGATTACTGGGTGGGTTCAATATCAGGCCAGTGAGTCATCAAGGGCGACGCAAAGTATTGACGCGTACAAAGAGAAAACCGAAGAACGTCGGAATCTCATCAGGTCTCAGGTGGATGCTATCGCTGAGTTGTGTCGGGCTGGCCGAAACTGTTCGGACGCGTCTGTCGAGGTGTCGTCGTGACCGCGCCGCAGATGAAGGGATGCACACTGATCGGTTGCACAGATCCGAGGTCGGTGCATGACCACCACTACTCACGCGGCCATCTCGACATCGCGGCCTGCCACTGCTCTGCCCAAACTGGCGAACCGGGGGTGTCGTCGTGACCGCGCCTGATCCGGGGTTGACCGACCTCATCGCAGCTTGTGGGGGTGGCGGCGTG
>NZ_JAMSKS010000055.1:0-2580 GCF_024436645.1 Rhodococcus sp. T9N | reverse complement strand
TGTCGACGGCCATCGTAAGCTCCCCACTGGCGGCCATTTATGGCGCATTTTGTGGCCATGGTTTCTCCCCGCGTACGGCCAGATAGTTCCCCACCTGCTGTGAGTCAGATTCGGTCCCGGCAACGCTGGGTGGATGAAATCGAGCAGGGAGATCATGGAAATTTTGGAGGCGTACGACCTCACGGGTAGTTATCGGGCGGCGGCGGAGCTGGCTGGGTGTGATCACCACACGGTGGCCCGGTATGTGCAGATGCGCGCTGCGGGGCAGCCGCCGGACCGCCGGCGGCATCGAGCGCGGGCGATCGACGACTTTCTGCCGAAGATCGAGGAGTTGGTGGTCCGCTCGCAGGGCAAGGTCCGCGCGGATGTCATCCACGAACGGATCGTCGCGCTGGGGTTCACCGGCGGTGAGCGGACCACGCGCCGGACGGTCGCGGAGGCGAAGGCCCAGTTTCGGGCTGGTCGGCGGCGAGTGTATCGGCCGTGGGTAACCGAACCTGGGCTGTGGTTACAGTACGACTTCGGTGACGGGCCAACGATTTCCGGCCGGAAGACGACGTTGTTCTGCGCATGGTTGGCGTGGTCGCGATTTCGGGTGGTGATCCCGATCTGGGACAAGACATTGCCGACGGTGGCGGCGTGTTTGGATGCGACATTCCGCCGCTTGGGCGGGGTTCCGGTCTATGTCCTCACCGACAACGAGAAGACCGCGACGATCGATCACGTGGCCGGGATCGCGGTCCGCAATCCGGAGATCGTGGAGGTGGCACGGCATTACGGCACGACGCTGCGGACGTGTTTACCTGCTGATCCGGAGTCGAAGGGAGGAAGTGAGGCGACGGTGCGGATCGCCAAAGCCGACCTGTTGCCGAAGGAGGTGAACCTGCGCGAGCAGTATCACTCTTTCGGTGAGCTCGAGTCGGCTTGCCGGCAGTTCTGCACCGACGTCAACACCCGCGTCCACAGCTCTACTCGGCGGCGGCCGGTCGAGCGGCTGGCCGAAGAGTTGCAGCGGCTGCATCCGCTGCCGAAATCTCCGTTCACCGCGGTGTTCGGCACTACCCGGCGGGTGAACTGGGAGTCGACGATCTCGGTGGAAGGGGTGCGGTATTCGGTGCCGCACACGTTGATCGACACTCGGGTCTGGGCCCGCTTCCATGGTGAGGAGCTGATCGTGACCGCCGTCGACAATGATGGCGGTGCAGTCGAAGTCGCGCGGCACCGCCGCGGCCAACCCGGTTCACCGGTCCTCGACAACGACCACTACCCACCCCGCCCAGACCGCGACGCCGCCGACCGGGTGCCCAAGCCTCGTACCGCCGCCGAGCTCGCCTTCCTACAGTTGGGCCAGGGTGCCAACAGCTGGCTGGTCGAGGCTGCCGCCGCGGGAGCGCGCCGCATCAGGGCGAAGATGGCCGAGGCCGTGGACCTTTCGAAGCTGCACTCCCCGGACGCAGTCGACAGAGCGTTGGGGACGGCGGCGATGACCGGCCGGTTCGCCGATCGGGACCTGATCTCGATCCTCGACTACCAAGTCACCCACGAACACGCTGATCCGGTCCGTCGCAGCGAGAACCACACTCTGCAACCGGGCACCGCCGCCTGGTCCACCTTCGGCCAGACACCAGCGCCGGCCAGCCCAGCCACTACTGACGATGAAAGCGATGACGCCTGATGAGCACCCCTTTGCGCACTGTTACCAGCGCTAACGGCGACCCGTTGGCCGAGGCGATCGACCTGACTAAACGCCTGAAACTGCCCCATATCCGCAGGTCCTTGAGCGATATCATCCCGACCGCGAAAGCCCAACGCTGGGACCCCGCCGAAGTCGTGCGGGTTCTCCTCGCTGAGGAAGCCGCCGGCCGGGACCGGGCGAACCTGCACACTCGCCGCAAACGCGCGGGTTTCCCTACCGGCAAGACCTTCGGCGACTGGGACGAAACGAAATCGTCGATTCCCCGCGCCACCCAGGACGCGCTCCGCACCCTGGAGTGGGTCGGGCGGCGTGAATGTTTCTGCGTCTGTGGGCCTTCGGGAACTGGCAAGTCTCACTTCACCGAGGCACTCGGGCAGGCCGCAGTCGAAGCTGGGCTGGCGGTGTCTTGGTTCACCATCGAAGACCTCGGTGCCCTGGTCCGCCGGCACCGTGCCGACGACTCCATCGCCCGAGCCCTGACGAGGATCATCCGCTCCGACCTGATCATCGTCGACGACATCGGTCTGCTCCCGGTCTCTGAAGACGCCGCCGAAGGATTCTATCGCCTCGTCGACGCTGCCTACGAACGCCGAGCGATTGCCGTCTCAAGCAACCTGCACCCCTCCGGCTTCGACGAGATCATGCCCAAAACATTGGCCACCGCCACCGTTGACCGGCTCCTGCACCATGCGCACGTCGTCGTCACCGACGGCGACTCCTTCCGCCTCACCGAAGCCACCACCGGCAAGGGGGTGAAGCCCTTCAGCTAACCCAAATCAGAAAGCGGGTGGGGAAAAACAACTGGCCGCCACCGGGGAGAACCCGTGGCCACCAGCGGGGAGAACTACTGGCCGCCTACGGGGAGAACTTCGTGGCCATTGACA
>NZ_JAMSKS010000054.1:0-2670 GCF_024436645.1 Rhodococcus sp. T9N | reverse complement strand
AGGAAGCTGCGAAGAATGCCGCGAAGACCGCGAAGCAGCAGGCGACCGAGGCTCGGGAGCGTGCGTCGGCCGCGAAGGCTGTTGCATCTGCGCAGCGCGGCGTGGAGAAGGCTGCTGACGGTGTCGCTCGCGCTGAGCGTGGCGTCGGTACGGCACTCGACAACGTCGAGCGTGCTGAGCGTGGAGTTATCCAGGCGCAGAAGAAGGCTGAGGACGCCCAGAAGAGCCTGACCCGAGCCCGCAAGGACGCTCAGGAACAGATCGAGGATCTCAATCTCGCACTGAAGGGATCCGCTCTCGATGAGCGTGGCGCCGAGTTGGCAGTTCGTCGTGCCGAGCAGCAGTTGCGAGACCTCTGGAAGGGTGGCCAGCCGGTCACGCCTCTGGACGTATCCGAAGCAGTGCTGGGTGTTGACGAGGCCAAGCAACGTCTCGACGAAGTTCGTGAGCGCAATGGTGATCTCCGCGAGGAAGTCGACGCTGCCAACAAGGCTGGCGTCGAAGGTTCTGAGCAGGTCATCTCCGCAAAGGAAGCCATCGCTGAGGCGGATCAAGGTGTCATCGATTCGCAGAAGTCTCTTGCGGATTCACACCTTGCAGTAGCCGACGCACAGGCTGCAGTTCTCGATGCGCAGCAGAACCTTGCGGATTCACAGGAAGCCGTCATCGATGCTCAGCAGCGGGCCGCCGAAGCGACAACGGCGAATGCTGACGCGGTCGACGAGTATGCGGCAGCCTTGGCAAATCTGTCACCCAACGCCCGTGCGTTCGTTGAAGAAACCCGCAGCCTCGGCGATGCCTGGAAGGATCTCCGACTCCAGATCCAGGACAACCTGTTTGCCGGACTCGGTGGATCGATCACCGATCTCGCGACAAACTACTTCCCAATCCTCAAGAACGGCCTCGGCGGCATTGCGACCGAGATCAATATCGGACTCAAGGGCGCGCTCGCCGATCTGTCGAGCGAGTCCAGCAAGCTCGACTGGACGAACATTCTCGAGAACACCCGGATCTCGATGCAGCCCGTCATCGACGGACTGTCGAGTCTCTTCGGTGGCCTGACGAACATCGCCTCCATTGGATCAGATTTCCTCCCCGGCCTCAGTGGTTCGTTCGCGGACACAATGGCGCGCTTCGAGGAGTGGACTGCCTCCGAGGAGGGGCAGAACAAGATCCGCACCTTCATGGAGAACTCGATCAAGGCTCTTGGCGAAATCAAGGATCTGTTCGTCGAGATTGGCCGTGTTGTAGGCGGGCTGTTCACCACCTCCGATGAATCCGGCAAGTCGATGGTCCAGAGCCTCACGGAAACGATGCGTGAGTTCGCGGACTGGATGCGCACGGCCGAGGGTCAGGAGAAGATGAAGGCGTTCTGGGAAGACGTCCGCCAAACGGTTACCGACATTCTCAACCTGGTCAAAGAAGCCATCAAGTTGGCGAACATTCTCTTCCCTTCTGGAGGTAGAACCGGACCCGGGGCGGGGCCGAACGACCCCAATGCTCCTGAAGGTAATGCGCGAAACTCAGGTGCCGTGCCCCCAATGGGCGCAGTTATTGACGGAAGCGCAGTCGACCCGGGACATGTCGGCGGATTTCAGTACAACCTCGACATGAGCGGCGCGTGGAGGTTTCTACGCAACGACAACGACAACGGCGCTCTCCGCAACATCAAGGATTGGTGGAACGGCGCCTTTGGCCCGGGAGATGGGGAGACCAAAGAACAGCGCGAAGCGCGGGAAAATGGCCAACTGCCCACCACGGTTCCTGGTCCGAATACCGGCGGCGGCCGATCGGGCGGACAGAAGCAGTACACCCGCGAGGAATGGGAGAAGACCTTCGGCGACGTCGAGGAATTCGACCGCCAACTCGACGAGTTGCAGCGCAAGTCAATCGAGACGCAGCAGGTTGGTAGCAGCAACTTCGGAACTCTCGGGTCGAATGTTGCGCAATCGCTACTTTCTCTCAGTACGGGCGATTTCGTCGGCTTCAAGTCAAGCCTTGAGGATCTCGGACGAAACATTCTCGGCACCACCGAGAGTGGCGGAATCAACTGGGGCAACCTCGGATCCAAGATCGGCGAGGTCGTAGGGAATATCACCAACACGATCTTCCCGGGCTTCAAGGAAGGCCTCGGAACCCTCCTCGAATTCGGCCGCGGAATCGTCGAAGGCTTCGGCGGAAACTGGGACCGACTGAAGGAGATGGCCGCTGGTCCGATCAACTGGATCATCGACAACGTCATCAATGGCGCCCTGAAGAGCGCCTGGGATACCGTCGCCACAGTCTTCGGGCTGGATAAGTGGGACGGCGTTGGACGCATTGAGACGGGGCAGGTCCTCGACGCTCGCGGCAACGATGGCGGCAAGACCGGGTACGCAACAGGTGGCATCCTCCCGGGTTACACCCCGGGCCGTGATGTGCACGAGTTTGCATCACCAACCGGTGGGCGACTGCACCTTTCGGGTGGCGAAGCTGTAATGCGCCCGGAGTGGACCCAGGCCATGGGCCCCGGCTACGTGAACGGCATGAATGCCGCCGCACGAGCCGAGGGCGTAGCTGGCGTCAAGAAGCGAATGCAGTACTTCGCAAACGGCGGAATCGTCGAGTCGATGACGTCGGCCGTGCAGGAGAAGTTCGGCGCCGGAATGCAAATGACCTCCGGTCTTCGCT
>NZ_JAMSKS010000053.1:0-3117 GCF_024436645.1 Rhodococcus sp. T9N | reverse complement strand
TGGACTTCACCCGCGCTCGGGAGCAGTTGCTCCTGTTCCGTCTCGAGGCCAGTCACGCGATGCGTGCAGATTTCGATCTGGACATCACTGCGGCCCTGGCTCAGTTGGCGGCACTGCACGCAGCGTCTCAGGGGATTGGCGGTGCCGCGGGCGGCATTGGTTCGATCGGCAGCGCAGCCTCCGGGATGCTCAATCCCGTAAGCCTGGCAACGACGGCGCTTGTCGCCCTGGCTGCGGTGAGTCTCGTTCCGCTGATCGGCCAGCTCGCCCAGGCTGCAGGTGTCATTTCTCTACTTCCGGCGGTGGCGGCTGCTGCTGCGGCTGGAATCGCGACGATCGTCATCGGCTCGACAGGCATCTTCGATGCTTTCTCGAAGGGCTCGAAGGCTGCCGAGGAAGCTGCGAAGAATGCCGCGAAGACCGCGAAGCAGCAGGCGACCGAGGCTCGCGAACGTGCGTCGGCCGCGAAAGCTGTTGCGTCTGCGCAGCGCGGCGTGGAGAAGGCCGCTGACGGTGTTGCTCGCGCTGAGCGTGGCGTCGGCACGGCACTCGATAATGTCGAGCGCGCTGAGCGTGGAGTTGTCCAGGCGCAGAAGAAGGCTGAGGACGCTCAGAAGAGTCTGACTCGGGCCCGCAAGGATGCTCAGGAGCAGATCGAGGACCTGAATCTCGCACTGAAGGGGTCCGCTCTTGACGAGCGTGGCGCCGAGCTGGCGGTCCGTCGTGCCGAGCAGCAGTTGCGTGACCTCTGGAAGGGTGGCCAGCCGGTCACGCCTCTGGATGTATCCGAAGCAGTACTGGGCGTTGACGAGGCCAAGCAACGTCTCGACGAAGTTCGTGAGCGCAATGGTGATCTCCGCGAGGAAGTTGCTGCGGCAAATCAGGCCGGCGTCGAAGGTTCCGAACAGGTCATCTCCGCGAAGGAAGCAATCGCTGAGGCAGATCAAGGTGTCATCGATTCCCAGAAGTCTCTTGCGGATTCACACCTTGCAGTAGCCGATGCGCAGGCTGCGGTTCTTGATGCACAGCAGAACCTTGCGGATTCGCAGGAAGCCGTGATCGAAGCTCAGCAACGGGCCGCTGAGGCGACAATAGCTAGTGCCGATGCGGTCGACGAGTATGCGGCGGCCTTGGCGAACCTATCGCCCAACGCCCGCGCATTCGTGGAGGAAACCCGCGGCCTCGGTGATGCCTGGAAGAATCTCCGACTTCAGATCCAGGACAACCTGTTTGCCGGCCTCGGTGGATCGATCACTGATCTCGCGACGAACTACTTTCCGATCCTTAAGAACGGCCTCGGCGGCATTGCGACCGAGATCAATATCGGACTCAAGGGCGCGCTCGCTGATCTGTCGAGCGAGTCCAGCAAGCTCGACTGGACGAACATTCTCGAGAACACCCGGATCTCGATGCAGCCCGTCATCGACGGACTGTCGAGCCTCTTCGGTGGCCTGACGAATATCGCCTCCATCGGATCGGATTTCCTTCCCGGCCTCAGCGGTTCGTTTGCGGACACAATGGCGCGCTTCGAGGAGTGGACTGCCTCCGAGGAGGGGCAGAACAAGATCCGCACCTTCATGGAGAACTCGATCAAGGCCCTCGGTGAAATCAAGGATCTATTCGTCGAGATCGGCCGTGTCGTCGGCGGACTGTTCACCACCTCCGATGAATCCGGCAAGTCAATGGTCCAAAGCCTCACGGAAACTATGCGCGAGTTCGCGGACTGGATGCGCACGGCCGAGGGCCAAGAGAAGATGAAGCAATTCTGGGAGGATGTCCGCCAGACCATCGGCGACATTTTAAACCTCGTCAAGGAAGCCATCCAACTGGCTAGCATCCTTCGGGGAAATCCGAGCACTCCCAATCCAGATGGGTCATCCCCCGGGAAAGACACCCGTAGTTTTCGGGATCGGATCATCCGCGGAGCCGACAGCTACATCGCCCCAGGCGTCTATAAGGACAACGACGGTGGGTTCTGGGGCGGAGACAAATACAAAAATAACCGCGGCCTGGACACCGATCAGTATGGAAACGAAATTTTCGGCCGCTGGGGCATTTTCCCTGGCATCGAGTCCAATAGTTGGTTTGGGCGACTGCTCGGGAAAGATAACAATCACCCCGACTCCAGCGCTGGGGGCGCGCTGGAGAACTCCACGAATCCTCGCCCAGAAAGCCCTAATGGATCCGTTTTCCTTCCAACGACGGTTCCTGGTCCCAATACGGGCGGCGGTCGATCGGGTGGACAGAAGCAATACACCCGCGAGGAGTGGGAGAAGACCTTCGGCGACGTCGAGGAATTCGACCGCCAACTCGACGAACTGCAGCGCAAGTCAATCGAGACACAACAGGTCGGCAGCAGCAACTTCGGAACCCTCGGGTCTAATGTCGCGCAATCCCTACTCTCGCTCAGTACAGGCGATTTCGTCGGCTTCAAGTCAAGCCTGGAAGACCTCGGACGAAACATTCTCGGCACCACCGAGAGTGGCGGAATCAACTGGGGCAACCTCGGATCCAGGATCGGCGAGGTCGTAGGGAATATCACCAACACGATCTTCCCTGGCTTCAAGGAGGGCCTCGGAACACTCCTCGAATTCGGTCGCGGAATCGTCGAAGGATTCGGCGGGAACTGGGATCGGCTGAAGGAGATGGCCGCTGGTCCCATCAACTGGATCATCGACAACGTCATCAATGGCGCCCTTAAGAATGCGTGGAATGCGGTCTCCAGGGTCATTCCAGGACTTAAGGAATGGGACGGTGTCGATCGGGTCGGCACCGGTGAAGTGCTTGACGCTCGAGGCAACGATGGCGGCAAGACCGGGTACGCAACAGGTGGCATCCTTCCGGGTTACACCCCGGGCCGTGATGTGCACGAGTTTGCATCACCAACCGGTGGGAGATTACACCTTTCGGGCGGCGAAGCGGTAATGCGCCCGGAGTGGACCCAGGCCATGGGTTCCGGCTATGTGAACGGCATGAACGCCGCCGCGCGAGCCGAGGGTGTAGCTGGCGTCAAGAAACGAATGCAGTACTTCGCGAATGGCGGAATCGTCGAGTCGATGACTTCGGCCGTGCAGGAGAAGTTCGGCGCCGGAATGCAAATGACCTCCGGTCTTCGCT
>NZ_JAMSKS010000052.1:0-5085 GCF_024436645.1 Rhodococcus sp. T9N | reverse complement strand
GTTATCTCTAGCGCCGCATCAGGATGAAGGCACGGTAGGCACGGCGTGTCGGTCGCCCTGTCCCTCATGGTTATCTAATAGCGTCTATGTCACAGGTGGGACAGCCATAGGAGTGGCGATGTCGTGTGCTGTAGAGAAGGTCATTTCACCGACGACGGGGCAGTCGGGTTGGGTGATCGTGGACGAAGAATCCATGCGCCCGGTCGCGGAGGCTTCCGAGTGGGTGCTGTTCATGCAAGGCGCCGGAAGGTCACCTCAAACAATCCGCGCATACGTTCCTCGGGTCTGTTGGTTCTTGAACTGGACTGCCGGTCGCGGACTGGATTGGCACGAGATTCGTGTAGGTGAACTCACTCGTTTCAAATTCGCCGTCGAACACACCCCAACCGTCCACTACCGGCTGCGCTCCGGCAGATCGGTCAACGCAGTGATGACCGCTGTCGTCGAATTCCTCAGGTTCTGCGGAATGCGTGGATTGGTCTCCGCAGATGTTGTTTCTGGGCTGTCCCAGCCCAAGTACCTGGCCTACGCACCCCGCGATTTCCACGAAGGTGAATCCGGTCAGCATCGGCTGATTCGTGCCAGAACCCTCAAAGCGCCGGAAGTCGTAAAGCCTCCGGAAATTATTACTGAAGAACAGTTTTCGCATGCTCTGAACTCCGCGAACACCGAACGAGACCGTTTTCTGGTGCTGTTGCTGGTTCGTTCCGGACTCCGAATCGGAGAGGCATTGGGTTCGCGCCGTAGCGACCTGCATTTCCTTCCGACCTCGGTTCATCTGGGATGCCAGGAACGTGGACCTCATGTTCATGTTGTTCGGCGTGAAGGCAATTCGAACGGTGCCCGCGCTAAAGGACAATCCCGAGTCGTACCGGTCAGCGACGAGGTGGTCACTCAGTATCGCGAGTACCTTCTCGAACGAGACAGCGTGCCCACCGCAATGACCTCGTACTTCGTGTTCGTCAACCTTCTCGGGCATCACGCCGGTTCGCCGATGTCGTATTCGAACGCAAAACAGATTGTGGAAAGGATCGGCAACCGTGCCGGTTTCCGATTGCGGCCCCACATGTTCCGGCATACGGCAGCCACAATCTGGACGCGCAACGGCACCGGTATCGACGTGGTTCAGTCGTTGCTCGGTCATGTGAGCCGAGCATCGACCGCGATCTATCAACACCCCGACGCGGAGGACCTGAGGGCGGCAGTGGAAAGAGTGGGCATATGAGCATCACCGCTCTACCCGTCGAGTCAAGAGCCCTCTCGACTGGAAACGAACAGACCTGGAAAGCGTGGTTGATCGAACGAATCGACCCGCAATGGCGAGTCGCGGAATGGGATTCACGCCGACAGGTATTCACCGGAGACGTCGACAACGAAATGACAGCGGTCTATCTGTGCCGAGTCGACCGATGCATGACGGTCGTGGAAATCTTCGACCGCCGTTGCAGGCGGTGCGAACGCCACCGCAAGCTCAACGGGACCTCACCTTCATTCTTCGACCGGACATTCGACCCCGATTCGGTTCCACGAAGAGACGAAAAAGCCTTTTCGAAAGTCGATTTCGAACTCAGTGAGGTGAACGGCACTGTTGCGGCGGAGATTATTTACGGAGTGCAGCAGCGTGACCGTGATCAGATCATCTTGGTTCCGATGCGGATCCGCAGCATAGTTTCCCACCTCCCACCGGATTGTCGCTCACTGCTCGATGTCGCCGGAAATCGCCAGTTCGAGAAGGCACTCGGAGCTGCAGCCGGTGGTGTGTTCCGGTCGTTGGTCACACATCTGCAGCGGGCGCACGTCGTGTACTCCGGTACTGATCCCACCATGGCCGACGTGTGGAAACCTGCCGTCGTGGGCCTGCAAGCTGCTCCGGACCGGCGATACAGTGCGGCCGGTGGCGTTGTGGACTTCCGAGAGATCAGACAGCGATGGCTTCGAGAGATCACCAAACAATTCGGCCGCGAGGTACGCCCACCCGTGACGACACTGCGGCACACCGTTCATGCCGCCGAAATCGCTTCACGGCAACTCTCGCTGCGCACGAACGGCGATCACCCCGAACTACTCGACCACGGTGACATGAGCGCTGTCGTCGAGGGTTTCCGCACCAGCGCCGATCGAGAGGGCAAGCCCCATTCCTTCACCCATCGACGATCATTGCTCGGGTGGTGGCGCCGACTTCTCGAGTTCTCACGCCGCACGGGCGCAATGGATGACATCCCCGGCTCCTTCGCACTCGATCTGCGTTCGCACACAATTGCCCAGGTCGAGACCAGCGAGGACGACTTCGGACGCACGATCCCCGAACATGTCATCGCACAACTCGATCAACACCTCGAGCTGCTGGGTAGGCACTCCACGTACTCCGCGCCGGGCTGGAACCCTGACGACTACGCCATGATGTATCAGACGGTCTACCAGATCATCCGGGACACCGGTCGACGCCCGAGTGAGATCGTCGGGCTCAAACGCTCATGCCTGGACTGGGTCGACGGCAAGCCCACACTCGTCTACGACAACCGTAAACGTCGCAGAATGGGGCGTAGATTGCCGATCAGCACTGCAACGGCAACCGTGATCGACCAATGGCTCGACCACCTTCAATCGCTGTCTGTTCCGGACACACTGTGCGACTGGCTCTTTCCCACGCCGGGAACCCGCAACAACATTCGCCGCGGGCACTTGAGCGGTGCGCAGTTCGGGTCCCGGGCCTTCGCCATCTGGATCGATGCAATCCCGGAACTTGTCGACGAAAGACTCGACGATGACGGAAACCCAGCTCTCTACGACAGATCAATGATCACTCCTTACGGATTGCGGCACTCCTACGCTCAGCGGCACGCTGACAACGGCACACCGGTGGACGTCCTACGCGAATTGATGGATCACCGCAGCGTCGACACGACCATGGGATATTTCTCCGTCACACTCAAACGTAAACGCCAAGCCACCGAGGAGATTTCGAAGTTCGCGATCGACAGGCACGGACGACCGGCGGGATTCACGTCGGTAACGGAGTACGAGCGACAGTCGGTGGCCGTGCCCTTCGGAAACTGCACCGAACCCTCGAACATCAAAGCCGGCGGCCAACACTGCCCGATCCGATTCCAGTGCGCAGGATGCTCCTTCTACCGACCGGACCCGTCCTACCGGCCCGCAATCGAGCAGCATCTCGCAGAGCTGCGCACAGACAAAGAAACTGCAATCGCCACCGACTCCGCGTCGTGGGTGATCACCAACTTCGACGCCCAAATTCACGCGTTCACGGACGTCATCTCGTCGATGGACGCAATGCTTGCCGACCTGCCCGCAGACCAACGCGCGGTCATCGACAACGCCTCCCGCGAACTGAGGAAAGCGAGGACCGCAGCTGCCTTCATACCGCTCGAGTCCGTAACCACCCACACGAACGAGGACGAACAACGATGACTGCCGATGACCGTGACATACGAACCCAACGGCTCATCGCCTCCCGTCGACGTGACAGCGCTGACAAACAACGCAGAACGCTGACAGTCATCGCCGACCTCTCATCCGCTGGCGAACGCATCAACATCAGCGAAATAGCGCGTCGCGCAGGCGTTTCTCCATGGTTCATCTACAACACCGCAGCAATTCGAACCGCCGTCGAACGCGCCACAGAAGAGCACTCCCACACCGCCACCAGAAGCAGCGCCGGACGCACGTCCGCTACGGCGGACAGTCTTCACGCCGAACTGTTGATGGCGCGTGAGGAAGTTCGGGCGCTACGAACGGACCGAACCAAGCTCGAGACCAAAGTGCAACTACTACTCGGCAACCAACTCGAACACCTGCCGCACGACACACTGCTCGCCCGTATCCACGAGCTCGAACAGATAGCAGCCGAGCTGCGCTCGGACCTCGACTCCGAACGCAGACGCGCCGACACCATGACAACACGAACCGAAGAACTCCAGGACGAGCTCACCGCCGCCCGCGCCTCACTCAAAAGGATGGTTCAAAGCGTTTCTCCAGCACGACGAATCGAAGCAATCGGCACATAAGAACACACCCCAGCAAGCATCGGAATCTACGCGGAACTGTGAATCAACACGCGGACAATACGGCAGACATCGCATCCTTCTCTGCTTGAGTCACCCACAGGCGGTAGACCGACTTCACCGTGATCTGCTTCGAGACGTAGGTGCATCGGTACGCCTTGTTCGGGGGAAGCCAGGATGCGGCATCGGAATCAGACTTCTTCGCGTTCGTCGGTCCATCCACCGGGATCAGATTTCGGGGATCGTTCGCCAGATTCGTGCGCTCCTGAAGACTCAATTGTTGCGCACCCTTCTGCCACGAATCGCTCAACGCGACCACATGGTCAATCTGAACCGCAGTCGAAGTATCCTGTCCCCGAACAAAATTGATCGTCTTTCCAGTGTAAGGATCAGCCAACGTGCCAGAGAGAACAACACATTGCTTCTTTCCTTCTTTGAAGACCACGTCAGTCAGCCGCGAAGCCAACAGATTATTGCGCGTATCGCACCCGTCATGCCCGAACTCCACATCGACATCATCAGACCATGCCTGACCGAACTGATCTCTGCTGTAACCAGTTTTCGGAGCACGCCCCTTCACCGGAAGCGTCTCCAACAGCGCAACGGAAGAAGCCACATCAACATCGTGCTGACCAGGGCTATCCACAGACAACGATCCTGCTGGGATCACATCCGCCAACGTCGTACTGCAACCGGAAATCGACAACCCGACCAAGGCAGTGACGGCAACCAGGAGGGAACGGGAACGCACCAAGCGACTATGCAACGTGAAACTCCTAAATCATATGCAGTGCAGAGGATCTGCACTCTTATCAACAAAACTCATGAGGATGATTGTCGGGAAATCCCGACATCAGACCAGGTGTGCTACACATCCACCGAACCCAATCAACCGGCCACGTGCGTGATTGAACATGCCATCGTCCCTATCCGTGCGGTCGAACCGGTCGACCGTCACACGAACTGACCATCGTCACTCACATAACTCACACCGTCGACATCGAACAATGGGGGCCTACCAGCAAGGTTTTGAGATATGTCAAAACTGCGTGCAGATAATGCG
>NZ_JAMSKS010000051.1:0-5224 GCF_024436645.1 Rhodococcus sp. T9N | reverse complement strand
TGGGAACAGGTGCGGCAGCTGGAGTTCCTCCGCGCCTACAAGGACGACCTCCCAACTCTGCGCATCGAATCGACCATCGCCGATCGGCATTACACGACGTTCTGGATCTCCCACTACAGGAACGGGGGTCGGTCATGAGCCACTTCGACCACGACGACGGCCTCGACGATCCCTGTGAGAAGTGGGACCAGCGAGACGCCGACCACGACGTCGACCGGCTACGCGATCTGGAGATCAGACTATGAACCACCCCGATTGCACATGTGCCGGCGGCAACGACGCAGCCCACTTCAAACACGAAGCGTTCTGCCGACTCCGAAACCCAGGCGGCCGGCCACCACCAGGCAACTGGCGACCACCGGTGACCGAAGAAATCATCGACGGCCATAACAAGATCGTCATCGCCAACTACGGCAACCGCGTCGAAGTCAACACCTATGAACGCAGCATCCACGACGAGAACAAGTGGGAATGCGTCAGTTGCGTAGGCATGAACACCGCCGCTCTCCGCCTCAAACTCAAATCCATTGGAGTACTCAATGACTGACATCATCGATGTCTACACGGACGCCGAACTGGCGAACCGTGCCGTCGTCCTCAAGGCCCTCGCATCCGCGGTGCTCGACGAGTTCAATCACGTCAAGTCCATTGCAGGAAACCAGCTCGACAAGGGCGACAGCAAAGCGGCCCGCCTCGGCGACGAGAAGCTGGGCCGGTTGTCGAAGTCGGATCCCAAGCCGACCGCCAAGATTACCGACCCGGAGAAGTTCGATGCCTATGTCCGTACGCGTTTCGCGGACAAGCTCGAACTCCGAGTCGAATTGGGGGATACCGCGGAGATCTGCGCGGTCCTCGCCGACGCTGGCGCCGACGACTTGTACAAGCATGTCGAGTCCATTCCCGACTGGCTGGTCCAGGAGCAGTTGAAGTCCGCTCTCGCTCCCGGGGCTGACATCCCTGGCATCACCGTCACCACACCTCCCGGCGTCGTCTCCGCAACGCCGACGCCCGCGGCGAAGACCCTCGTCCAGGAACTCCTGGCGAAGTCCCCGATCCCGCTCCTCGCTCTCGAATCCCCATCGCAGGAGGATCGACCATGATTCAGTTCGAACCAGCCACCAAGAAAGCATCGAAAGCCCGCATCGCCCTATGTGGCCCGTCAGGATCCGGCAAGACCTACACCGGCCTAGCTATCGCTACCGCCCTCTCGGATCGCGTCGCAGTCATCGACACTGAGCGCGGATCAGCATCGAAGTACGTCGGCCTCAATGGCTGGCAGTTCGACACAATCTCACCCGACAAGTTCTCGCCCCTCTCGCTCGTCGAAGCATTCGGAGTAGCCGCAGGAGCAGGGTACGGCTGCGTGCTCGTCGACTCCCTCTCGCATTACTGGATGGGCACTGACGGAATGCTCGAGCAAGTCGACCGCCGTAGCGGCGCGAACAAGTTCACCTCGGGATGGAAGGCAGTCGGCCCTGAAGAGAAGCAGATGATCGACGCAATGCTCACCTACCCGGGGCATGTGATCGCAACTCTCCGAACAAAAACGGAGTACGTGATCGAGGAGAACGAGCGCGGCAAGAAGGAGCCCCGCAAGGTTGGCATGAAGCCGATTCAGCGTGATGGAATCGAGTACGAGTTCGACTTGATCGGCGACCTCGATCATGAGAGTCGTTTGACGATTTCGAAGTCTCGCATCTCTTCATTGGCCGGTCAGGTCATCGCGAAGCCTGGTGTTGATCTAGCTGCGACGATCGCCGACTGGCTGGCTGACGGTATCGATGTCCCGTCTATTGCCGACTACCGCCAGCGTGCGGTTGACGCCGGCACGCGTGACGAACTGTTGGCAATCCTCAAGGAAATCGATTCGGCTCATCTGTCGAATGCGCCAACGGTTGACGACGACGGTCGACCGACTGTGCTGCGCGCCTTCATTGTCGCTCGCGGCCAGGCGCTTACCGAGCCCGGTGCAGCATGAGTGATCCGTACAGCTTGATCGAGATTGAGAAGCAACTGCGCGAACTCAACGCCACCTCTGGCTCGGAACTGCTGGAGCTGAAAAAGCTCGAGCATCGTAGGGCGAATGCCGAACATGCACTCTCTGTAGGTGAGGCGAAGGCATTCATGCAGGCGCAGGGAACTGTCGCCTTCAAGGAAGCGTTTGTCACCCTCGAAACGCGGCATCAGGCTCGCGCTGCACGGTTGGCGAAAGTGGCTGTGGACTACGCGAAGTCGAAGGTCCGCGAACGAGAGAACACCCGATCGGCACTTCAAACGCAAGCGAAGCTCGCTCTCGAAGCGATGCGCCTTGCGGGATACGGCGGTGGAGCATGACCATCACATTCCTACCTCTGCTCAATCTCCTCGACCGTGCACCGTGGACGGAGGAATCGCTGTGCTCGAAGTCCGAAAACCCTGACGCCTGGTTCCCGGTCAGTCCGCCCAAGTCGAATGACGCTGCGATCCTCACCTGCCATATGTGCCCTGTTATCGGACAGTGTGCGGCCGAGGCGATTTCAGCCAAGGAGACCTGGGGGATCCGTGCCGGCGTCTTCCATAGTGGGGATTCACGTGCCGCTTCTCGGAAGTTCGAAGCACTCAGGGCTATCGCAGAATCTCGTGACGTCAAGATTCCAGAACAGGCCATCGCCGATCAGGAGCGGAAAGAGCTCGTAGGCATGGCCGCAGTCAATGCGGCGCGCACACACTGCAAGCACGGCCACGAGTTCACAGAAGAGAGCACGGGTTACCGCAAGGAATCCAACGGAGTCCGATACCGGTACTGCCGTACATGCCACCAGGAGCGTCATCGGAAGACGGCGGAGCAGAAGGCGGCTTCGGCATGACCGCCAAGGAGGCGTACATCGGCCCACCCTTAACCAGGTTCGCTCCGATGCCTCGATCAGCGACGGTCGATCCCGCTCCTGTTCGCCGTCATGTCCAATCCTTGCTCGATTCTGGGATGACCTACAACATGATTGCCCGTGCCGCCGGTGTCTCAGCGCGGGTGGTTGTAGACCTGGTCGAGGTCCGGACTCGGCACATCCTGATGCCGAGCGCAGAGGCCCTGTTGACGACGACGCAGCGTCCGACACATCAGCAGGCCCTGGTTCTCAGTTATGGCGTGCGGCGACGACTCGAAGCGTTGGCAGTTATGGGTTGGCCGGCACGAGAAATCGCTCGTGAGTGTGGACGGGATGACTACTCGCTCATCACTCGCATTCGTGTGGCGACCAGGGTGCAGTGGCCCATTCATCAGATGGTCAGCGATTGCTACCAGCGGATTTCGCACGTGCAGTTCGGTGACCCCCGAACCTCTCGTTGGGCCATACGTCAAGGGTTCATTCACCCGTTCATGTGGGATGACATCGACGACTACTTCGAGGTGCCCGGTAGCGCCCCTGTTGATGTTGGTGTCGACGAGGTCCTGGTTCAGCGCGTCATCGACGGCACGTGGGTCGGCGAGATTCCTTCACTGGAGAGGCGTGCAGCGTTCGAGAAGTTGCACGCCTGTGGACTGTCGGCGACCGAGATTGCCGAGCGCCTGCATGTCACACCACGGACGGTCGAGCGACTGAGGGCGGCAGCATGAAAGCCGACGAGAAGCGTGGTCGCATGGGCGCAAAGAAGCGTTCCCAAGGCTTGTGCGAGGTCCACCTGCCGGGCATCTGCCTGGGTTGGGGGCACTCGATCCATCATCGCAAGAACCGTTCCCAGGGCGGCAATTGGGACATCTCAAACCTGCTCCACGTGTGCGGTGACGGCGTCCGCGGGTGCCATGGATGGATCACTGAAAATCCGAAGGCGTCATACGAAAAGGGGTGGGCGGTGAAGGGATGTTGGCGTCCGGACGAGATTCCAGTGCTCCTCGTCCACGACGCCGAACCGGTCCTGCTGTCCGATGACGGCTCATTCCACCGACCAATCAAGGGGGAGCGACCATGAGGATCCGATCCACCAAACCAGAGTTCTGGCGATCGCGTGTCGTTGCCTCCGTGAATTGGGATGCGCGTCTCGTTTTGAAAGGTCTGGAGTCATACGTCGACGACAACGGAGTGGGCCGAGATGACCTCGCTTTGATTGTCGGGGATGTGTTCTCTCGCGACATGGCGGCGAACCCTCGCGACACCCTCGCGAGGGTGTCAGAAGCTATTTCCCACCTCTCCCAGGTCGGTTTAATCCATCGCTACAAGGTCGATGGTCGGCCACTTCTGTACATCTCCAACTGGGATGCGATCCAGCGGATCGACAAGCCAGGAAAAGGACGTTTGCCCAGGCCAGACGGCACGTTGGACTACAAGGAGTCCATCATTCGCGAGAGTGTCGCGAGCCCTCGCGAGGGTGTCGTGCCTGGAACAGGGGAACAGGGGAACAGGGGAACAGAGGAACAGGGGATAACTACCTTGTCCGAACCTGCGGTGTCGGACGTCCGCAATTCCTATCCGACAGCATTCGAAGAGTTCTGGTCCGCGTACCCGAAGCGGGAGCAGAAGCGAGATGCGCTCAAGGCATGGCAAGCGGCGATCAAGCGGGCCACGAACGCCGAGTTGATCGCAGGGGCAATCCGATACACCGAAGATCCCAACCGCGAGGACGCCTACACGAAGCTTCCGGGCGGGTGGCTCCGAGCAGACATGTGGCTCGACGGACCGATCACTCCACGCTTCGATCCTCGCGCCACCCCTGCGGTCTCAAAGCAGGACGCAAAAATCCAGAGTTACCGCGAGCGGGGTGATCAGCTCGTCGAGTCGGTCCTCTTCGGAACGCAAAAGGAAATCTCATGAATCCCGATGTTGCCGCCGAGGCAATCGAAACCGCGACCCAGGTGCTCATGAAGTGCGCAGCCAATGACCCCTGGTTCCCTGCGGGTGGCGACGGAATCCAGGTTGCGTGGGCGGAAGTGTTCGCCGAGTCCGGGCTCGCTCGTGAGGATCTCCTCGCGGGCGTGGCCCGGGCCTACCGGCTCGAGACGGAAGGTTTCAAGCCGTTGCCGGCGGCGATCGTCAAGTACGCGAAGGAGGCGTACTACGACTCGCTGAAGTCCCTCCCGGAAGCGAAGCGGGAAGCGATGGAGGAGGCGTCTCACATCCTCCAGGAGCTCGGTTTGACTCCGCCGCAGGCTCATCGCTACGCCAGGCGGATTGCGCTCGGCAGGAAGCCTCTGGTGGCTCTGACGCCGGAACAGGATTCGCAGCTTCGGATTCGACTGGCCGAGCGGCAGGCA
>NZ_JAMSKS010000050.1:1902-5362 GCF_024436645.1 Rhodococcus sp. T9N | reverse complement strand
GTGTTCGGCGGTGTCCTACTCTCCCACACCCTGTCGAGTGCAGTACCATCGGCGCTGAAGGGCTTAGCTTCCGGGTTCGGAATGGGACCGGGCGTTTCCCCTTCGCTATGACCGCCGTAACTCTATGAAACTGTCACAGTAACCTTCTTCTGATCACCTGGTTTCACCACCCGTCAACACCAGTTTCTGGTGTTGGGGGATGGAGAAAACAGGGTTTCTCATCAGTATCTGTGTGTTGTTTCAGATACCGCACAGTGGACGCGTAGCTTCTTTGTGGTAAGTCCTCGGCCTATTAGTACCAGTCACCTGCATGCATTACTGCACTTCCAGTTCTGGCCTATCAACCCGGTGGTCTGCCGGGGGCCTTACCCCCTCGAGGGGGTGAGAAACCTCATCTTGGAACAGGCTTCCCGCTTAGATGCTTTCAGCGGTTATCCCTTCCGAACGTAGCTAACCAGCGGTGCTCCTGGCGGAACAACTGGCACACCAGAGGTTCGTCCGTCCCGGTCCTCTCGTACTAGGGACAGCCTTCCTCAAGTTTCTAACGCGCGCGGCGGATAGAGACCGAACTGTCTCACGACGTTCTAAACCCAGCTCGCGTGCCGCTTTAATGGGCGAACAGCCCAACCCTTGGGACCTACTCCAGCCCCAGGATGCGACGAGCCGACATCGAGGTGCCAAACCATCCCGTCGATATGGACTCTTGGGGAAGATCAGCCTGTTATCCCCGGGGTACCTTTTATCCGTTGAGCGACACCGCTTCCACTTGCCGGTGCCGGATCACTAGTCCCGACTTTCGTCCCTGCTCGACCTGTCAGTCTCACAGTCAAGCTCCCTTGTGCACTTGCACTCGACACCTGATTGCCAACCAGGCTGAGGGAACCTTTGGGCGCCTCCGTTACATTTTGGGAGGCAACCGCCCCAGTTAAACTACCCACCAGGCACTGTCCCTGAACCAGATCATGGTCCGAGGTTAGAGGTCCAATTCGATCAGAGTGGTATTTCAACAACGACTCCACGATAACTGGCGTCACCGTTTCACAGTCTCCCACCTATCCTACACAAACCGAACCGAACACCAATACCAAGCTGTAGTGAAGGTCCCGGGGTCTTTTCGTCCTGCCGCGCGTAACGAGCATCTTTACTCGTAATGCAATTTCGCCGAGTCTACGGTTGAGACAGCTGAGAAGTCGTTACGCCATTCGTGCAGGTCGGAACTTACCCGACAAGGAATTTCGCTACCTTAGGATGGTTATAGTTACCACCGCCGTTTACTGGGGCTTAAATTCTCAGCTTCGCTCCCGAAGGAACTAACCGGTCCTCTTAACCTTCCAGCACCGGGCAGGCGTCAGTCCGTATACATCGTCTTACGACTTCGCACGGACCTGTGTTTTTAGTAAACAGTCGCTTCTCACTGGTCTCTGCGGCCCCACCCAGCTCAGACAGTAAATGTCGTCACCAGACAGGGCCCCCCTTCTCCCGAAGTTACGGGGGCATTTTGCCGAGTTCCTTAACCATAGTTATCTCGATCGCCTTAGTATTCTCTACCTGACCACCTGTGTCGGTTTGGGGTACGGGCCGTGTGAAAGCTCGCTAGAGGCTTTTCTCGGCAGCATAGGATCACTGAATTCGCCTCAATCGGCTACGCATCACGTCTCAGGCTTGTGTGCGACCCGGATTTGCCTAGGTCACGCCCTACACGCTTACACCAGTATTACCACTGACTGGCTCAGCTACCTTCCTGCGTCACCCCATCGCTTGGCTACTACCAGATCAGGTCCCATGCATCCACCAACTCGAGACCCGAAGGTCTTCTCGTGGCTTCAGGATGGTTAGTATCACTGATTCACCATGGGCGCGTTCACACGGGTACGGGAATATCAACCCGTTGTCCATCGGCTACGCCTGTCGGCCTCGTCTTAGGTCCCGACTCACCCTGGGCGGATTAACCTGGCCCAGGAACCCTTGGTCATTCGGCGGACGAGTTTCTCACTCGTCTTTCGCTACTCATGCCTGCATTCTCACTCGTGTGGCCTCCACGGCTAGGTCACCCTGCCGCTTCCATGGCCACACGACGCTCCCCTACCCATCCACACACCTGCCCAACACTCCGCAGAGTGAAGGGGGGCTATTGCGTGAATGCCGCAGCTTCGGTGGTGTACTTGAGCCCCGCTACATTGTCGGCGCAGGATCACTTGACCAGTGAGCTATTACGCACTCTTTCAAGGGTGGCTGCTTCTAAGCCAACCTCCTGGTTGTCTTCGCGACCCCACATCCTTTTCCACTTAGTACACGCTTAGGGACCTTAGCTGGCGATCTGGGCTGTTTCCCTCTCGACTACGAACCTTATCGCCCGCAGTCTCACTGCCGCGCTCTCACTCACCGGCATTCGGAGTTTGGCTGATTTCGGTAAGCTTGTGGGCCCCCTAGACCATCCAGTAGCTCTACCTCCGGTGAGAAACACGCGACGCTGCACCTAAATGCATTTCGGGGAGAACCAGCTATCACGGAGTTTGATTGGCCTTTCACCCCTACCCACAACTCATCCCCTCAGTTTTCAACCTAAGTGGGTTCGGTCCTCCACGACGTCTTACCGTCGCTTCAACCTGGCCATGGGTAGATCACTCCGCTTCGGGTCTAGAGCATGCCACTACGATCGCCCTATTCGGACTCGCTTTCGCTACGGCTACCCCACACGGGTTAACCTCGCGACATGCCACTAACTCGCAGGCTCATTCTTCAAAAGGCACGCCATCACCCCCAGCAGTAAACTGCTCGAAGGCTCTGACGGATTGTAAGCGCACGGTTTCAGGTACTATTTCACTCCCCTCCCGGGGTACTTTTCACCTTTCCCTCACGGTACTAGTCCGCTATCGGTCACCAGGGAGTATTCAGGCTTATCGGGTGGTCCCGACAGATTCACACCAGATTTCACGGGCCCGGTGCTACTTGGGTTTCCATTACAACAGTCACAAAGTTTTCGTGTACGGGATTCTCACCCTCTACGACAGGCCGTTCCAGACCACTTCCACTAACCCTGTGATTTCTTACTGTTGGCCAACACGGCAGTATTGACAAAATGAACCCCACAACCCCACGAATGCAACACCTGCCGGCTATCACACACCCATGGTTTAGCCTCTTCCGCTTTCGCTCGCCACTACTCACGGAATCACGGTTGTTTTCTCTTCCTGTGGGTACTGAGATGTTTCACTTCCCCACGTTCCCTCCACACGCCCTATATATTCAGGCGCGGGTAACACGACATCACTCGTGCTGGGTTTCCCCATTCGGACATCCTCGGATCACAGCTCGGTTGACAGCTCCCCGAGGCTTATCGCAGCCTCCTACGTCCTTCATCGGCTCCTGGTGCCAAGGCATCCACCGTACGCTCTTCATTACTTACAACAAAGATGCTCGCGTCCACTGTGCAGTTCTCAAACAACACACAAACAACCAC